>NZ_JAYRUC010000001.1:0-111535 GCF_041919235.1 Pandoraea sp.
TCAAGGACGTGCGCGAGAAAATGGCTGACCTGGCGCGCATGGAGGCCGTGCTGTCTGAGTTGGTGTGCGCCTGCCATGCGCGAAGGGGGAACGTTTCCTGCCCGCTGATCGCGTCACTACAGGGTGGGGCAAGCTTGGCAGGTTCGGCTATGCCTTAGCGTGCTTTATTTTCCGTTTTCTGAGACGACCCCTGGTGGATCGAGGTGCACGGCAAAGGCGGCAAGACGCGCCTGGTGCCCGCCACCGATGAACTGATCGCGGAGCTGGCGCGCTATCGGCGCATCTGCGGCCTGCCGCCGTCACCGCAGATCGGCGAAACACGCCCTTTGCTGCTGCCCGTGATCGGCCCGGAAAAGCCGTTATCGCGCGCGGCGATTCACCTGATCGTCAAGGAGGTGTTCAAGCTCGCGGCCGACCGCGTGCGTGCACAGGGTCCCGAGTTTGGCGCGCAGGCTGACGTGCTCGCCAGCGCATCGTCCCACTGGCTGCGCCACACGGCCGGCTCGCACATGTCCGACCAACAGGTGGACCTGCGCTTCGTGCGTGACAACTTCGGCCATGCGTCGCTCGCCACGACGAGTGTCTACCTCCACGCGGAAGATGACGCACGCCACCAGGCAACGCAAGCCAGCCACCGGCTTGGCTGGAACTGAGCGTACCCAATTCTCGATGGCATGCTCCACGCGCGGCGGCTGCCGGCATCACCCACGAAAACGGGCAAATCGCCATGGCAGCCAGCGCATCGAAGGCGCCACCATGAGCTGGCCAACGAAGCGTGGCGACGCCTTCTACGTTGGCTTTCGGGCCGAATGGCTCGGCTAGTCGGCTGGGCTCAGGTGTTCCAGTGGCTCCAATGATTGGCGCATCCGCTCCAGTGCCGCGAGCCAGTCGCCAAGCTCCATCAGCACCGCGTCGACTTGTTCAACCAGTGTCGGTCCATCCGTGCTGTAGGCTAGGCTCGCGTCGTTAATCACGGTATGAGCCATGCCGTGCAGGCGCAGCAGATCGTCGCGCAACCCGTCCGGCGCGCATCGTGCTCGAATCCCATCGAGCAACTCCACCGCATGCAGAATGGTGCGGGTATCGAACGACTGCCGGAGCCCCTGCAATGCTTCGCTGTCGACATCCCCGTAGGGGGTCTTGGTCTCAGGCATGGCGAGCCCTGCGGACAGCGCGGGCGGGTCCCGCGAACAACCCATCGCGAATCCAGGCCTCCGGTACGCGCTCTAGGTGCAGCTTGTAGTCACCAAAGCGCTTGATGTTGTGGGTCAGATAAGGACTCAGGAATTCGATGTCGGCGACGTTCACTTTGATGCCCTCGCTGACCATCGTGCGTAGGGCCTGCATCAGGTCTGCGGTGTTCTGGAGGATCACGGCCGAGGCGATCAGGTCGTTGTAGCGCAGGCGTTTCTGCTGCTCCTCGGGCTCGTTTTCCGCGATCACGTCACCACCGAACGAGAACCACTTCGCAAAGCCGTTGTACGACTCGATCTTGTTGGTGGTGGCGGTCACTTCCTGGCGCAGCTCGCGACTGCCGACCCATTCGAGCAGGTACACGGTGCGCACGACGTTGCCCAGTTCTCGCGCGGCCAGGTAGAGGCGGTTCTTGCGGCTCTCCGAGCCCAATCTGCGCAGCAGCAGCGGCGAAGAGATGGTGCCGGCCTGGATCGACAGCGCCACCTGCATCAGGTCCTGCCAGTGAAAAGCGATCAGATCCCAGTCGACCACCGCCGAGAACAACGAATCGATGTGCTTGTATTTGACGCCGGCATCGGGCTTGTACAGATCCAGTTCCTTCCAGTTGCGAATGCGGGGCATCAGATTGATGCCAAGCAAGTGGGTGAAAGCGAAGACCGCCGCCGACTGCCCCTGCGTGTCGGCGTGCACGGTGTCGGCCTCGACGCTCAGGTTGGCCTTGAGCAGCCCTTCGATGACATAGATGGCTTCCCACACACCAGGCGGGATGAAGTGCCGAAACACCGCGATGTAATTGTCGGCCACATGCCGGTAAGCCACGGCGCCCATCTTGTGGTAACGAAAATGATAGCCGGCCAGCAGATTGTTGTCGTAGAAGTCGTATTGGGTACCGTCGGCGGCCACCGTTTTGCCGTCGCCCCAGTGTTTAGGCAAATCCAGGCGCAGGTACAGCTCGATCAGCTCGCGCTGCGCGGTCTCCAGCTTCTCCAGGCTCATGTGCCGCCGGTTGACTAACGACATCATATGGGGGGTGACGCGATCGCCCATATGGCGCGCAGCTTGAGTGGGTCCGAGATTGCAACCCATCGCGAAGATCGTCAGCAGATAGCGTTCGGCGGCGTTGCGGATCTTAGGATCGTTGCCGGAGAGCGGCCCGAAGTGCCGGGTGAACTGGGTCCAGTGCTCGATATTGGCCAGCACGTCGAGCAGGTTGCGCGTCGGCATGCGGCGGATCAGCGCCTGCTGCAAGGCAACGGCCGAGGGCGGAGTTTCGCGCGCAGCGGTGCGCTTGAGTAAGGGTTCGCCGTCAGCGCTGATGGTGACGTGCTGGCGCTTGTCCGGAAAACTTTTGTCCAGCGTCTGCGCGGCGTCGGCCAGCCACTGCTTGAGGTGCGCGACGAACTCCTGCGCGTTGGCCGGCAGATCCAGCTTGGCGCAGTACTCTGGCAAGCGCCGCTCGCACTCGCGCCACGGCAACAGGTGGCCCCGGTAGTCGGCAAAGGCGTCTGACCCCACCACGCACAGATCACCCGAGCGCAACTCGTTGACCATGTGGGACAGCACGCACAACTCCAAGTAGCGCCGGTTGGTGGGCGGACCCTCGTGGTGCGCTCGCCGGACCAGCTTGCGCCAGCGCTCGGAGGCAAAACTGAGATCGACTTCAGCAGCGATCCACTCCCGGTGCAGTGATTCGTTTTCCAGCGCGACCTCCAGCCCGGCTAACAACGTGCGTGATTGGCTGGTCGACTCCCACTCCAACACGCGGGCGAGGCGCAACATCACCGAACGGTGGGCGCGGAAGTGCCGCCACAACAGCGGCAGATAGTTGTTGCCGCTGAAAGCCCGCACTTCGGCGCAGCGCTCGCGCAGGGGCTCCAGGTCGCCATTGGGAGCCAACAGCTTGCGCACCTGCGCGCCGATTCGGGCATCGTCACCGCCATCGGCGACGATATCGACGACACCGTCCAGCACGGTGACAAGGCCTTCGAGCTTGGCGCGCTGGCGAGACTGGATGTATTCCAGTTCGTCCTGGGCCCGCTTGTGGATCGCGCCCATACGCCGGATAAACATTTCGGCGAGATCGTCGCGACTGCGCACGCGCATGTGAGCAAGCAAGGCCACGATCAACGTATAGCGCTTCTCAGGCAGCGTTTCCTTGAGGTTGGCTGCGTCCAGGCCCATGGCCTGGTTGGCCAGCGAACGTAGCTTGGTGGCAGGCACGCCTTCCAGGACGCCGGATAGGTCGCCAAAAGAATCCAACCACTCCAGATGCTCGATCAGCAGGTTCAGGTGTTTGCGCGAGGGCCGCCGGGCATGTCGCTTGATGTTGTTGTAGGCGGTCTGCCGGTTGGCGAATTCGCGCGTGAGAAGCTTGTCCAGGCGCTGCCGATCCTCTTCAGAGAGCCGGCGTGCGACCCGCCTGAACATTGCGTTTTGGGTGCGGGCATGGATTTGCTCGACGATGGTGTCGAGCGTTGAGAACGCAGGCAGTTCAACCTGCTGCAAGATCAGCGCATCAATAGTCGCGTTGATAATGTCCACCGGCTGATCCATCGTCTCGGCCGCTTCACGTGCAGCGCGGATGGTGACCTCATTGGCGTCGGTGCCAATGTAGGGTTGCACGCCGAGGAATTGCCGCACGACGACGTAATGCCGGAACAGCGTGGGAGAGACTTTGCGGTCGTAACCGAACGGCGTATCGGGGTCCAACCCCGCGCAAACTCGCACGTGATCGACTACGGCGGTGGGAATCGCATCAAGATAGGGGAAATAGTGCAGTTGCTGGAAGATCTTGAGCAGCACCAAGAGACCTAGGCGCGGACTCTGGCCGCGGGTCGAGCGGGTTGCCCAGTCCAACTCCTCAGCGGTCGGCGTGTAGCAGGCCTGCAGCTCTTTCGTGGAGAAGACCTTTGGGAAACGCGGGTAGGCAGTGCGCTCGACGGTGGCCATACAGGGATCTCCACAATCGCTGAAGGGCCGGCCAGTCTAGCCGACGGCAAAGGCGGAAATCCAGAGGCTCTTTATAACCAAGAGGCATGCATGCAAACTTCTACATAACTGGCGGGCTTATGATAGCGAATTGGCCTTATCTTGGCATGACCCCGTTTTGAGCCGCCGGTACAGCGTCCGCTCGCTCATGCCGAGATGTGCCGCCAGTTCGCTGCGCGTGCCGCGGAATTCGGCGGCGATGTTCGCAAGCGCCGCTGTCGACAAGTGACGAACCGCACTTGGCGTCAACGGGAACGGCGCCGGTGGAATGACGGCTATTTGGGCGCCGAACCCTTCCGGAAGGTGTTCGGGCCGGATGACGCCGTCATCGGTGAGAATGCTTGCTCGCTCGATCACGTTGCGCAGTTCACGGATATTGCCTGGCCATGGGTACGCTCTCATGAGCGCCAACGCCTCATCTGACAGAATCATCTTGCGAGAGACGTCCGGCCTGCCGGACGCCACGCGTTGCAAGATCGAGTCTGCAAGGATCGGCAAATCGTCGAGGCGCTCGCGTACCGGAGGCAAGTGGACCGGAAATGCGCTGATCCGGAAGTAGAGGTCGGCACGAAATGTGCCCTCCTCGATCATCTCCCGCAGCGGCTTGTGCGTCGCTGCGACGAGGCGAAAGTCGGCACGCTGTGTTTCCGTGCTTCCGACGCGCCGGAAGGTCCCCGTCTCAATGAGACGCAACAGCTTGACCTGGATCGCCAGCGGCACGTCCCCTATCTCGTCGAGAAACAGCGTCCCGCCCTGTGCCGTCTCGACCAGCCCATGCTTTCGCCCCGTGGCTCCCGTGAACGCGCCCTTCTCAAAGCCGAACAGCTCGCTCTCGAAAAGCGTCTCCGTAATTCCCGAACAGTCCACGATGACGAATGGCCCGTGAGCACGAGCACTGGCTTCATGCAGCGCGTGCGCGAAGAGTTCCTTGCCCGTTCCCGACTCGCCCAGCAACAGCACCGGGAGCATGGACGGGGCGACACGCTGTAGCGACAACATCGCTTCGTTGAACGCTTGCGATCGTCCGACCAGCCCGTCGGCGCTCGGTCGCGCAGAGGCGCCCCGAACCGTGGCGAGTCGCTCGACATAGGCCACGATCTGCGCATCCCGATCGAAAATGGGCCGCAGTTCGACGTCAACATGCTCCGGTCCCCGCGGCGTATGGTGAATGTGCAGAACGCGGTCAGCCCCTTGTGTCTCTGTCGCGCGCTTCATGGGGCAGTGCTCGCCGGCCTGATCGCAAGGCACTTCGTAATGGTGGGACACCTGGTAGCACTTGCGCCCGACATGCGCCTGGCCTTGCACGCCGTACTGACGCTGGTAAGCCCGGTTGGCCGCCAGAATCTCGTATTGCGGATTGAGCACGATGGCCGGCTGACGATCGTACTCGAGATACGACACCAGCGCGGCAACGTCTAGCGCGCTGTCCGGCGTGGACGATGTCGAGGCCGGCGACGATGACGAGGCTGGCGAGACTGGCGACGATGGCGACGATGGCGACGATGGCGACGATGGCGAATGGATCGAATTCATGGCAGTGGCGCTCCTTGCCGCAAGTGTACTCGCTGACTGCCATCACTGCCACATCTGCCATATCTGCCAATTGGCAGTCATTGCCAGTGGAGAAACCCATCGTCACGCTCGAAAGCGCCCTCTGAAACGAGAATAAAACCTATTAAAATCATCCGATTAGTAAGACATCGAACGCCAATGGATGATTTGGCACGAGTTATGCATGGATTCGTCTCACACAGATAGAAGATCGTGAGGAGATGGCAGCATGGACACTCGATTCGCCGTTGAGGGATTTTTTGACCCCGCGACCTGGACCGTCAGTTACCTTTTGATGGACACCGTCTCGCGGGACTGCGCACTGATTGACACCGTACTCGACTACGATCCGAAGTCTGGACGTACGAAGACCGATACGGCAGACCGGCTGGCGGAGCGCGTCGAATCGTTGGGCGCCCGAGTGCAGTGGATTCTGGAAACGCACGTCCATGCCGATCACCTCAGCGCCGCCCCTTATCTCAAGGCGCGACTCGGCGGTCAGGTTGCCATCGGGGCGGAAGTGACGCGCGTTCAGCACGTATTCGGCGATCTGTTCAATGTCGAGGCGGAGTTCCGCCGCGATGGCTCGCAGTTCGACCGGCTCTTCGTCGACGGCGACACTTTTCAGGTGGGCGGCGTCAATGTGCGCGTCATGCATACGCCCGGACACACCCCGGCGTGCGTGACGTATGTCGTGGATGACGGCAATCGCCAAGTCGCATTTGTTGGCGACACGCTGTTCATGCCCGATTACGGCACCGCACGATGCGATTTCCCCGGCGGCGACGCCTCCACCCTCTACCGGTCAATTCAGCGTGTGCTCTCGTTGCCGCCGGACACCCGCCTGTATATGTGCCATGACTATCAGCCTGGCGGCCGGCCGGTGCAGTTCGAGACGACGGTTGCGCAGGAGCGCGACCACAACGTTCACGTGCATACCGGCGTCGACGAAGCAGCATTTGTCGCGATGCGCCATGCGCGGGACGCCACGCTGGACATGCCCGTGCTGATCCTGCCTTCTGTGCAAGTCAACATGCGCGCCGGTCATCTTCCGCCCCCTGAGAGCAACGGCAAGTCCTACATCAAGATACCTGTCAATGCGCTTTAACCGAGCCCATCAGAACATTACGGATCAGCCATGAACATCAAACAGCTCTCGGATTCATTCAGCGTATCCCCGCAGGTGCTGGTCACGGACATTCCTGCCGTGGCCGAAATGGGCTTTCGCACGATCATTTGCAATCGTCCCGATGGAGAAGGACCGGATCAGCCGACCTTCGTTGAGCTCGCGGATATTGCGCAACGGCATGGGATCCAGGTCCACTACCTGCCGGTCGCGTCGGGTCAGGTCAGCGACGCGGACGTCAGCGCGTTCGGCGAGTGTCTGCAAAACGCGCCCCAACCCGTGCTCGCCTACTGCCGCACAGGCACGCGCTCGGCCACGCTCTGGGCACTCTCGGGTCTCTCCGGCCTGTCCGTCGTCGACCTGCTTGCCAAGGGCAAATCGGCCGGTCTGGACCTGAGCGGCCTGCTGCGCCGAATGGCAGGCCCGCAAACGGGGCCGGACGAACACCACGATATCGTGATCGTTGGCGCCGGTTCCGCCGGCATCGCAACGGCAGCGAGCCTGCTTGCGCGCGCGCCGGATCTGGACATCGCGATCATCGATGCGGCAGACGTCCACTATTACCAACCGGGATGGACCATGGTCGGCGCGGGCGTGTTTCAGCCGGAGACGACCGCACGGCCGATGCAAACCGTGCTGCCGAAACAGGTGAAATGGATCAAGGCGGCCGTCGCGGGTTTCGAGCCCGCAGGCAATGCCGTGATCCTCGAAGGTTGTCGCGCCGTCAAATATCGCCAGCTCATCGTTTGCCCGGGCCTGAAGCTCGACTGGAACGCCATCGAAGGATTGCCGCAAACGCTGGGGCGCAACGGCGTCACCTCAAATTATCGCTACGACCTCGCGCCCTACACCTGGGAACTGGTTCAAGGGCTCAAACGTGGTAAGGCGCTGTTCACCCAGCCCCCCATGCCCATCAAGTGCGCGGGCGCCCCCCAGAAGGCCATGTATCTCTCGTGCGATCACTGGCGCCGGATGGGCGTGCTCGATCAAATCGACGTCCAGTTCTTCAACGCAGGCGCAGTCCTGTTCGGCGTTGCCGATTACGTGCCCGCGTTGATGCAGTATGTGGAGCGCTACGGGATCGATTTGAATTTCGGCTTTAATCTGAGCGCCATCGACGGCAATGCGAAGACGGCGACGTTCACGCGTACGCTCGCAGACGGCGTCAAGGAGACGGTCGCGACCGATTTCGACATGATCCACGTCGTGCCGCCGCAGCGAGCCCCGGATTTCATTCGGGCCAGTTCGCTGTCGGACAGCGCGGGGTGGCTGGACGTCGATCAGGCGACCTTGCGGCACAAGACGCACGGGAACATTTTCGGCCTGGGAGACGCGACGAACACACCCAATGCCAAAACCGCTGCGGCGGCCCGCAAGCAAGCGCCCGTCGTTGCCCACAACGTGCTGGCAGCCCTTGGTCTCGCCAAAGGCGTTGCCAGCTATGACGGTTACGGCTCCTGTCCCCTCACCGTGGAGCGCGGGAAGATCGTCCTTGCGGAGTTTCTATACGGTGGGAAGGTCGCGCCAACGTTCCCTTCCTGGCTGGTCGACGGCACACAGCCATCGCGCCTTGCCTGGCTCCTCAAGGAGCGCGTCCTTCCGCCGCTCTATTGGCGCGGAATGCTCAAGGGGCATGAATGGCTGGCCCATCCCCAGATGGCCGATTGATCGAGGACCTTACCGGTAGCACGGTCGACAACGCACAATGATCCTCTCTCTTTTTCTTGGCGCAATGGTCGGGGCAATACTTGGCCTCACGGGCGCCGGCGGCGGCATTCTGGCCGTTCCCGCCCTTGTCTTTGGCATGAACTGGCCGATGCAGCAAGCAACGCCTGTGGCCTTGATCGCGGTGGCGGGAAGCGCCGCGATTGGCGCGCTCGAGGCGTTCCGCAAACGGTTGGTGCGGTATCGGGCAGCGCTTTTCATGGCCGCAGCAGGCGTGCCGACGACGGTCGTCGGCGCGTTTCTCGCCCGGTCGCTGCCGCAACGGCTCTTGCTCGGCCTGTTCGCTGCGGTCATGCTCATCGTGGCCGTCCGGCTGCTTCGGCAGACCGTGCGCGGCCGGACTGCCGCGCCCGTCCCGTCACACTTGTGCGTTGCCCGCTTGAATCCGGCCACCGGCCGCTTCGACTGGACATGGAAGACGGCGGTCGCTCTCGCTGCAACGGGCTCGCTCACGGGCCTGATGACAGGCATGCTCGGGGTGGGCGGCGGTTTCATCATCGTTCCGATGATGCGCAAGCTCACGGACGTGTCGATGCACGGAATTGTCGCGACCTCGCTGATGGTCATCGCCCTGGTGGGCAGTGGCGGGGTCGTTGCCACCACCCTGCATGGCGGCGCATTTCCGATCCAGATCGCCCTTTGGTTCACGGCGGCGACTGCGGTTGGCATGCTTGGCGGGCGTCTGGTTTCGCATCGCGTCGCGGCCCATCATGTGCAGATCGGCTTCGCCTGTACGCTGGTCTGCGTCGCAACGGGGCTGATGGCCAAGGCGGTCATTGCCTGAGGCACCATTCGGCCACGGCGCTTTCATCGCAAACGTTTGCCAGGCGCGCACCGCCAACGCGGTGCGGTCCGGTGCAGCGCGCGTCGATGGCGAGCGCCCGCCCCATTTCTCAACGACTGCGACACAAGTCGACTATTTCACCGAGACGACTTGCCCGTCTTTCGTCTGTACAGCCGGATAGGCGATTCCTGTGCCGGACGCTCGCATTGCGACGAGGCACAGGACGTGCAAGCGCCACATCCCGATGCGGCGGCCGAGACATCGCGCCACCGGCGAGGAATCGCAACGCCTCGTCGGACAAGCCAGTCCAGCAAGCGCTGCGTCACGCGACGCATCTGCTGCGGCAACATGTGCCTGGCCACGGCCAGCACGCTGGCCGCAACCACCGCACCGATAACGACGTTTTGAACAACATGAGACATCGTGCTACTCCAATAACTTAAAGCAGCCACAGCGCCAGCCGGTACGTGACGAACGACGCGGCGTAGGCGAGACCGAACATATAGCTGAACGAGATCAGTACGTAGCGCCACGATTGCGTTTCACGACGGATCACCGCCAGGGTCGACATACACTGCGGCGCGAACGCAAACCACGCCAGCAGCGAGAGCGCCGTGGCGAGCGAGACGCTTGACGATAGCGCTGCCGCGAGGCCTGCCGCGTCGTCGGCTCCGCCAGCGACCGAATAGACCGTTGCGAGCGCCGTGACCGCCGTCTCGCGTGCGGCAAATGCCGGCACCAGCGAAATGCTGATCTGCCAGTTGAAGCTGAGCGGCGCGAAAATCACTTCCAGTGCCCGCCCGATATAGCCTGCAAACGAAAAGTTGATCGCCGGCCCCGTTGCGCCGGCCGGCGGCGCAGGGAAGGTGGAAATGAACCACATGATGACGGTCAGTGCGAGGATCACGCCGCTCAGGCGCCGCACAAAGATCCAGCCTCGCTCCCAAAGCCCGAGCGCGAGATTGCGTACCTTTGGCATGCGGTAAGACGGCAGCTCCATGAGCAACGGCGGTTGCGAGCGCGCTCCGCGAAGGCGCTTGGCGACCCAGCCCACGGCCATCGCGCCCACGATCCCGCTCAGGTACATGGCAAAGAGCACCAGCCCGGGCAGCTTGAAGATGCCGAGTACGCGGCGATCCGGAATGAATGCGCCGATGAGCAGTGCATAGACCGGCAGGCGCGCCGAACAGGTCATGAGGGGCGCGACAAGAATCGTGGTGAGGCGCTGGCGCGGATCGGCAATGCTGCGCGTGCCCATGATGCCCGGGATCGCGCAGGCGAAGCTTGAGAGCAAGGGAATAAAGGAGCGTCCGGTCAGCCCCACCTTGACCATCAGCCGATCGAGCAAGAACGCGGCACGAGGTAAATAGCCAGATTCCTCCAGCACCAGGATGAAGAAAAACAACACCAGAATTTCGGGCAGAAATCCGAGTACGGTGCCCAGACCGCCGAAAATGCCATCGACAACCAGACTTCGCACGGGACCATCGGGTAGAAATGCGCTGGCCTGTGCACCGAGCCAACCGAAACCGTCGCCAATGGCGTCCGTCATCGGCTTACCGATGAAGTAGACCGCCTGAAAGATCAGGAACATGATCGCCGAGAGCACCAACATTCCGATCACCGGATGCAGCGCCAGCCGGTCCAGGCGCTCAGTGAGACTATCGGTCACGTCAGGCACGCTTACCGAAGCGCCCATGATGCGGCGTACGTCCGCGTGCAGATCCCGCTCGGCACGCACGGGCGCGAGCGGCACGGCGGAACCGTCGGCGCGCGCCCCAGCAGCGCCGGTCGCGTGGGCCATGGCGTCCAGCGTATCGATGAGCGCACGCACGCCGGTTCGCGCAATGGCGACTGTCTCGACAACGGGGATGCCCAATTCGCGCGCCAGCGCGGGGACATCGACCTGAATGCCCCGGCGACGCGCGGCGTCCGTCATGTTCAGCGCCAGCACCGTGGGGCGGCCCAGCGCGAGAATCTCAAGCACGAAACGCAAATGCAGGCGCAGATTGGTCGCATCGACCACACAGACGATCAACTCAGGCACGGACTCGCCGGCATAGAGGCCGTGAAGTACGTCATGCGTGACTTTTTCGTCCAGACTGGTGGCAGACAGACTGTAGGTGCCCGGGAGATCCAGCACGCGGATCGTTTTGCCTGCGGGCGTAACGAACGCGCCCTCTTTGCGCTCGACAGTCACACCTGCGTAGTTCGCCACCTTTTGGCGAGCGCCGGTCAACTGATTGAACAGTGCCGTTTTGCCGCAGTTCGGGTTGCCCACCAGCGCAATTCTCAAAGACGTCGCAACCATCCGATTTACCCCAACTTGACCTGAACACGCGCGGCTTCATCGCGTCTGAGCGCAAATCGGGTTGCGCCGACCTGAACGACCATCGGACTGCCGCCCCATAGGGCGAGCGCGACCACGCGCACCGGCTCGCCTGCCACGAACCCCAGTTCGCGCAGTCGATGAGCCACCGCATCGGGCTGCGTTTGATCGACGACCGAGACGACGGTCGCGGTGCTGCCCTTCTTCAACGCCGACAAGTGCATGGAAGACTCATAACGAGAACGATAATTATTCGTAGTGTACGTAGAGTCTGACATCTTCCCAAGCGCTGCACCTGCCATCCACACAGGTTCCGGTGCCCGGGGAATCCCGCAAAATCAATCCCAACGGGGAATTCAGGCCGCGTGACGTGCAAACGCCTGCGTCCAAATGCCGCATCCGTTTCCGCCAAGTCGGTGCGCTGGGTAATGCACCGGTCGCACGGAACAGCGCGTCGCGAACCGGGTATTCGGTCGGGTTCGGCGTCTGCCGATCGGATCGACAGGACCGTTTCCAACGCGTTCTCGCTGACTTCTCGCTGACGGGAAGCACACGTGCGAACATTGCGTTCGATTATCGAATCCGTCTCCAACGTGATACGATCCCGGCGAAATTCCGGCTTCGGCGATTCTGTCTGACGAGACTTCCGTCTTTCCCTATGCTCACCCGTTCACGCAAACGCTTCAGCGCATGGCTTGGCTTGACCGCCATGTGCCTTGCGCTTTGCGTTCCCGTCGTGAGTCAGTGGTTGGCAGCACACCGGGACAGTGTTTCTCAGATCGACGCGACGTTGTGCACCGTCGCCGGATTGACGCAATCGCTTGTGCCAACCGTCGCGTCGAGCGATTCGCGCGCGACCTCGCACCATTCGCAAGTGGCCGATCATGGCGATGCGTGCGGCTACTGTTCGCTGCTTGCGAATCATCCGCCGCTAGTGACGCCGCCACACGCGAGCGCTGTCGCATTCGTCTGGATCGCTCGGGCCGGCCCCGCCGCAGTCGCCACCGTTCAGACACGTTCTCTCGCCTACACACCGCCCGTCCGGGCACCGCCGTTCGTCTCCTGATACTCATTCGCGTCTGTTAAGCCATTGCGTTGCGATGGCCTGCCGGTTGTCATGCGCTCCCGCCTCGCACGCAGGATCGCGCGGGTCGATGGTGTTCACGAAAGCGATCGCACAGGTCGACGTCATCGACGCGAAATTCACCGACAAGCCGACGGCACGCCCGCAAGTCGGTAGTGGCGCGGACAACCTGCGCCACACGCGCTACTTCGTTTATCACCCATGCGCTGGCAGGACCTTCTTTATCGAAGGCAAGTTCGCTATCCGGGTGTTGCGACCAGGAGATTACGAATCATGGAAATACCTTACACACCTGCGCGCGAGACGCCATCGGCGCATGCCGCCGGCCGTTACCGCACGCTTTGGCGCTGGCATTTCTACGCCGGCTTGTTCGTCATGCCGTGGCTCATGGTGCTCGCCGTGACCGGGACGATCTACGTGTTTCAACCGCAGATCGAACCGTGGCTGTATCACGATCGCATGGTGATTGAAGCCTCGGACGCGCCGCGTCTGCCGCAGCAAATGCTCATGGAACGCGCAGGGGCGTCGTTGCCGCCAGGCGCGACGATCAGTTCGGTCGAGGTCAAGCGAGATCCGCAACGAAGCGCAGAGTTCATCTTCCGGCTCCCGGGCGGAGAGCGCGAGAGCGTGTACGTCAACCCCTACTCGGGCGACGTGTTGGGCACGCTCAGCGTCGAGCATCGATTGATGCAGCAGGTTCGTCAGTTGCATCGCGCACTCATGCTCGGCAAGCCGGGCGAGCTGCTCATGGAACTGGCGGGCTGCTGGACGCTGGTCATGCTCGCCACGGGCGTCGCACTTTGGTGGCCGCGCGGCCGCACGACGTGGGCGGGCGCGCTCAAACCGCGTCTGCAACTACGGGGCCGGCTACTATTGAGAAATCTGCATGGTGTCGCCGGCCTCTGGCTGGCGGCGGGCGGGCTCGCCTTCGTGCTCACGGGCCTGCCCTGGTCAGGTTCTTGGGGCAAGCAGTTCAAGGCCATCGCCACCCAGGCGGGCATGGGCTACCCAGCCGGCGCGTGGGGCGAAGCCCCGGTTCGCTCGCGCGTGCCCATGACCATGGACGACCTGCCGATTGCGCAAACACCTTGGGCCGTGGGCGATACCACCGTGCCAACGTCCACGACATTGCCGCACGCCTTGCACGGGGCTGGTGGTATGGAGGATATGGACGGCATGAAAGGCATGGAGGGCATGTCGCAAGCCGGTGTTTCGCACGTCGCCGGGGCACATGCGGGACATACCGGCGCAAGTGCAAAAGGCATGACGATCGCTCAGTTGCGCGCAGAAGGCGCGCTGTCCGTCGACCGCGTGATCGATATTGCGGCACGCCACGGGGTAAAGCGCGGCTACAGTCTGGTCGTGCCTTCTCGCCCCGAAGGTGTCTATACCGTCTCCTACTTCCCCGCCGATCCGCGCGACGAACGCACGCTGCACATCGACCAGTACAGCGGCGAGGTGCTGCGCGACATCGACTACGACGCCTATGGCCGCGTGGCCCAGGCGATCTCGTATGGAACGTCTCTGCACATGGGCCGATATTTCGGCGTGGCGAATCAGTGGCTATGCGCCTTGATCTCCATGGGCCTCTTCGCGATGGCGGCGACGGGGGCCGCGATGTGGTGGATTCGCCGCCCGTCGCGCAAACTCGGCGCGCCGGCACGCTTTCCGACGCGCGTTCCCATGCGCGGCTGGATCGTCACGATGGTCGCACTCGGGTGCGTGTTCCCCTTGATGGGGGGCACGATGCTCATCGTCTGGGCGCTCGACCGGGTGTTGTTCAAGGATTGACGTCCCGGCAATGATTGGCGGACGTGTCGGATACCGGACGGACAAGCGATGCGCCGCAGCGCATGATGAATTCCGTAACCGTCGCACCACGTCATGCGTGCGTTACGTCGAGTCGCGAGACAACCCTCGGCGTCGCACGCGCGAGTTCGGCGTCCGCCCCCCTTTTCTGGATACGATCATGAAACGCCACAAACAGTTGAGCAAACGTATGATTGCCCTTCACCTGATCATTCGGGAGGCACGACAGACTCAGTTCAGGCGGGTGCGCCGTCTCTATTGGACGGCCGTGCACGTCTGGGAGCAGGAAGGTGGCCGAGCGCCGCAGTAACGCGCGGCCGCGGGCAACGCGAATTTGACATTCCCATGCAGGTGGAGAAGAATTTACCTGTTGAGCACCGCCCCTCGATGGGGCAGAGACTCCGCTGGAGAACCCTGCCAGGCGGCGTCTCGCTCAATCGTGACAACGACGTCGATTCAATCGACCTACTCACTGCGCAGCGACCCAGCGCGCGTGTCCGATCTCAGGGCATGAAGGGGAAAAGAGATGATTGCGCAACCGAATAAAGGCGCCAATCATCTGCTGGCGGTCCTCCCGGACGCCGAATGGGGACGAATCGCACCCACGTTGACTTTGGTCGAAATGCCCCTTGGCAAGGTGATCTACGAGTCCGGCGATCAGTTGGATCACGTGTATTTCCCCACGACTGCAATCGTTTCCTTGCTCTATGTGATGGAAGACGGCTCGTCCGCCGAAATTGCGATTGTCGGCAAGGAGGGTGTGGTTGGCATTGCGTTGTTCATGGGCGGGGAAACAACGCCTAGCCGGGCAATCGTGCAAAGCGCCGGTTACGCCTATCGGTTGGGCGCGCAGGTGCTCAAAGCGGAGTTCAAGCGTGCCGGACCCGTGCAACGATTGCTATTGCGCTATACACAGGCATTGATTACGCAAATGGCGCAAACGGCAGTCTGCAATCGCCACCATTCGATTGACCAGCAATTGTGTCGATGGCTGTTGCTGAGTCTGGATCGCCTGCCGTCCAATGAACTGCGGATGACACAGGAATTGATCGCCAACATGTTGGGGGTACGCCGGTCCGGGGTCACAGAAGCCGCGTTGAAACTTCAAACGGCGGGACTCATCCGTTACAGCCACGGGCATATCGAAGTGCTGGACCGGTCGGGGCTCGAAAAGCGCGTCTGTGAATGCTATGGCGTAGTGAAGCGGGAGTTCGACCGATTGCTTCCCGATTTACAAGCCATTTGAAACCTTCATCCCCGAATGCTCGGGGATGAACTGCACCGCAACGCGAGACATGAATCGCATGGCTTTTTCGCCTCACCTGTCACGCCGCTGACTGTCATCGTGCTCGTAACCGTCATGACCATCATGACCGCCACGCCCATCGTGACCATCGTGACCATAACCGCCCTGGTTGTACCCACCTTGGTTGTACCCACCGCGATCGTACCCGGGCCCAGGTCCCCACCAACATCCGCCCAACGCCAGAACAAGCAGCATCGACAACAAACCTCGAATCGATTTCATTGCAATCCCCCTGCTGGGCAAACGTGACCCTCCGGTTCGCCCGGAGCACGTCGCCCGTGGATGACTCGACATCAAACGCTCGCCTCTCCGATTGGCCTATCGATCGCGAGTGAGATCCTCCCCGATTTCGCCGGCCTTCACTGACGTTGCTTCATCGCCCTTTTCTCGTGGTGTGTCGCGTTGTCTGGGCGCGACGCCCCAGAACTTTCCTGCAATACCGGCAAGCTTGTCTTCCAACTCCCGGATGCGATCTCTAATTTGGTCCTGGGTCATCACCGTCTCCCTGCGATTCATGTTGACGCTCGTGGCCGTCTTGCTGGCACCACTTGCAACAGCACTTTGCGCTTTTGCACCGGCGGGCGTCCGTCCGGTATCGCACAGGCCGGTCAAGAAAGTGTCTGCCGTTTGCGCGATAGCCATGACGACGCGTCGATCCGGAGCAATGTGGCGTGTGCCCCCGGTACGGCGCGCCGCTACGGATTGGTACGCTGTCGTACCGCGTCGGCATTGGCCCAGGTGTAACGTGATGGCGGTAATACAAACCGTCCATTCTTCATGCCCGAGGCGAATCGGCATTGACCGAGCGTGTCCCAGGCGTGATCGACTCACTGGGAGATCGATATGAAACATCAAAACCTGTTGCGATTATGCACAGCGATCGGGCTTGCACTGATGGCCAGCGCCGTCGTCTCGGCGGAATCTGCGCTACCCCCGACGCAACAATCGGGGTCGGTGACTTACCTCTCGGGCGGCATCGGACTGGAGCAATCGCTGGCCATCAAGAGCGAGATGCGCAACTATCCGCTCGTGCTCACTTTTGTCGGCAGAACAGCGAATAACGGCAACGAATACCTCTCCGACATCCCCGTGACAATTGCCGACCGTCGGGGACGCCTGCTTCTGGACGCAAGCTCCGACGGTCCGTTCTTGCTCGCGTCGCTCCCCAATGGCCGTTACACCGTTACCGCGAGCTACCAAGGCGTTACACAAAAGCATGTCGTCAACGTTTCGAGTCGCGGCCACGCGCGCCAGACATTTGTCTGGTCCCGCTGACGTCCCGCTGACGTCCCGACTGCGCCCACCCAAATTCCTCCGTCGAGGGTCCATGAAAGCCACTCAGAAATTGCAGGCACTTGGGCAGAGTCTCTGGCTCGACAACATCACAAGAGAAATGCTCAAGGACGGTACGCTGGCCCGATATCGCGACGAGTACAACGTTACCGGTTTGACCTCGAATCCAAGCATTTTTCTTAAGTCGATTCGTGAGACGACCGCATACGACAGCGATATCGCGACGCCCGCCGATTCATCTCGCTCCGACGAAGCGCTGTTCTTTTCGTTGGCGATCCAAGACCTCACCGAGGCTGCCGAGCTATTCAGTGAGGTGCACCAAAGCAGCCGGGGCATCGATGGATGGGTGTCGCTCGAAGTCTCGCCGTGGCTCGCTGACGACGCCGTGGGTACCGTCGCGGCGGCCAGGCACCTCCATGCGTTGGCCGGTTGTCCCAACCTTTTCATCAAGATTCCCGGCACGGCGAACGGTGTCGCCGCCATCGAGGAAGCGATCTTTGCCGGCGTACCGGTCAACGTCACGCTGCTCTTCTCGCGGGAGCAATACATCGCGGCGGCGAACGCCTATTGGCGAGGGCTGGCGCGCAGGCGCGAGGCGGGACTCGATTTGAACATCGCCTGCGTGGCGTCGATCTTCGTGAGCCGCTGGGACACGGCCGTCGCCGACGAGGTGCCGTTCGGTTTGCGCAATCGACTCGGCGTGGCCGTTGCCAAGCAAACGTACGGCGCCTATCGGCAACGCATGTCGCACCCGATGTGGCTGGAATTGTCCGAGGCTGGAGCGCAACCGCAACGGCTGTTATGGGCCAGTACCGGCGTCAAGAGCCACGAGCTGTCGCCGGGCTATTACGTTGAAGCGCTCGCTGCTGCGGACACGATCAACACGATGCCGGAAGCGACGCTGCTCGCATTTGCGGAACGAGGTGCATTGATCAGCGTTCTGCTCGCCGACGGCGGCAATGCCGAGCCGGTTCTCGCCGATTTTGCCCACGCGGGCATCGACGTTGCGGCGCTGGCTGCGCGTCTCCAGCGCGAAGGGGTAGCATCGTTTCGCCAGGCGTGGGATGAACTGATGCAGATCGTCGCCGCCAAGCGTATGCCCTCCACCGATTCGCCATCTCCCCCGCACTGACGGCTTCGCGCTAACTGCTTCGGGCTGACTGTCTTGGGCTAACTGTTTCGGGCTAACTTCTGCGAACCCTGCGGCG
Source organism: Pandoraea sp. (assembly GCF_041919235.1). Lineage (NCBI taxonomy): Bacteria > Pseudomonadati > Pseudomonadota > Betaproteobacteria > Burkholderiales > Burkholderiaceae > Pandoraea > Pandoraea sp. Next base: position 18,401 of record NZ_JAYRUC010000001.1, read on the forward strand.
CTGGCGGGCGAGTCTGCGCCACCGGGGCCTGGATAGCTCTCCATCGTTTGGTGCGTCACCGGACAGACCTCGCTTCCCCGGCGTGTCACGATGACAGTGGAAACCTGCCCGCCATCGAGCTTTCGCGCGCGGGGCATGCCGGGACAGGCGTTTGCCGACCGATATTTACGCGTTTGCCGATTCCGGCATGAGGGGATTCAAATGAAAATCGCACATGTAACAGTTTTGAGTATGGTGATGGTGGCCGCGCTTCTGAGCGGATGCGCCGGAATGTCCCGACGAGGCACCGATACGGCGGTAGGCGCTGGCGTCGGCGGCGTGGCGGGTGCCGTGCTCACCGGCGGTAGTGCGGTGGGCACCGTCGGCGGCGCCGTGGGGGGGGGCGTCGTGGGCAATCATATCGGTAAGTAAGCTCGACGCCAAAGGGCTTTGCCGTTACGAACAAAAGGCTCGCCAACGGCGAGCCTTTTGTTCACTCCGGGTTCGGCACACACGCGCAAGACCTCACGCGCGGTGAGCGCAGGTCAGTCGCGCCTCATGACTCGCGGCGGCGTTCGCCCGCAAGCCTGAGACGCCTGGTATCGTCCCACGACGCATACGCTACGCCGGTCAGGAACAATAGTGTCGTGCAGAGGGCTACGATCCAACTGAGCATTGTCGACTCCTGCGTCATGCCGCCGCTTCGGGCGGCATGAACGTAACCCTACCTTTACTTCTTAAGGTCGTGGCGGGCATCGCCAAGCACGGACTGGACCTTGCCGACATTTTTCTTGACCTTGCCGTCAACTTCCATGCCCTTGTCGCCGATGACTTTACCGGTGACCTCTTTGATTTTGCCTGCGGCTTCCTTGACCCGGCCTTTCACTTGATCTTTGTTCATGATATTTGGCATTCTCGTCGGATGAAACATTGAGTGCCCTGACATCAGGGCTCCGGATGTCGCGCACTTGCGTGACGACGTGGCTGATGCGCCGATTGATCGCTTCGAGCTTGAATTGCGTGGCACGCTTCATATGCGTCCCATCAGGAGCAAAACGATCCCGACAACCAGCAGCAATCCCAGCACGCTGCTCGGTGCGTATCCCCAACCCGTGTTGTATGACCAGGCCGGGAACGCGCCTACCAGTAAAAGCGCTAACACAATCAGTACTACGGTTCCAATAGACATGGTTTGCTCCCCGTGTCGGCTGGGCGGAGGTTTCTCCACCCTCCCATTCAATTTAATCGCTCACAGAAAGAACGTCGGTCCGGTGCCGTACGGAGCCAGTGGGCGCGCATGCTTCGTTCGAGGATCACAGGGTCGGCGGGCGCAGCGACAGGTCGAGGTCGTCGTTTTTTGTTCGGTAGAGGACGGAAGTGCCGGTCAAACGCTCGTAGCATTCAACCATTGCGATACGGTGCGGTACCGTGCCTATGGTGCGATATGGCGCGATATGGCGCGGCTGCATCGATGTCGCTCGCACCACCGAATTCCCGTCACCCCTCGACCCTAGGGAGCAAACCATGCAACTCGGCGTGATTGGATTGGGACGCATGGGGGCCGATCTCGTGCGCCGCCTGGAACGGCACGGCCATCAATGCGTCGTCCACGATATCCTGCCGGCCGCGATCGAGGCGCTTGAGCAGGAGGGCGCGGTCGGCGCCAGCTCGATCGACGCGATGATGTCACGGTTGAAAGCGCCCAGAATCCTTTGGCTGATGTTGCCGGCCGCGGCCGTTGAAGCGGCACTCGGCGACCTCAAGCCGCGGCTTTCGCCCGGCGATATCGTCATTGACGGCGGCAACTCCTACTACCGCGACGACGTGCGGCGCAGTGTCGAATTGAGCGCCATGGGCGTCCATTTCATCGATGTCGGCACCAGTGGCGGCACGGCGGGTCTGGAACGCGGCTATTGCCTGATGATCGGTGGCGAAGAGGATGTCGTGGTGTACCTCGCACCGATCTTCTCGGCCCTGTCTACAGGGGCAAACGGCGCGTCGGAAGTCCAGGCCGGCGACACGTCGAGGGCGATCGGACATGCGGCAGACGTTGAAGGCTCGACCGCCGAGTTCGGGTATCTGTATTGCGGGCTTCACGGTGCCGGCCATTTCGTGAAGATGATCCACAACGGCATCGAGTACGGGATGATGGCGGCGTATGTGGAAGGCCTGAACATCCTGAAGGAAGCGAACATCGGCACACACCGCCACGACGCCGACGCCGACGCCGAAAGTACCCCGCTGCGGCATCCTGAGTACTATCAATACACATTTCCGCTTGCCGAGATCGCCGAAGTCTGGCGGCATGGCAGTGTGATCGAGTCCTGGCTGCTGGGACGGATCGCCGATGCGCTGCACGCCGATCCCACGCTGGCGGCGTTTGCCGGACGTGTCTCGGATTCGGGCGAGGGTCGCTGGTCGGTTCAGGCCGCGATCGACGAAGCGGTGCCGGTGCCCGTACTCAGCGCCGCGCTCTATGCGCGGTTCAGCTCCCGTGGACAGGCCGGCTTTGCGGATCAGTTGCTGTCGGCCATGCGCCACGAATTCGGCGGCCACGCGGAAGTGGCCGCACCGGTATCCCACCCCCCTCAAGCCGCCGTGCACGCGATCGACAAAGGCGAGCGGCACAGGCCGTTTCCCGACGGCGCCAACGATGACCGCGCAACCTGATGTCGTTGCCCTGCCCGATCTCGCGAATTCCCGAACAGGGCGCATAGCGATTCACCGTCGCACGATTCGATGGAGCCAATAGCGATGCTGCAAGCAGATCTCGATCAGTTGTGCATCAATACCCTGCGCACCCTGTCGATCGACGCCGTGCAAAAGGCGCAATCGGGACACCCCGGCACGCCAATGGGCGCGGCGCCCACACTGTATTGCCTGTGGCAACGGTTCTTGCGCTACGACCCGGCGCATCCGCATTGGCCGAATCGGGACCGCTTCGTGCTGTCCAACGGACATGCCTGCGCGTTGTTGTACAGCCTGTTGCACGTTTGCGGTGTCAAGGGAGACGACCCGGCCAGCCCGTCGTGGCTGACGCCCGATGGGCTGGCCGTGACCATGGACGACCTGAAGACCTTCCGGCAGGCCGGCAGCCGGTGCACCGGTCACCCGGAGTACGGATGGACCACCGGCGTCGAGACCACGACCGGCCCACTCGGACAAGGCATTGCCAACAGTGTCGGGATGGCGATCGCTCAGCAGTGGCTGTCGGCAACCTACGACCGCCCAGGATTCTCGCTGTTCACGTATAACGTGTACGCGCTTTGCGGCGATGGGGACATGATGGAGGGCATCGGCGCCGAGGCAGCCTCACTGGCCGGTCACCTGAAGCTGTCCCATCTGTGCTGGATCTACGACGACAACCACATCACGATCGAAGGCACCACGCGTCTGGCGTTTACCGAAGACGTAGGTGCCCGTTTTGAAGCGTATGGCTGGCATGTCGAGTATGTCGGCGACGCCAACGATCTGGCGCAACTCACCGGCGCATATCAGCGTTTTGTCGATACGGACGATGCCCCTACCCTCATCATCGTGCAGAGTCATATCGGTTACGGCGCGCCCCACCGGCAGGATACGCGCGAGGCTCATGGAGAACCGCTGGGTGTGGCCGAGGTGCGCTTGGCCAAGGAATTTTATGGCTGCGACCCGGACCGGCAGTTCGACGTGCCGGATGGCGTGGTAGCGCATTGGCGCGAACATTTTGGTCGACGTGGGCGAGAGGCTTATGCCGGTTGGCTGAATCGATTCGCCGCCTATCGCGCGCAGTACCCCGATCTGGCCGAAGCACTCGACCAAATGCAGGCCCGCGAGCTGCCCGACGGGTGGGATGCTGCCCTGCCCTCGTTCACTGCAACGTCAGGGGACGTTGCCACTCGCGCGGCATCGGGACAGGTCCTCAACGCCATTGCCGCGCATGTCCCGTGGCTGTTGGGGGGGGCGGCCGATCTATCGCCGTCCACGCTCACCCGGCTCACCGGCGATCTTGCCGGCGACTTCCAGTGCGCCGATGGCCCGATGGGTGGCAACTATCGCGGCCGGAATTTTCATTTCGGCGTGCGTGAGCACGCCATGCTCGCCATTGCCAACGGCATGAGCTTGTCGTCGCTGCGGCCATTCGTCGCCAGCTTCCTGATCTTCACCGATTATTGCCGCGCCGCGCTCCGGCTGGGCGCCATGATGGAGTTGCCGCTCATCACCGTCTGGACCCACGATTCCATTAGCCTCGGGGAAGACGGGCCGACGCACCAACCGATCGAGCAACTCGCGTCCTTGCGTGCCATGCCGGGCATGATCGTGATTCGCCCGGCCGACGCCGGCGAGGTGCTCGAAGCGTGGCGCGTCGTCATGGCGCTCAAGCACTCGCCCGTCTGTCTGGTACTGACACGTCAGGCGGTGCCAGTTCTGGACCGGAACCGCTACGGGAGTGCCGCTGGCGTTGCCCGGGGCGCCTACGTTCTGATCGATGCCTGCGACGAAACGCACATTGAAGACCGCATGCCGGACGTGCTTCTGTTGGCCACGGGCAGCGAAGTGGCGTTGTGTGCCGCCGCGTACGACGTGCTGAAACACGAAGGTATTCTTGCCCGAGTGATCAGCATGCCGTCGTGGGAGTTGTTCGAAGAGCAGTCGTTGGCCTATCGCGACCGCATCCTGCCACCTTCGGTCGCGGCGCGTGTTGCCGTGGAGGAGGCATCCACCTTCGGATGGGAACGCTACGCCGGCTGCGATGGCGCCATTCTCGGCCTGCACACCTGTGGCATGTCTGCGCCACGCGAAACCCTGGCGCGTCATTTCGGCTTCGACGTGGCGCATATCGTCACGGCCGCCAAGGCGCAAATCGTGCGTCACGGCGCTATGTTCCGCCCGCCCTCCCTCCCTATCCTCCCTATCGGAAATACGTCATGAGCGATGCCCGAGCGCCTGCGTCCAGTCACGCGGCTGTCAGCCCGCTAGCCGGACATGTTCTGCCACAGGACGATCGCGTCAATGTCGCCCGCCTGGTGACGGCGTACTACTGCAACACGCCCGATCCGGGCGACGTCGCGCAACGTGTTTCGTTCGGCACCTCAGGGCATCGCGGTTCGTCGCTCCTGATGACGTTCAACGAAGCCCATATCCTGGCCATCGCACAGGCCATTTGCCGTTACCGCCAGCGGCATGGCATCGACGGTCCGATGTTCGTCGGCATCGATACGCATGCCCTGTCGGAACCGGCCTTCGCGACGGCCATGGAGGTGTTCGCCGGCAACGGCATCGACGTGATGATGGCGGCCGGTGGCGAGTACACGCCGACCCCCGCCGTGTCTCACGCCATCCTGGCATACAACCGCAGTCGCACGGCGGGCTTCGCCGATGGCGTAGTTATCACGCCTTCGCACAATCCGCCCGACAACGGCGGCATCAAGTACAACCCGCCGCACGGCGGGCCGGCAGAGTCCGAGGTCACGCAATGGATCGAAGCGCACGCCAACGACTTGCTGACCTGCGGTCTGCGCACAATGACCCGCGTCAGTTTCGAACAGGCGATGCGCGCATCGACAACGCACCGCTACGATTTTCTGAACACGTATGTGGACGACCTGCATCAGGTCATCGACATGGACTTGCTGCGTGAGGCAGGCATTCACATGGGGGTCGACCCCTTGGGGGGCGCCGGCGTGCACTACTGGCCAGCGATCGCCGAGCGCTACCACCTGAATCTCACGGTGACGCGCACGAGCGTCGATCCGACGTTCGGCTTCATGACGGCCGATTGGGACGGCCAGATTCGCATGGACCCCTCGTCGCCCTATGCGATGCAGGCGCTGATCGCACAGAAGGACCAGTTCGACATCGCATTCGCTTGCGACACCGACCATGACCGTCACGGCATCGTCACGCCGAGCGCGGGCTTGCTGCCGCCCAACCACTACTTCGCGGCGAGCGTCGACTACCTGTTCGGACATCGTCCGGCATGGCCGCATGATGCCGCGATCGGCAAAACGGTGGTGGGCAGCCAATTGATCGATCGACTGGCCTCGAAGCTCGGACGACGGCTCTACGAGGTGCCCGTCGGATTCAAGTGGTTCGCGTCCGGCCTGCTCGACGGTTCGTTGGCTGTCGCCGGGGAGGAAAGCGCAGGCAGCAGTTTCCTGAGGCGCGACGGCACTGTCTGGACCACCGACAAGGACGGCCTGATCCCCGCATTGTTGGCTGCCGAGATGACGGCGCGTACCGGACGCGACCCCGGCGAGCTATATCGGGCACTGACGGACGCGTTGGGCGCACCGGTCGAAGCGCGGCGCGAAGCCAGCGCGACGCCTGAGCAAAAGGTGGCGCTGGCCCGGCTTGGTGCCGACAAAGTACGCTCGAAGCGACTTGCCGGAGAGCCGATCAACGCGATTCTGACCCAGGCACCCGGCAACGACGCTCCGATCGGCGGCCTGAAAGTGATTGCCGATCATGGCTGGTTCGCCGCGCGCCCATCAGGTACCGAGAGCATCTACAAGCTATATGGCGAGAGCTTTTGGGGCGACCGTCACTTGCAGCAACTGATGACACAAGCCCAATCGATTGTCGACGAGGCGCTGCGCGACGCTGCGTCATCTGACGACGACGGGTCGGCGCCACTTGTTCGGCCTCCACTCAGTGACTCAGTCGCGCGCTATCGAAACTGAAGCGGCAGAAAGAGGCTGATGCCTGGCGATACCGGAGGTGCGTACACGACCGGTGGCGGGCCATACACATATTCGCCAGAACGATACCCGTCGTAACCGCGATAGTCGTTGTAGCTGTTGTAGCCGTTGTAACCTCGATAGCCGTGATAGCCGTTGTGGCCGCGTTGTGCGTCACGACGATTGCCGTGCGGCTTGTTGTGCGGATCGTGCCGCGGATCAGCGCGCATGTCATGGCGCGCGCCCTGATCGCCTGGGTACCCCGGTTGAGCGCGCAGCGCGGACGGCGCAAGCGTGCACGTGACGGCAAGCGCAAGCGCGAGTGCGCCGAGGGGCACCGTGCCCGGCGTTCGCATGGTTGAGGTTTTCATTATTGGCTCCTGTGCGCCCGGCTCTTGCGGCCCATATGATGACCCTCGTTACGGAAAATCAGGTCGGCATTGCGTTTCTGTATGTCGGACATGCTGTCGTACAGCGCCTGGAATGCTGGCGTCAGCCGTCTAATGCCCTCGGCATGCGCGTCGGCGACCTGACCGTACGAACGCAGATCGTCGGTCGCGCTCATCTGGCTCGCGCTATCGTTGCGCGCGCGCATCAGCGCCTGAATCGTGTTGGCGTTATCGCGCATGATCTGCGCGACGGGTTGCCATAACGACTCTTGCGCGGCAGTGATCTGAAGCCTCGTGTGCAAACTGGTAATGCGGGTTTCGATCGGCGTACGCGCCACCGTCCTCATGGCGTGACCAGCCCTGGGGCTGTCCGTGGCAGGCGCTGCCACGCAAGGCGTGCCAAGGGCGGTCAGACCGGCGATGGCGAATGCGGCAACAGTACGCGTGACGCTCAGTTGCGTCGGCAAGGTGGCGAATTTCATAGTGTTTCTCGGAAAGCGTGATCGGGAGACAACTCGAGCACTCAGCCCATGATCGGCCGCAACGACGCTCGATTCGTGAATCACTTATCGCGCGACGCCTGCGCAGTGTCTGTTCGGTGCCGAACCCTCCCGCGCCGATTTCCTCGCAACGCGACTGTTCGCTATCGGACAGACGCAACGCACGCGCTCCACTAGCCTCTGACTGTCCCTGCCGACGACACCGGTTCGGCACGGCAACATATTCCCCCGTCGGCGGATGGCTTAGCCGCACTTGAGTTCACTGGTGAAGCCGTGTCGTCGACCCCATACGGAGAGGCTCATGTTCACATGCAGAACCTGCGGCGAGTTGAGTGACTTTCCGGACACGCGTCCCGACGTCAACGATCTCGGCTTTTTCTTCGATTGCCCCGATTGCGGCGCGAGAAACAAACTCATCAACGTTGCGACGCCTGGCGAGACGGCAACGCTAGTGCAGCTTGCGGACGAGTAAATCGCCCTGGCGAGAATGATCTGGCGCACTGAGAGTGGAGCTCGCGCCACGCACGACAAAGATCGCGATACGAACGGAATGGACAAGCCGTGCGAAGCAACTTGTCCGGCCCCGCGCCGTAGCGCTGTCTTCATTACCCATTTTTCATCGGATCGTTATCCGATATAAATTCCGAGGTAAGTCATGAGATATTCACATCTCGTTTTTGCCGCATTGGCGACACTCGCCTTTGCTGCGTGTACGGGTCCCGCAGGACCGCAAGGTGCTACGGGTAATACTGGCAACACAGGCTATACAGGCGATACAGGCGCCACCGGACGCACAGGCGCGACCGGCGAAACCGGGTCTGTAGGCGACACCGGGGCCACCGGCGCGATGGGCGACACTGGTAATACCGGCGCTCGCGGTGGTTCGGGCCCGCGAGGCACGAATGCGACGGGCACTATCGTCGTCGTTCCGGCCCGATGATTTCATCGACGCACAGCGTCAGAGGCTCCGTCTTCGGGGTCTCTGCGCCGACGCTCGATACCGTTGTGTCGACCGACGGCCACCGGTGCGCTAGCCGAGGAAGAACATGGACAGGGCGGCAGCGGTCATGACGGCCGTTGCGATCGACGCAAGGACGATGACGGGGCGACTCGAGGTGAAATCGCCCATGATCGATTTCTTCGACACCAGCAGTATGATTACCACCATTAACGGCACGGCGACAAATCCGTTGATCACGGCGCTCCAGAACAGTGCCTTCATCGGGCTGATCGGTGAATACTGAATGCCGAGTCCGGCCAGCACGCTGACCGCGATAATGCTGTAGAAGCCGGTTGCGTCCGAGAACTTGCGCTCCAATCCTTCCTTCCAGCCCATCGCTTCCGCGAGCGCATAGGCCCCCGATCCCGCCAGGACCGGCACGCCGATCAGGCCGACGCCGAGAATGCCCAATGCAAACAGCGTGTAAGCGAAATCGCCGGCCAGTGGCCGCAGCGCACTTGCAGCTTGTGCCGCCGTGGTGATATCGGTCACGCCCGCGACATGCAACGTGACCGCCGTCGCCAGGATGATGAAATACGCCGCGACGTTGGAGTAAAGCATGCCGCTCCAGGTGTCCCAACGAATACGTCGAAGCTCGGTGCTGGCTGGCCGCGCGTCGCGCAGCAGCGATTCGCTGTGGTGATTCGCCTGCATCTCCTCGACTTCCTCCGAGGCCTGCCAGAAGAACAGATACGGGCTGATCGTGGTGCCGAAGATCGCGACCACCACGGCAGCGGCACTGGCACTCGGCGTGAAGCGGGGCCAGACCGTGTGCATCACAACCTGCTCCCACGGTACGTGAACCGTGAACAACACGGCCGCGTAGGCCAGCAGGGAGAGCGTCAACCACTTCAGAAAGAATACATATCGGTGATACGGAACGAAGACTTGCAGCAGCAGCGTGCCGAAGACAACAACTGCCGTCATCAAATGACGATTCACGCCCGAGACGAGTTCCGCGACCTCCCCCATGGCGGCGACGTCGGCAGCAATGTTGAGCGTGTTAGCCACCAGCAGCAGCGCAACAACGACATAGAGCACGATGGGCGGGAACGCGATCTTGATGTTGGCCGCGAGGCCCCGTCCGGTGACGCGTCCGAGGTTGGCGCACATCGATTGCACCGCTGCCATCAAAGGAAAGGTGAGCGGCATCGTCCACAGCATGTTCAGACCGAATTGCGCACCAGCCTGCGAGTAGGTGGCAATGCCGCTGGGGTCGTCGTCGGCGGCGCCGGTGATCACGCCCGGTCCGAGCCGCGCCAGCGGATGTTTTTTGAGCCGTGTCCACAGCGCCCGGAGGCCGTTGGATCGAAGCGCGGCATTGAAGTCCATGTGCTTATCTCACTCTGAATCGTGGTGTTTCGATGCAACTTCCGGCAAGCCGCAAGTCATTGCGTGCAAGCGCCGGTCGGGACCCCTCGGAAATCGGGGCGCTATCGGGCGCAACTTCCCAAGACGATAGGTGAAGCGTCGACGCGTGTCGGTCCGGTAGCCGACGTACAGGCGTGGCGGTCGCCACCATTTCTCCGTTCGGCCGGAATCGATTGATTTGGGGCGTCGCACGGCGTATAAAGAATACATCGGCTGGAAAGCCCGCCTGCGTCCACCCCTCCTTCCAGGACGCGCTCGACCGCCCCACCCACCTTCTTCTCCACTTGCGCGTTACCGACGTAACGCCCTTGGCAGCCTACGGCGCACGACCGCGTCGCGACTTGTCTTGCGCCGTCTTCGACTTAGGAAGGTCATATGAAACACGCGTCCTCTGACCGCTGGGATTCCCATCGTCATCACAAGCCTCTCGATCCGGAAAAAGTCGTGCCGTTGCTCAAACGGCTCAAAACGGAAGACGAAATCCGCTCGAACGTCCGACGTGAGAATGCTACGCAAATCGATTCGAACCAGGGGAAATGGAAGTATGTCCCCATTTCTCGCCCCGTAAAGCAGGATTGAGCTTCGCGCCTCGGGGTACCCGCTGTCGCTTGGCGTGCCGCCAACCCACGCCAGGGGCCGCCGTGGTCTGGTGACTTGCATGGCCGACGCGGACACCCGGGAGAAAGTCCAAATGTCGCCGGTCCCCCTTCTCGTTGGGGCCGGGCCGAGGAAACGGTGGGGGATCTGTTCGGTAGAGGACAGATTTCTGCGGCAGTTTTCCCTACGCTCATAGATCGACACGCCTCGTCGCGACGACGGCACGCCCAGCTCAACCCAACGAAATTCACCGATCAGGAGACACCGGCATGCTGGGGATCCCACGCAGTTCAAGTTTCCTTGGATCTACCCGCACGGCGAACGACTTCGGCCCCATGGAGGCGCCGATCCGAGCGGAATTGTTCAGTCGGGACCGGTTGGAGCAGCACGCCACGAGTCTTGCCCGTGCCCAGCGGATCTCGGCGCACACGCTATCTGCCCGCACTTTGCCCGCGCGGGCGGCAGATAACGAGCGTGTACTGCGCAAGTGTTATGACGCCACCGCACAAGCGACCTTGCAGCGCCGCTCGATCACGCCGGCCGCAGAATGGTTGCTCGACAATTTTCGCGCCGTGTCCGGCCAATTCCGGGAGGTTCGTCACGGCGTGGGCGAGCGCTCGTATCGCGCGCTGCCTCAGTTGCTCGAAGGCCCCTTGCGGGGTTATCCGCGCATCTATGGGGTGATGTGGGCATTCGTCGCCCACACCGACAGTCGCTTCGATCCGAGCCTGCTGCGCTGCTTTCTCCTGGCCTACCAAAAGGTCGAGCCACTGACGATGGCCGAACTCTGGGCCATGCCGCTGACGTTGCGCTGCGTGATGATCGAGAATCTTCGACGCCTGTGTGCACACGTCGCCCAGACGCAGGCGAGTCGGCAAGCGGCAGACAGGTACGCCGACGACCTGCTGGCGCTCAGCGCCTATGCGCCGACGTTCGCGAGTGGCGCGACGCCCACGCGCGCGCGCATCGTGGAGCCGCTCGAGCCTGCCTTCGCCGTGCAGTTGATCCAGCGATTGCGGTATCAGGACATCTCGTTGCAATGGTTGAACGATCAATTGGCACGGCAAGGGCAGTCTTCCGACGACGTGGTCCAGGCGGAGCACGCCAGTCAGGCCGCCGCCAATATGACCGTGCGCAATATCATCACCAGCTTGCGCGACATGCGCGCATTCGACTGGCAACCCTTGTTCGAGGATGTCAGCCTGGTCGACGCGCACTTGCGCCTCAACCTCGGCTATGCGGAGATGGACTTCGCAACGCGCGATCAGTACCGCCATGAGATCGAGAAGCTCGCGGCGAGGTCGCCATCCACCGAACTGGAAGTCACCGACGCCCTGAACAGCAAGGCTGCGGCAGCGGCGGCAAGTTTCGACGCGTCCACTCAGCCCGACGTCCTGCGCCGTCGCGCGGATCCCGGTTATTACCTGCTGTCGGCCGGACGCCGGGCGTTCGAACGCGACATCGGCTACCGCGTGCCGCTCGCGCACCGATGCCTGCGCGCCTACACATCGCATGGCGCCGCGCTATACGTCACGTCGATTTGCCTGCTGAGCGTATTGATCATTGCGCCCCCCCTGTGGCTTAGCGTGAAGATGGGGGTGGGGGTCGTCGGTCTCGTCTTGCTGGCCATTTGTGGCGCCTTCCCGGCATCGGACCTGGCCGTCATGATCATCGATCAGACGCTGTCCAAGCTGATTTCGCCACGCCACCTGGCGCGCATCGAGCTTGCACAAGGCATTCCGCCAGCATTGAGAACGTTCGTCGTGGTCCCAACGTTGCTGACCACCGAGGCAGGCATCAAGGAGCAGGTCGATCAGTTGGAAGTGCACTACCTCGCCAACCCCAGGGGCGATGTGAGGTTTGCGCTGCTCTCGGATTGGCAGGACGCCGACACCGAGCATCTGGACAGCGACGTGCCGCTGTTGACGGCGGCGAGCGCGCGCGTGGCGGCCCTCAATGCCCGTTATCCCAGCGCAGACGGCGATACGCCGCGATTCTTCCTGTTTCATCGCAGGCGCTTGTGGAACGAAGCCCAGCGCAAATGGCTCTCGTGGGAGCGCAAGCGCGGCAAGCTGCATGAGTTCAACCGGCTGCTGCGCGGCGCAACGGACACCTCGTTCGTCGACATCGATGGCTGTGCGCCGCAGGCACCGTCAGGCGTGCGCTACGTCATCACGCTCGATAGCGACACGCGTCTGCCCATCGATGCCGTGCGCCAGCTTGTCGGGACGGCGGCCCACCCGCTGAATCGTCCGGCCATCGATCCCGTGTCACGGCGCGTCGTCGAGGGCTATGGCATTCTCCAGCCGCGCATCACGCCAACGCTGCCCACGATGCGCGAAGGGTCTGTCTATCACCAGTTGTTCTCCGGACCCTGCGGCATCGATCCGTATGCGGCGGCGGTGTCCAACGTCTACCAGGATCTTCTCGGCGAGGGAAGTTACATCGGCAAGGGCCTATATGACGTGGACGCCTTCGAAACCGCCCTCGCCGGCCGCATCCCTGAGAACACGATCCTCAGCCACGATCTCTTCGAGGGCATCTTCGCGCGTTGCGGACTGGTCTCGGATATCGAACTGTTCGAGGATTTTCCGTCCCACGCACAGGTCGCGGCCACTCGGCTGCATCGCTGGATACGAGGCGACTGGCAACTGTTGCCGTGGCTCGTCGGTATGGCCGGCGGCGCGATTCCGGCGGCGGGACGCTGGAAAATGTTCGACAATTTGCGGCGTTCGCTTACCGCACCCGCCGCGCTGGCGACGCTCCTGTGTGCCTGGGTACTGGCAGGGGCGCCTGCCGGCGCCTGGACGAGTCTGGTGCTGCTCTCCATCGCCGCACCCGCGATCATCATGATTGCGGCGGGTCTGGTACCGTCGCAACGCGGCATCTCGATGCGCAGTCATTGTCGCGCGGTCGGCCGGGACATCCGCATGGGCGTTGGCCACACGGCGATCGTCATCGCCCTGCTGGCCAACCATGCGTGGCTGGCGATCGACGCCATTGCGCGCACCCTGTTCCGCGTGCTGGTGTCGCGGCGGCGATTGCTTGAGTGGGTCACGGCGGCACAGACCAAGCTGCAAGCCGGACGCTCGGTCAGCAACTTCCTTTGGTCGTTGCGTGGCGCGGTGATTATCGCGGGGCTCTGCGCCGCCATGGTCGCCTACTGGCGGCCGCACAGCCTGCTCATCGCCCTGCCATTCCTGGCGTTGTGGGGACTCTCGCCACTCATCGCGCAATGGATCAGCCGCTCACCCGAGCTTGCCCCGCCGACCCGCTTTGCGGCTGGCGACGTACCGTCGCTGCGCATGGCCGGTCGACGCATCTGGCGTTTTTTCTCGACCTTTGTCGGCGCCGACGACCATTATCTTCCCCCCGATAACTTCCAGGAAGACCCGCAGCCGGTTGTGGCGCATCGCAGCTCGCCGACCAACTTCGGGCTTTATCTGCTGTCCGTGCTGTCGGCGCGCGACTTCGGCTGGATCGGCATGACGGAGACCGTCGAGCGCCTGGAAGCGACGCTGGCGACGATGTCGTGTCTGGCGCGCCATCAAGGACATTTCTTCAATTGGTACGACACACGGGACCTGAGTCCGCTGATGCCGCAATACGTGTCGTCCGTGGACAGCGGCAATCTCGCCGGCCACCTGCTGGCCGTGGCAAGTGGATGCACGGAGATCGCCCGGCAGCCGGTGTACTCGTCCTCACAGTTGAACGGCATTCTGGATGCCGTTGCACTGCTGCGTGATGCCATTGCGAACGAACGTGACGACCGGCGCACGCTCACCGTCAACCGCAGTCAATTGCAGGAAGGGCTGGACGCACTGACGCTCGCCCTGCAATCGCCGATGTCGTCGGACGCGCCCACCGATCGGCCGGACAATTGGCGCCAGCGCTGGCAATCGATCGACCTGCTGGCCACCACGTTGCTCGATCTGGCGCAAACCTTCGTCGAGGAGCGCGGCGACGTGGCCCACAGCGAGGTGCTCGCCTGGGCCCGCGCGATCCGCGACGACGTCAGCAGTCATTTGCGCGACCTGCCGCTGTACGAGCCGCCAGGGACCGAACCGCCGCCGGCGTCACCGCCATCACCGCCATCACCGCCATCACCGACGTCACAGCCGTTACCCGCCCCGCCTGCCGGGAGCGAGGCGCAAAGGGCGCTCGTCGCACGATTCGATGCGGTGGCCGCCACGGCACGCACGCTGTTCGACGAGATGAACTTCCGCTTCCTGTTCGAACCCGATCGTCGCCTTTTCTCGATCGGCTATCGTGTCAAGGAGGCCGAACTCGACAATTCCTACTACGATTTGCTCGCGTCGGAGGCGCGTCTGACGAGCTTTATCGCGATTGCCAAAGGCGATGTTCCCGCCACGCACTGGTTCCGGCTGGGCCGCACCATGACGCCGCACGGCAAGGCCGCCGTGCTGATGTCCTGGTCGGGGTCGATGTTCGAGTATCTGATGCCCTCGCTGGTGATGCAGTACCCGCGTCATAGCCTGCTCGATCTGACCTGCGAGCTGGCCGTGGATTGCCAGGTGGCCTACGGCCGCGAGCGCAACGTTCCCTGGGGGGTATCCGAATCGGCCTTCAACGTACGCGATCGCGCGTTGACCTATCAGTACGCCGATTTCGGGGTGCCTGGACTGGCCTTGAAGCGCGGCCTGGCACAGCAACTGGTGATCGCGCCCTACGCGACCGCGCTTGCTGCGATGTACGACGCGCAGGTTGCCATCGACAATTTCAAGCGGCTCGACGCCGTTGGCGGACGCGGCATCTTCGGCTACTACGACGCGGTCGATTACACGCCCGTGCGTTTGCCGCAAAACTGCACCGCCGTACCGGTACGCGCCTACATGGCACACCATCAGGGCATGTCGCTGGTGGCACTGGGCAATGTGTTGTTCAACGGCGTGATGCGTCGGCGCTTTCATCGACAACCGATCGTGCATGCGGCCGAATTGCTGCTGCACGAGGCCAACCCGCGCGAAATCGGTGGCGCCGATCTCACGCCGGACGTTGCCGATACCGTGCGAGGTGTCAAAACCGCTGTACCTGTGCTGCGTCGCTTTCACTCCGCCCGGCAACCCGTTCCCGCAACCCATCTGTTATCGAACGGCGAGTATTCGGTGATGGTGACGACGGCCGGTTCGGGCTACAGCACATGCCGCGGGCTGGCGGTCACGCGCTGGCGCGAAGATCCGACCTGCGACGCCTGGGGCAGCTACGTCTTCTTGCGCGATACCGCGAGCGGCGACGTCTGGTCGGCCGCCTACCAACCGCTGGGCATCGAGCCCGATCGCTACGAAGTTGCCTTCTCGGAGGACCGGGCCAGTATGGTGCGCTACGACGGTACGCTCATCACGACCCTGGAGATCATGGTGTCGCCGGAGGACAACGCAGAGATCCGGCGGATATCGATCACCAATGCGGGCACGCATGCACGCGAGATCGAGGTGACGTCGTACGCCGAAGTGGTGTTGGCGCCCATGGCCACCGACGCGGCGCATCCGGCGTTCTCGAACTTGTTCATCCAGACCGAATATCTGCCGGACTTGCACGGCCTGGTCGCCATGCGTCGGCCGCGCAGCGATGCCGATACCCCCGTCTGGGCCGCCCACGTGCTGGCCAGCGCCACGCATGGCGACACCGTGGGATACGAGACCGATCGGGCGCGTTTTCTCGGGCGCGGTCGCCAGATTCGCAACCCGGTGGCCATCATGGACGGTCGTCCGCTTTCCAATACGGTGGGCTCGGTCCTCGACCCGATTCTGAGCTTGCGCAAGCGCGTTAGCGTCGCGCCGGGCGCGACCGAACATATTGTGTTTGCCACCGTGATGGCGACCACGCGAGAGGCCATCCTGAATCTCGCGGACAAGTATCACGATCCGGCCAGCTTCGAACGTATTTCGACGCTCGCCTGGATACAAGGCCAGGTCAATCTGCATCACCTGGGGATCACCGCAGAGGAAGCCCATCTGTTTCAGTATCTTGCCAATCGCGTCCTGTATTCCGATCCGGTCACGCGTCCCGGCAGTGACCTGCTCAAGCGCAACGCGTTGAGTGCCCAGACCCTGTGGCGATTCAGTATTTCCGGCGATCTGCCGATCGTGCTGGTTCGCGTGGACGACGCCGACGATCGCGATACGGTCCGGCAGTTGCTGCGTGCACACGACTACTGGCAAGGCAAGGGGCTGCCTGTCGATCTGGTCATCCTCAACGAGCGAAAGACCTCTTATGTGCAAGACCTGCAAACGTCATTTCAGACCATGGTGAGCGGCACGCAGGTCACGCCGGTACCGGGGTCTCGGCATGGCGAGATCTTCGTGATTCGCGCCGACACGCTCGAAGCGAACGAGCTGACCTTGTTGCTGAGCGCGGCCCGGGTGGTGCTGGCCGGCGCCAAGCAAGGCAGTCTGGAGGAGCAAGTGGTCCGCATGCGCCGGATCGAGTCCCGGCCTGCGGCGTTCGTCGAGCGTCCCCCCGCCGGACATATTCACGAGGCTGACGCCCCTGCCCTGGCGCCGCCACCGCTCGAGTACTTCAACGGCTTGGGCGGCTTTGCGGCGCAGGGTCAGGAGTATGTGACCGTGCTCGGGCAGGATCAACGTACGCCGGCGCCATGGATCAATGTGATTGCCAATCCCGATTTCGGCTTCCAGGTGTCGGAGTCGGGCGCGGGCTACACATGGTCCTTGAATAGCCACGAGAATCAACTGACGGTCTGGTCGAACGATCCGGTCGGCACGCCCTGCAGTGAAGTGTTCTATCTGCACGACGAAGAGTCGGGCGATCTGTGGACGCCGACCGCGTTGCCGATCCGGCTGGAAAACACCCGCTACATTGCCGCGCATGGTCACGGATACAGTCGCTTCGAGCACGCCGCGCACGGCATCAAGACCGAGCTGGTGCAGTTCGTGAGCTGGCGAGACCCGATCAAGTATTCCACGTTGTCGGTCGAAAACCGTTCGAAAAGACCGCGCAAGCTCTCGGTGACAGGCTATGTCGAATGGGTCCTCGGCAGCGATCGTGCCCGCAACGCCCCCTTCATCGTCACCGAGATGGACCCGACGACGGGCGCCATGTTTGCGAGCAATCCCTGGAATGCCGAGTTCGGACAGCGGATCGCGTTTATCCGCTGGTGTGGCGAGCAATCCGCCTGGACCGGCGATCGCACGGAATTCATCGGCCGTAACGGCGATCTGGCGTATCCCGCGTCGCTCACGTCCGCCGAGCTGCTCAGCAATCGCACCGGGGCCGGGTTCGATCCGTGCGGTGCGCTGCTCACGCGTATCTCGCTGGCGCCGGGCGAGCGCGTCGAGCTCACCTTCATCCTGGGTCAGGCAACCGATCGCGATGCCGCGCGGGAGTGGGTGACCCGCTGTCGCGCGAGCGCGCCGTCCGACGTGCTGGCCGAAGTCAAGCTGCAGTGGCACGAAACGCTGACGCAGCTTCAAGTGGAGACGCCGGACCGCGCCACCGATTTGATGCTCAACGGGTGGCTGCTGTATCAAGTCATCGCTTGCCGTTTGTGGGCGCGCTCCGCCTTTTATCAGGCCAGCGGGGCGTTCGGCTTTCGGGATCAGCTCCAGGATTGCATGGCGTTGACCATGACGCGCCCCGATCTGGCACGCGAGCATTTGCTGCGGGCGGCGGCGCACCAGTTTGTCGAAGGCGACGTCCAGCATTGGTGGCACCCGCCGACGGGCCGGGGGGTGCGCACGCATATTTCCGACGACCGCCTTTGGCTGCCGTACGTGGTGACGCACTACGTCAATGTCACAGGCGACTCGGCGGTGCTAGAAGAAATGGTGCCTTATCTATCAGGACCGCTTGTCCCGCAAGATCAGGAGAACGCTTATTTCGCGCCGACGGTCGCACCTCAGGCAGGCACGCTGTTCGAGCATTGCCAGCGCGCGATCGACTGTAGCCTCGAGACAGGCGCCCATCACCTGCCGCTCATCGGGGGCGGAGACTGGAACGACGGCCTCAATCGCGTGGGCCATGCGGGCAAAGGCGAGAGCATATGGCTGGGCTGGTTCCTGTACGCGACGTTGATGCCCTTCGCCGCGCTCGCCGATGAACGCGGAGAGCCGGAAATGGCGGAGATGGCCGATCGCTGGCGAGCACACGCGCAACGCTTGCGGGCGGCCTTGAACAACGGCGCATGGGACGGAGCCTGGTACCTGCGCGCATACTTCGACGACGGCACCCCGTTGGGCAGCGCGAGTGACGCGGAATGCCGCATCGACTCGATTGCGCAAAGCTGGAGCGTGATGTCAGGTGCGGGCGATGCCGATCGTCAACGCCGGGCGATGGAATCCGTCGAGCATTACCTGGTGCTTCCCGGGGACGATCTGGTGTTGTTGCTCACGCCGCCGTTTGACAAAATGCCGCTCGATCCAGGCTACATCAAGGGCTACTTGCCCGGCGTGCGTGAAAATGGTGGACAGTACACGCATGCGGCGGCTTGGTGCATGATCGCGTACGCAATGTTGGGCGATGGCGAGCGCGCGGGCGACATGCTGACGATGCTCAACCCCATTCATCACGCCGCCACGAGAGCCGGCGTACACGCCTACAAGGTCGAGCCCTATGTGATGGCCGGTGACGTTTATGCGGCGCCGGCGCATGTGCGCCGTGGCGGATGGACTTGGTACACGGGGGCGGCCGGATGGATGTATCGTGGCGCGGTCGAGTCCATCCTGGGTCTGCACAAGCAAGGGGAGGCGTTGACGTTCGATCCATGCGTTCCCCGCGATTGGCGCAATTTCCGCTTGAATTATCGACATGGCACGTCGCGCTATCTGGTGTCGGTCGTGAATCCACACGGCGTTTCCAAGGGCGTCGCGTCAATCGAGCTGGACGGCCAACGCTTGCCGCCGGGCGAGCACGGCGTAAAGTTGGTGGATGACGGGAGCGTCCATCGCGTTCATGTCACGATGGGCACGCCGCTATAAGGCGGCGTGCGAGGGCGGTGTAGGCGGCGGCGTCGGCGATGCGTCGTCCCAATAGCCCGGACGACCGTAGTGTTTGTGGATGCGGATCTCCTCTCGGCGATCGAGCATGGCCTTCGAATCGTACGACGGTGCCGTCTTCACGGTGTCGCGCGTCACAGCCAGTGAGACTGTCGCGTCCAACCAGTTCACATGCTCGATCAACGTGACGGGCACGGCGACTTGATGCCCCATCCACCAGTTGCTGGTGTTGGCGATGATGTAGCGTAGCGCCCAAGTGCGCACATCGACGAGCAATCCCTCCACGTGGCCGATGTCGCCATTGCTCGCATGGATGTGATAGTCCGCCACGGCGTCTGCGCTGCGCAGATGCGGGTCGGCCGGCTGCCGATTGGCCATCTCATCATGCGAATGCGCGGCCTCGCGGGCCAGGCGAAATGCATCCTGCTCCGACCGGCTGCCGCTGGCAAGGCTGCTCGGAAATGCGCCCTCCCCCCATCCATCGATGCCTCCCCAGTAATCGGGGTAGCCGTAGTAGGCAAGATAGTCTGCCTCGTGCTGCCGAGACACCGGCTTGTGCGTATCGATATCCGGACTGTGTTTCACCTGATCCTGGGTGATCGTGACGGGAATGATGTCGTCCAGCCATTCGCTTCGGCCAATCGAAATCGGCGAGATCAGCACCCGTCGGTTGGCAAGCCACGTTCCGGTTTTCACCACGAGATACCGAACGATCCACGTCTGGTCATCGAAGTAGAGATCTTTCACCAGACCGACATCTCCGTCCGGCGCGCGAATGGTACAGCCCTCCAATTGTTCTAGCGTGCGCAACATGGCAAACCTCCTGCAAACTGTCCGTCGTTGATGGCATGTGTTCCCCAGCGCCCCGCAAAGACAGCATGGCGGCGGCCCGATGCCGAAGTCGTCTCCACCCTACGTGAGTGCTCCGGTCAAGTCGGTTCGGTATCGAACCGACTGTGTGCATAACGATCTGCAGATCGGTCACGCCCGACGCTCCATCGCCGGAGACCCCAAACCGGACGAGCGAACGAGCGAACGCGCTGCCGTTCGAGCCTGGCGGTCTGCCCGAACGGAACCCGTTCTCCGGTGCCGCGCTGTCCTGTCTCCTGCTCCCGCAGTCGTATCATGTGTAAAGTTAGGTAAACCCAGATCCCGTCTACCAATGAAGTCTTCCCCAGAAACGTTGCCCCTTAGCGATGACTCGCCCGCCTACTGGCGCGAGCAGGAAATGCTCTTGCTGCAGAGCGTCATGGCGCTCGTGGGCAAGACGCTGTCGCCGGACACGGCATTGCGCGAGATTCTGCATCTGATGTCGGAGCTGTTGGGCTTGAATCGTGGCCGGATCGTTTTGAAGGACGCCACCGGCGAGCTTTGCCGAATTCGATACGCCTACGGCCTCACGAAGTCCGAGGTCGAACGTGGGTGCTACCGGCTGGATGAGGGGGTGACAGGCCACGTCCTGACGCAGGGGCAATTGGTGATCGTTCAGGATATCGATGGCGACGACGCCTTTCTCGCACGCGCCGTCCATCGAGAAAACCTGCCCCCTGGCCCCGTATCGTTCATTGCGCTCCCGGTTCGCATTGAAGATCGGACGGTCGGGGTGCTGGCGTGTCATCGCATCCGCCATCGAAATCGCGCGTTGGCCAGCGACGTGTCCATCCTGCGAATTCTGGCGACGCTTGCGGGACAAATGTTGCAGCTCCAATCCATGCTCGAGGCAAGGACACGTGCATTGGAGGAGAAGAACCGTATCCTGGTGCAGGCGCTGGAGCATGAGACCGCCCGATACGGCATTATCGGAACCTCCGGCCCGTTGCTTCGGGCCATCTCCGAACTTGAGCGTGTATCCGATTCGACCGCCAGTGTGTTGTTGCTCGGCGAGTCCGGCACCGGCAAGGAGCTGTTCGCACGCGCGCTGCATCTGGCCAGTCCTCGGCGCGATCGCCCGTTCATCAAAGTCAACTGCGCAGCCATTCCCGACACGCTGTTCGAATCGGAACTCTTCGGCTACGAAAAAGGCGCGTTCACTGGCGCTGCCGCGACTCGGCAAGGATTGTTCGAGCAAGCTTCGTCCGGCACGATCTTCCTGGATGAAATTGGCGAGATGCCGCTCTCCATGCAAAGCAAGCTCTTGCGCACGCTTCAGGAAGGTGTCATCACTCGGCTGGGCGGAAAGCGTGAACTGCGCGTTGACGTCAGGCTGGTCGCGGCGACGAATCGCTCGCTGGAGAGCGAGGTGGCCAAAGGCAGGTTCAGGCAAGACTTGTTCTACCGACTCAACGTGATTCCCATTCACTTGCCTTCGCTGGCCGAGCGTCAGGGCGACATTCGCGCGTTGGCATTGCACTTCCTGAGCCGTTTCAACCAGGCCAATCAGCGCAACGTGAATTTGTCGCCGCACGCCTATGCACGTCTCGAGGCTTACGCTTGGCCGGGCAATATTCGCGAACTTTCCAATTTGATAGAACGCGTGGTCTTGCTTGCGGAAACGCCCGTCGTGGATGCCACCGACATCGAGCGATTCATGCCGACCGCGCAGGCAACGCATGCTGCTGCGCCTGTTCCGGAGCCAATGCCGCGTGCCATGCTGCCGGTCCTCGCAGCGCGCCCCTATATGCCGAATGACTCTCACACGGCAACCGAGCTGCGGGATGCGGTCGCGGCCGCAGGGGGCAACAAGACCCGCGCAGCGCAGATCCTGGGAATGACCCCTCGTCAGCTTTCTTACCGGTGGCACAAGATTTTCGGTGAGTAGCCCCGTGCGCTAAATGACCTACGGGGTCAATGCGCCTTGAGTGTTGCGTACGTGCGCGTCCGTAGGCGTCGACGGGTCTCCGGCGACGCCTTTTTCTTGTCATTTCCCCGGTCTGAGCGTGGTCTGCGCGAGCGCATCGCCCGCCACCGACAATGTCGACATTTACGACATTGTCAACATTGTCGATGCCTGTTCGTGGGCCGACATGGCCGACACTCATTGACCGGAAGTCTCGGTTAAATCCAATAAAATCAATCGGTTAAATTAATTTCGACGCTTCTGGCACGGTTCTTGAGTAGAAGGCTATGTGATCGTAACTCGGTCCTTCCAACGCCCCACCTTGGGGTTCACTGCCAGGAGATTGCTTTGACTGCTACCAACGAAACCGCCACGACCTATCTGCGCCCGATCGATCGCGACGGACTGCTCAAATTTGCCGCAGCAGGCCGCGACAACCCCGAGCGAAAAGGCGTCAACAAGGTTCATACCGTGATGCAGGGGATGTTCCGCTCGTGGAGCTATGTCGGCACGCACAATCCGGTGGTGGTAGATGAGCCGCTTCACCTGTTCGGCGAAAACACGGTTCCGGCCCCGGGGGAAATCGCACTCTCGGCACTGGGCGGCTGCCTGAGCGTCGGCATCACGGCGGTGGCGACTTACCGTCAGGTGAAGCTCTCGCGACTGGAGATCTTCCTGGACGCCGATATCGGGAATACGGCGGCATGGGGGGCCGGCGGAGCCGATCGGGAACCGTCGCAAATGGGCTTCCAGGCGATCCGCGTCAAGGTTCTGATCGAGGGCGATGCGCCGCGTGAAGCGCTGGACGCCATTGTCCAGCACGCGAATTTCTTCTCGCCAGTGGCCAACACGATGCGAAATCCGGTGCCGTTCAGCATTTCGCTGGCCGATTGAGCCCGCGTCGTTTCGACTTCCCGATTCACGAGACCCATGCACCATGAATTCAGTTGAAAAATCTGTCGGCTTGCTCGATGCAACGTGGCCTTCTCAGACGATCATCGAGGACGTGACGCACATTGCCGATGGCGTGCTCGCCCAGGCGGCGCACCGCATCGACCATGAGGGCTACTACCCGCTCGACATCATGGAGTCGCTTGGCGCGGCGGGCGCATTCGCTGCGCACCTCCAACGAGGCGGCAATCGCGTGGGTCTCGCCATCGACGCGATGCGTGCCATCAGCCGCCGCTGCGGTGCCACCGGGTTCATGTCTTGGTGTCACGACGTTTGCGGCCTCTATATGGAGCAGTCGGGCAACCCCGCGTTGATGGGAGATGTGCTGGACCAGCACATGATGGCACGCACGTTCGGGGGCACGGCGCTTTCGAATCCGATGAAGGCGTTGGCCGGCATCGAAAAGATGACGCTTCGGGCACACAAGGCGCCGGGGGGCTATCGAGTCAGCGGCGCGTTGCCCTGGGTCAGCCACATTGGCCCAGGCCAGCATTTTGGCGCGATGGCCGGCGTCTATCGCGACGACGGCTCGCTCTCGCACGAGATCATGTTTCTGGCTCGCTGTACCGACGCCGTCGTGCTGCGCCAATGCCCCGAATTTTCGGGGATGGAGGGCACAAGTACCTGGGGCGTGCGGTTCGAGAACTATTTCGTCGGCGAAGACGCGATGATCGCCGATCCGGCACGCCCGTTCGTGGCGCGCATCCGCGCCGTATTCATCTTGATGCAAGCGGGAATGGCGATCGGCGTTGCGCAAGGCGCGATCGATTCGATTCGTGAGGTCGAACCCGCGCTCGGGCACGTGAACCGCTTCCTGGATAACCGCCCCGACGAACTTCAGGCGGAGTACGACGACCTCGGCGAGCGCGTCGCCAAGCTGGCGCAAACGCCGTATGACGGCAGCAAGGACTATCTCCTCGACGTTCTCGATGCGCGCGTACAGGGCGCAGAGTTCGCGCTTCGCGCGACTCAGTCCGCGCTGCTGCATCAGGGGGCGCGAGGCTACCTGGCGCAGGCAGCACCGCAGCGTCGCGTTCGCGAGGCTCAGTTCGTGGCCATTGTGACCCCCGCCATCAAGCACTTGCGCTGGGAGATGCATCGTCTATCAGAGGAGGAGATGCCGCTGTGAGCCCACTCGATACCCGCCCCTGGCGCCAATACCTTTGCCGCGCGTGCGGCCTCATCTACGACGAAGCGCAAGGCGACCCGGATAGCGGACTGGCCCCCGGGACGCGCTTCGAGGACATCCCCGACGACTGGGTCTGCCCTTTGTGCGGTGTCGTGAAGGCCGACTTCGAGCCGTACGAGGCGACCTGCGCGGCACCTGTGCGCCCGGGCGACGGCGACACGCCAAGCGCCCAACCCGCCGCCCGCGACGGCGTCGTCATCGTCGGCGCGGGGATTGCCGGATGGAGCGTCGCCGAAGCGGTTCGTGCGGTGGACGCCGATGTCGCCATCACGGTCGTCACGGCATGCAGCGGCGATCGCTACCACAAGCCTGAAATTTCCGTCGCGCTTGGGCGTCGAGTCACGCCCGAGAAGATGATTCGAGAAACCGCGACGCAGGCGGCACGTCGCCTGCGCGTCCGGCTGTTGGCCGAGACCCATGTGGTCGGGTTGAGTCCCGGGCTGCGTCAACTGCGCACGACGCGCGGCACCTTGCGCTACACGCGTCTGGTGCTTGCGCACGGTTCGCGCCCTGCGCTTCCCGCCACGCTGCCGGCCCGTCTGTGCTGGCGCGTCAATGACCTTGCCGGCTGGTCGGGGCTGCATGCTCGGCTCGATACGCACCTGCAGCGTGTCGCCATCGTGGGGGCCGGCATGGTCGGCGTAGAGCTGGCGGAAGACTTCGCTGCGGCCGGCCACGCGGTCACGCTGATCGACGTCAACGAATACCCGCTTTCGGGACTCGTGCCTGTGCCCATCGCGCAACAATTATGTGGGGCGCTCGAGACACTGGGCGTGCGTTTTCTCGGCGGAACCCGCGTGACGGCAGTGGATGGAACAGTCGATGGTGTCAAACGACTGACCTTTCACGCCGGCGCTTCGCTGGAAGTCGACGAAGTCGTGGCGGCAACGGGGTTGGCCACCGAATCACGTCTCGCGATGCGGGCAGGACTCGCGTTCGACAACGGTGTCGCGGTCGATCCGAAGACACTCCAGACGAGCGACGACGCTATTTATGCGGTGGGCGATTGCGTGAGCATTGAGGGACGCCCATGCCGCTTCATCGAGCCGATCGCCCGCCAAGCCCATGTGCTGGCCCATCACATGCTGGGGCGTGCCTGTGCCGAGTACGAACATGGCACCCCGGTGATCCGGCTCAAAGGTAAGGCATTTCCGATCGTGGTTCATGGCGTACCCCGCCAAGGAGGTGTCTGGGAAACCCAGCACCAGGGGGGAGGCGTTTACGTGGCAAGGCAATGGCTGGACGGACAAGTCGTTGCCCGCTTGGAAGCCCGCCGCACGACCCTGCGCTACGTCGCTTGACCAGACACGATCAGAACGTTGTTGCTTCCGAAGGTTTCTCCTGCACAGGTGATGCGATATGACTTCCGAAAACCAGTTTCGCCCGTACGACGTCGATGCCTCGATGAGCGGCTGCTCGTGTGGCCTGCACGCCAATGAGCAAGCGCACAATGCCGCCGATCTGGCAACGCGCAACGCGCGCAGCCAAGATGCCGAATTGCTCCTGCTCGACACCGTCGAGGCAGCGGCCGTGCGAGCGCTTTTCCCGAACGACACACTGCGCCGCACGTTCCTGAAGGCCGTCGGCGTTGGCGCCGCACGCGCCGCAATCGCCAGTGTGTTGCCGATCGCCAGTTTGCAGGCGATGGCGGCAGACTCGCCGAAGGGCCTCGAAAAGAAGGACCTGAAAATCGGCTTCATCCCGATCAATTGCGCAACGCCATTGATCATGGCCGATCCACTTGGCTTCTATCAGGCTCAGGGGCTAAAAGTGACGCTGAGCAAAACGGCCGGCTGGGCATTGGTGCGCGACCAAATGCTCAACAAGCAGCTCGATGCGTCGCACTTTCTCGCGCCCATGCCGCTCGCCATTTCGATGGGGCTCGGTTCGTCGCCGCAGCCGATGCGCGTGGCTGCGATTCAGAACGTCAACGGACAGGCCATCACGCTTGCGCTGAAACACAAGGACAACCGGAATCCACGCAATTGGAAGGGCTTTCGCTTTGCGATTCCTTTCGAGTACTCGATGCACAACTTCTTGCTTCGATACTACCTTGCCGAACATGGGATTGATCCGGACCGCGACGTGCAACTGCGTGTGACACCGCCCGCCGAAATGATCGCCAATCTGCGAGCGGGCAACATCGACGGATTCCTGGGACCCGATCCATTCAATCAGCGCGCCGTCTACGACCAGATTGGCTTCATTCACCTGCTCTCCAAGGAGATCTGGAACGGGCACCCGTGCTGTGCGTTCGGTGTGTCGCAAGAGTTCATCACGCAGAATCCGAACACGTTCGCCGCACTCTTTCGCGCCATCCTGAATGCGTCGGCCAGCGCGCACAAGCAGGAAAACCGACCCGCCATTGCCAAGGCCATTTCTACGCCGAACTACCTGAACCAACCTGAAACGGTCGTGTTGCAGGCGTTGAGCGGCCACTATGCGGATGGCCTGGGACAGGTCAAGACCGATCCGGACCGCGCGGACTTCAATCCGATTCCCTGGTATTCGATGGCGACCTGGATGCTCACGCAAATGCGACGCTGGGGCTACGTCAAAAGCGATGTCGACTACAACGCGCTGGCGCAGCAAGTATTCCTGCTGACAGACGCGAAGGCGAAGATGAAGTCGCTTGGCATGTGGTCCGACGCGGACGCGTCGCAAGGCGGCTACCGCAAGTTCACGATCATGGGACGTGAGTACGACCCGGCAAATCCCAAGCAGTACCTGGCGAGCTTCTCCATCAAGCGAACCTAATAGGCCACCCATATGAAATCTTCACTCGGCGCTCGAGCCGCCCTGGTGTCACTGTTCGTGTTGGGCTTGATTCTTGCGTGCTGGCAGATCGCTACGCTGCCGAAGCGGGAGGCCAGCCACACGACCATGACTGCGGAACAAATCGAGTATGCAAAGCTCATGGGGCAGCCTACGCCGGATCAACGCGCGACCCAGCGGCACGACGGCTTCCCCACCCCGTCGCAGTTCTTTGCCGTGGCGGCCGACAACCTCGCGCATCCGTTCTATGACCGCGGGCCGAACGACAAGGGGATTGGTATCCAACTGGGATGGTCGCTGCTGCGCGTGAGCGGAGGCTACTTGCTTGCCGCCCTCTTCGCGATTCCGTTTGGGTTCTTGATCGGTATGTCGCCGCTGCTGTATCGGGCGTTCGATCCGTTCATCCAACTTCTGAAGCCGATCTCGCCGCTCGCCTGGATGCCCATTGCGCTATACACGATCAAGGACGCGTCCACCTCCGCGATATTTGTGATTTTCATCTGCTCGGTATGGCCGATGTTGATCAACACGGCCTTCGGGGTCGCAAACGTGCGCAAGGACTGGCTCAATGTTGCTCGCACGCTGGAGGTGGCGCCGCTGCGAAAGGCCTTTCAGATTGTCCTTCCTGCGGCAGCGCCCACGATTCTGACCGGGATGCGCATCTCGATGGGCATCGCCTGGCTGGTGATCGTGGCGGCCGAGATGCTGGTCGGAGGAACAGGTATCGGCTATTTCGTGTGGAATCAGTGGAACAATCTTTCGCTGCCCAACGTGATCTTTGCCGTGCTCCTGATCGGTGTTGTCGGCATGCTGCTCGACCTCATGTTTGCCCGCATTCAACGAAAGGTGACGTATGCAGAGTAACGACATCCGGATGGACGCCGGCGTGTCCAACCCGGGGCCGAGTTTTGTCGAGGTGGACGCGCTGGCCAAGCGCTATCGGGCCGATCTCCCCAATGTATTCGAGGACGTTACGTTTCGCATCGATCGCGGCGAATTCATCTGCGTGATCGGCCATTCCGGGTGCGGGAAGAGCACGATTCTCAACGTGCTGGCCGGCCTGGAGCAAGCCAGCAGTGGCGTGGCGATCATGGCCGGCCGGGAGATCGCCGGGCCGAGTCTGGACAGGGGTGTCGTGTTTCAGGGGCACGCCTTGCTCCCGTGGCTCACCGCCCAGCAGAATGTTGCATTTGCTGTGCGCTCCCGACACCCGGATTGGTCGCGCGCGCAGATCAACGAGCACGCGACGCGTTATCTGGAGATGGTAGGGCTCGGCCGATCGGGCGACCGAAAGCCTGCTGAGCTGTCCGGCGGCATGAAACAACGCGTCGGGATTGCGCGGGCGTTCTCGGTAGCGCCCAAGATGCTCATGATGGACGAGCCGTTCGGCGCGCTGGACGCACTGACCCGCGGGGTGATTCAGGATGAACTGCTCAAAATCTGCGCGGCGACGCAGCAGACCGTCTTCATGATTACGCATGACGTAGACGAGGCGATTCTGCTGGCCGACCGCATTTTCCTCATGAGCAACGGACCGCAAGCCCGTCTCGCCGAGATCGTGGTCAACACATTGCCGCGCGACCGTACGCGGGAGTCGATGCTGCACGATCCTCAGTTCTATCGGATTCGCAACTATCTGATCGACTTCCTGGTGCGTCGATCCGCCGAGATCCAGGCGGAGGTCGAGAGGTATCGCGACGCGCATACCACACCCAAGGTCGTTCACCCGGGGCGGGCGGTAGAAAGCGTCGCTACCCAGAACGTCACGCGTCTTGCCCGAGTTGGGCTTCCAGGCTAATTCCACCTTGTTGTCTGATCCACACTTAATTGGAGAGAAGCATGATTTCCAGTCGTACACAAGTTACCGAAATGATTCTGTCGGCCAAGGTCCGCAAGGGCACCAAGTGGGCCGATGTGGCCGAGCAAGTGGGCGAATCCAAGGAATGGGTGACCGCCGCTTGCCTGGGCCAGATGACGCTCGACAAGAAGCAGGCAGAGATCGTGGGCACGATTTTCGAACTGTCCGACGAGGCGATCGCCTGGTTGCAGATCGTTCCTTACAAGGGTTCACTGCCGACGGCCGTGCCGACCGATCCGCTGATCTACCGCTGGTACGAAATCGTGAGCGTCTATGGCTCCACGATCAAGGAACTGATTCACGAGGAATTCGGCGACGGTATCATGAGCGCGATCGACTTCTCGATGGACATCCAGCGCCAGGCGGACCCCAAGGGTGATCGCGTCAACGTCGTGCTGTCCGGCAAATTCCTGCCCTACAAGACGTACTGATCAACCTGCGGCGGCAGAGCACCGTGTATATGCCGCAATCGCCGTGGGACAACGAATCGCGCGGCTGCGGTGCGTTGTGGGCGCGGGAGGATGCGCCGGCAGCCGCCCGCGCTTGTTTTGCCGTTTGAAATAGCGATGCCTCAAGCCGCACCGGGTGCGCGAATCGGTGTTTCGGCCACGGGGGTGATCGGTGATTGGTGATTGACGCACGCCGCATCCGGGGTCAGGGGGCGGGCAGCGAGCGATCGGTCTTGCAGCGTTTCAGCGAAAGCGGTTTGGCTGAATAGATTCGCAGGACCGTGCCGGCCCCCCTGTCCACTTCCATCTCCATGCACGCGCAGCCATAACCGTGGCTTCCCGCGTTGGTGACAACCCAGCCCTTTGTCGACATGTCGGGAATCTCGTCGAACCCCGGAACCGGCGGCTCGCCCATCACGGAAAGCGTCCAACTGCCGTCCTTGTCGTCGAGCCACCAGTTGCCAGGCGTCGGGTTCTGCAACCATCCACAGCGATTTTCGCGGGTGCCCGAAACAGCATGGGCACTGAGCGCCATCAAAATGCAAAGGGCAAGCGCGGGTGCCGCGCGACGGGAACGAATGATTTTCATGTGAAAGACTTTCCGATCCAGGTACACCCTGGGCAAGGCAATTGTCGAAACGTTCGGCGACACAAACGCCATCAATGTCGCCACGCCTGCGGTATTCCGAACAATCTTACCTGCTCGCACGCGACCCTGGCCCTGAATGCGCGTCATGTCCACGCCCGAAACCGTTCAGTCTATGAGCGAAAACACCGGCAGACGTTTGCGTGTGCCATCGATAGAGTGTCTGCCATCTGACGGCACTGCGTAATCTGGCCGTGAAGCGTCGCCGTGCGCGTCGATCATTCGACGCTCTGCGGTGGGCTCGCTGTCCACGGCTTGCGAACGTCGTGCATTCGTCTCAAATTCAACCTCTTGCCCCCCATTGCCAGTCCCGGAGGTAGTCGTGCAACGTTTTACCCTGAATACCAAATTATTGCTGGCCTTGGGCCTGATGTGGATTAGCCTCCTGGTCATTTGCGCTTGGGGCTCATTCCACACGCGTCAGACCATGATCGATGAACGTGAGCTCGGCCTCAAAAGCGTTGTGGATTCGGCCACCAGCGTGATTAAAAGATATGCAGACGCGGTAGACAAGGGCACGCTCACGAAAGCCGACGCTCAACGGGATGCCCTTGCACAAGTGCGCGCCATGCGTTTCGGCGAAAGCGGCTATCTCTCGGTTTCCGACACGCACAATAACGTCGTGATGCATCCGATCAAGCCCGAACTGGACGGCAAGAACCTCGCCGGATTCAAAGACCCGGCGGGCAACTACGTGTTCCGGGAAATCTCGAAAATCGGCCGCACAGGCGGCGGGTACTTCACGTACCTGTGGCCGAAGCCCGGCCACGATAAGCCGGTTGGCAAGATCAGCCGCGTCGGATACTTCGCGCCGTGGGACTGGTGCGTCACGGGGGGCGTCTATACGGACGACATCAACGATGCCTTCTATCGGTCGCTGGCCCAGTGGGCCGGGCTCCTGGTAGTTCTCGGCGGCATCGTATCCGCGGCGATGCTGCTCATCATTCGCAACATCAAAAAGAGCCTGGGCGGAGAGCCTCACTATGCCGTCGAGATCGCCAGCCGCATTGCCGAGGGCGATCTCACGATGCGGGTCGACGTCAAGCCCGGAGACACCGCCAGCCTGCTCGCCGCCATGCGCCGCATGCAGGAAAGTCTCTCGTCTACCGTTGAGCGCATTCGCGGCGGCACCGAGTCGATCACGTCTGCCGCTCGCGAGATCGCAGCAGGCAATACCGATCTGTCGGCACGCACGGAAGAGCAAGCCGCCTCGCTGGAGGAAACGGCATCGTCCATGGAACAGCTCACGGCCACCGTCAAGCAGAATGCGGACAACGCGCGGCAGGCC
The DNA here is from genome assembly GCF_041919235.1 of Pandoraea sp. Taxonomy (NCBI): domain Bacteria; kingdom Pseudomonadati; phylum Pseudomonadota; class Betaproteobacteria; order Burkholderiales; family Burkholderiaceae; genus Pandoraea; species Pandoraea sp. Next base: position 49,803 of record NZ_JAYRUC010000001.1, read on the forward strand.
AGCGCGATGGCGGTCAATGCATCCGAGATCGCAGCGCGTGGCGGAAGCGTCGTCGGACAAGTGGTCGGCACGATGCAGGACATCGCGTCCAGCTCCAGCAAGGTCGTCGACATCATTAGCGTGATTGACGGCATTGCGTTCCAGACCAACATCCTGGCCTTGAACGCGGCGGTTGAAGCCGCGCGCGCCGGCGAGCAAGGTCGCGGCTTCGCCGTGGTGGCTGGCGAGGTCCGGACGCTCGCACAGCGCAGCGCGGCGGCCGCGAAGGAAATCAAGGCATTGATCGAGAGTTCGGCGCAACAAGTTCGGGCCGGCTCCACGCTGGTCGAGCAAGCGGGCAAAACGATGGAGGACATCGTTCAGGCGGTTCAGCGCGTCACCGACATCATGGGCGAGATATCCGCAGCGTCGAGTGAGCAAAGTCATGGCATCGAGCAGGTCAATCGTGCCGTGACGCAGATGGACGAGGTCACGCAACAGAATGCCGCGTTGGTCGAAGAAGCGGCCGCAGCCGCCGCATCGATGGAAGAACAGGCGACGCGGCTGCAAGGTGCCGTAACCTCGTTCCAGATTGCCTCCGCACCGGCCGCAGAGGTGCGAATCACCGAGCGCCCCTACTTGGTCAGCGGTAAAAGACTCGCCGCCTGAGATGACCTGACGGCCCAGTTCGTCTCACTCACGGCTGGGTTGGGCATGTCGATGTCCGAACCGGCGAGGCCCGTCCCCTGGGCCTCGCCTACCCCACCCTGCCCTGGCTTAGTTTGCCGCCTGTAACATGCCGATTCGGTACTGGATCATCAACTGGTCGGCGTAGGACGAGTGCGAGCGCCCCTTGCTCTTCGTCCGATACGCCTGTGAGGCTTCCTTGCCACACCAGGGCAGGAAGACGGAAGGATCCGAAGGATGCTGGGGCACGTAGCGGGTGAAGTCGTAGACCTGACCACGAATCGCCATCCAGCAGTCGTTGCGGGTGTCATGGCGGGCGACTTCCGAGAGTGTGTAGTGTGTCTGGCGCGCGGGCGCTGCCTGGGGGGTGGGCGCTGCCTGGGGAGTGGGCGCTGCCTGAGGGTTGGGCGCTCCGGACGCCGCAGGCGCCTCGGGCAACCAGACGCTGGCCGCCCAGAACCCTCCCATGGCGAGGAAGAAAAGCATCGTGGAGAGAATGAAAAGTCGGCGCATTATCGGAAGTCGAAGCTCTCATATTGGATGGATTGGGCAGGCTGACCGAGTTCGCGCAGTCTCGCCGTGACAGCCTCTACCAGCCCTTTTGGGCCACAGATCTGCACCTGCCTTTGTCCGAGGCGAGTCACGCGGGACAATAGGGCCGGCACATCGGGAAGCGACTCGCCGCTGGCTTCGGCGATCAGCTCGAAAGTTGGGTCGACGTCGGCACGAGACTGCAACTCGTCGAGAAAGGCCGCTTCGCGTGCGTCACGGTATAGGTAGATCAGTGTCGTTGTCGGCGGAAGCTGCCCGCGACGGATCGCGGCCATGAATGGCGTGATGCCAATACCGCCCGCAATCCAGAGCTGAGGCTTTTCGACGTTGTCTGCCAGAAATCGCCCGAAGGGGCCTTGCAGCCGCACCAGCGTGCCTGGCTCGAGCGACTGGATGCGCCGGGTGCACGGCCCGAGGGCTTTGACGCCGACCGTGAGCACGCCGCCTGAACCGATTCCGCTTACTGAGAAGGGATGGAACTCCCCGCAGCCGCGATAGATGGGGCCATCGCCAAAGGCCGCGAGCACGAATTGCCCGGGCTTGACCGGGAACGCACCGCCGCACGGCGCGAGCGCTGCCTCGATCGTATCCGCTGCCTTCGGCGTCACGTGTGTGACCCGGTAGGGATGCGCGCTCAGCCCGCGATCCGTTGCCAGCAGACGCCAGGCGAGCGCTATCGTTGCCAGTCCGATGAATGCGAGAAAGGCGCCGGCTTCGCCCAGGATCACGAAGACATGCGCCAGCCCGCTGATCGCCCCCAGCGCAGTGAGGTAATGCAGCGCCCTCCAGCGCCGGTAGCCGATGCGTCGGCTGAACGTCGTTGCAAGTCCCGCCGTGAGCAGCAGCAGCCCGAACCATCCGAGCCATTCAGGCCAACTCAGATACCAGGGCGCAATGGCCTGCCATGCGGTACGGGGCGACGCCTCTAGCCCTGCCATCCCCAACGCCAAGGGATGGCATAGCAGCAGCACGTAGCCGATGACGCCGCCGCGATGATGCCAGCGGTACATGGTGTCCAGCCCGCCCAGCAAGCCGGACCAGCGGGGTTCGCGCACCATCAGCGCGAGGCTCCCCACCAACAGACCGGTGCCGGCCCAGCCGACGATGACTGCGATGGCACGCCAGATCGGCAAATTTTCCGGGAAGGCCCACGCCACGCCAGCGAGGCTGAGCGCGACGAGGAAGATCGGCGCGACCAGATCATGTGCCCTGCGACGCCCGCGCCGGGCGTTCATTGCAAGCGTCCCGTCGCCCGCAGCCGTTCGCACACTGCGTTGCGACCTGGCTCGACCATCGCGCCCGCCGGACGGGCGCGCGCGGCCATCAAGGCATGATGCGCTGCCTGGCAGGCATTGCATTCATCGTAGGAGCGAGCGCTGCGCACACAGCGCGGGTGCTCGATGGCGACGCAATCCACGCGCGTGCGCGTATGCCTACGCCACCACTCGCCTTCGTTTCGAGCGAACGTCACAGCATCTCAAGGGCGAGCGCAATCCCCTGGCCACCTCCGATGCATAGCGTCACGATGCCGCGTCGAGTGCCGCCCCGCCGCATCTGATGCAAGAGACGGGTGGTCAGGACCGCCCCGCTCGCGCCAATGGGGTGTCCATGTGCAATCGCACCGCCTTCCACATTGACGATGTCCTCCGCGAAGCCCAGTTCGCGCAGACATGCCAGCGCGATCGCTGCGAACGCCTCGTTGATTTCGACACGGTCTACGTCGCTCGTCGACCAGCCCGCGCGGTCCATGGCCTGTCGCACGGCCGGAATAGGTCCCAGTCCGAAGAAGTCGGGCGCGACGGCCCCAACGCCGTAGCTCACGATCCGTGCCATCGGCACCAGACTGTTGCGCTCCGCCCAGTCACGCCCGGCAACGATCATCGCGGCGGCGCCGCTGTTCAGGCCAGGCGCATTGCCCGCCGTGATCGTGCCGTCTTTGCGAAACGCCGGTTTAAGCGCAGCGAGCGAGGCGGCGGTGGTGTCGGGCCGATTGTGTTCGTCCCGGGCAAAGACGGTCGGTCCCTTGCGACCGGGGACTTCGACCGGCGCGATCTCGGCGTCGAACAGACCGGCCGCCTGCGCCTGGGAAAAGCGCTGCTGTGAGCGCAATGCCCAGCGGTCCTGATCTTCCCGCGAGATCCCGCACTTCGTCACGAGGTCCTCGGTATGCCACCCGGAATGCTGGCCGCTGAAGGCATCGTTAAGCCCGTCCATCAGCATGCTGTCGAACAGGGTCACGTCACCCATGCGCGCGCCCCAGCGCCCCTGCGGCAACAGGTACGGCGCGCGATCCATATTCTCCATGCCGCCAGCGATGGCGCAATCGATCATGCCGGCCCAGATCTCGGTGACTGCGCTCGCGATCGCCTGTGCGCCGGAGCCACAGACCCGGTTGACGGTGAGCGCAGGCACGTCGACCGGCAAGCCGCCCGCAATACCGGCCTGCCGTGACGGGTTCATCTTGACACCGGCCTGAATCACGTTGCCCATGACGAGCGATTGAACCTTGTCTGCCGACAGTCCCGAACGCGCCAGACTCTCGCGGACCGCCGCCGCGCCGAGCGCGGGCGCCGGCACATCCTTGAGCGCCCCGCCGTACGTGCCTATCGCAGTGCGGACCGGACTACACAAGACGACCTCTATGTTTTTCATGGACTTGCTCCTGACGGAAATGGCACGCAAGTCGCATCGCGCGCCGGATCGAGGTGGACCGTGCGGCACCTGAGGCGACGCGTACGCACCGATCGCGTGCGTGGTCAGCCGCCATGCCCCCCGGATTGCGCGAATCGATGCGAACGCCTGACTGGCGCGATCGCGCGCCGATGCCACACCAGTGTTCGCCATTCGACGCGTTATCCGGCCTAGCTTGGTGATATTCCAGAGATGGGTCCGAGCCCGAGGTCCACTGCCGTCTACACCTTAACGTACATGCTGTGGCCCGTGCGGACAGCACGAGATGCCTTGATGCAAGTCAATCATGTATCGCGCATGCGCCGGGTGATCGCGTGATCGGGCGATCCGCAAAAAGGAGCGGTCATTCGATTGAACGATGCCCCCGATCAATCAAAGTCCGTCAATGGGAAGCGCGGGTGCGGCGCTGAACCGCACCCGCGAATGCAGGGTCAGTGTCCGAGGAAGTCGACCACCATCCGGTTGAATGCCTGCGCATGCTCCCACTGCGCCCAGTGACCACACCGGCTGAAGACATGCATCTGCGCGTTCGGCAGGCCCGCCAGCAGCCGCAGCCCGACGTCCATCGGAACGAACCGGTCTTCCCGGCCCCAGACAATGAGCGTCGGCGCGGCGATTTCGCTCAGCCGGGCACCGTAGTCCGTGAATTGTTTCGGATTGGCTGCCAGGCTCTTCACAAAGTTCTCGAGATGGTCGCGGCGCGCGAGCATGTTATCGAGCCGGGCCTGCATGAGGTCGTCCGTGAGTGCGCTGGCGTCGAACACGAACACGTTCATCATCCGTTTCAGGTTCTCTATCGTCGGCGTCTTGTAGAGCCCGTTGAGCAACTTGATGCCTTCGGTCGGCATCGGCACGAACTGGCTCGGGCCACCGGTGCCGCCGCCCATCAGGATCAGCTTGCCGACGCGCTGAGGGTTCGCCAGCGCGAATGCCACGGCGCTGTGGCCGCCCATCGAATTGCCGATGATGTGCGTGCGCCCGATATCGAGGGCGTCGAGCACCCCCTTGAGCACCCTGGCATTGAGTTCCGAGCGCGAACCCGTGTTGACCACCGCGTCGCTCTTGCCCCAGCCCGGACAGTCGACCAGCAGCACGCGGTAACCCATGTCCACCAATGGCTCGATATTGCGGCTGAAATTCGCCCAGCCGGTTGCCCCGGGACCCGAGCCGTGCAACATCACGACCGTCTCGGCGCCGTTGCCGACATCGTTGTAATGAATGCGGAATGCGGTCTCACCGTCCTTGATGGAGACGAACCGGCTCGTTGAAACTTCCGTGATGGCCGTGTCGGCCGGATGAATTGCAGTCATGTTGCCTTCTTTCGCTACGAACATTGGAAAACGACGATGCGCAACGCGGCGTGCGCATCGCCCGTCACATCAGCGGCCGGGCTGCATGGCCGCACCGACGACGCGCGGCGCAAGCGTGCTCACCACCGTCAACGCAGCGGCGGCCGCGACCAGGATCAGCGGAATACTCGACGACACCAGCATCGATGCACTCTGTCCCAGCGCGAAGAGTTGCCCTGCGATCAGCGGTCCAAGCACCGATCCCAACCGACCCACGGCCACCGCCGCCCCCACGCCCGTACCCCGGACTTCCGTCGGATACGCCTGACCGGCCATCGAATACAGCACCGACTGACCACCGACGAGGAACAGACCGCAGAAGAAGGCTCCACAGGCCATCGTCACGGCGCCGATCGCGCCGGACAGTCCCGCGAGCGCCAGTGCGATACCGACGTACATACCGAGCACCGTAAGACGCGGCGAGCACCGATCCATCACGTTGGCGATGGCAATGGCACCGATACCTCCGCCCACGTTGAACATCATGATGGCTACGCCCGCTTCAGTGCGCGAGAGTCCGTTGGCCACCACCATCGACGGCAGCCAGTTCATCAAAAAATACAGCACGATCAGCGTGCCGAGATAACTGATCCAAAGCGCGATAGTCGTGCGGCGACGCCCTTCGCGCCACAGCGCGTGCGTGATGCTCGGTGCCTGGACCTTCGCTGTCACACCCAAGACCTGGACGGCCTTCGCCGCGACGAACTGTGCCGACTCGCGCAGGAAGAGGCCCAGCAGCGGCACCATCAGCAACGGGCCGAAGCCGCCGACATAGAACACGTGGCGCCAGCCCTCGGCGCTCGGGCTCACGATCCCGATCACCGCCGCAAGCGCAGCACCGAACGGCATGCCGCAGTACATCGCGCCGACGGCGGTATTGCGGTGAGCGTCCGGCGCGGCCTCCGCGCACAGGGCAATCAGGTTAGGCATGGCCGCACCAAGACCGAGGCCGGTCAGAAATCGAGCGCCCAGCAACGTTTCGAAGTTCCACACGAGCGTGGTCGCCAGCGAAAAGATGCCGAACATTGCGACGCAAAGCATCAGCACGTGCTTGCGCCCCCAGCGATCGGCGAGTCGCCCGCCGAGCGCCGCGCCCGGAAGCAGTCCAATGGCGCCAGCGCTGAACGCCCAGCCCATTTGCGCCACGCTCAGTCCGAATTCCTTTGCGATGCGCGGGGCAGCCACGCCTGCCGACTGAAGGTCAAGACCCTCGAGCAGTGCGATCGCCAGGCATAGTCCGATCGTGGCATACCGGCCTCGCGACGCCTCTGCGCCGCCTTGGGTTGTTGCGTTCATGGCTAATGTCTCCAGGTTTAAAGGTTGCCGCTCTTACTGGCGGCGAATCGTTTTTGAAACTGCGAATGAGGACCGCTCGATATGACTCGGCCCCCGATCCGACACACCACCCGACACACGACAGGACACTCGGCCCAGCGGGGCGGGACAGTCATTGGGGCTCAGGCGAACGTGGCGCGCACGTCGCCCAAGCCTTCGATTTGCGCGACAAATGTGCCCGCTTCGGTCACCGGCACCATCGGGCCGAGTGCGCCGGTCAATACGATGTCGCCCGCGCGCAGCGGCGTGCCAAGTTGCACCATGCGATCCGCGAGCCAGACAGCCGCGTTGAGCGGGTTGCCGAGGCAGGCCGCGCCGTTGCCGCGCGAGAGCACTTCGCCATCGCGCGAAAGCGTCATGGCGCACGCGCTCACGTCGAGCGCCGAGAGTCTCACCGGACGGCTGCCCAGCACGAACCGCGCGCTGGACGCGTTGTCGGCAACGGTGTCGACGAAGCGGATGTTCCATTGCTCGATGCGGCTGTCGACGACTTCCACGGCCGCCACGGCATAGGCGGTGGCGCGAATGATGTCGGCGAACGTATGCTTGCCGTGCGTCAAATCGTGTTCCAGCACCAGCGCAACTTCCGCCTCGACCTTCGGCTGGATGAACTGGCTGAGCGGCATCGGCTGCGCATCGCCGCAGGCCATGCCGGCGAATAGCGCGCCAAAGTCGGGCTGGTCCACACCGAGCTGCTTTTGCACGGCGAGCGAAGTCAGACCGATCTTGCGGCCGACGATACGTTCTCCGTTCGCGAGGCGCGCATCGACGTTGGTCTGTTGCACCGCGTAGGCGCTCGCCATGTCGTCGAGCGCAATTTCGCCGCGAATTGGCGCGACGCTCTGACGCGTTGCCTCGGCCTCGCGCAGACGCGCGGCGAGGGCCTGAATAACGTTCTGATTCGACATCGATGTCTCCTGCTGCATTACGCCGCCGCAGCCAGCGCCCGTTGTGGCGAGGCATGCATCGCGGCAAAGCCGGCGATCCACTCGGGAATCGGGCGGTAGTAGTCGATCGCGGCGTGGTACTGGCCGTACACGGCAAGCATCGAGAACGCCGCCAGCCAACTGCGGATCTCATGCGCCGACTTGCCGCCGTCGCGGGTGATCGCCGCGTTTGTCATGGCGTCGAGCGCGCTCAGCTCACCGCTCGACAGACGTTGCAGGAATGCACGGTCCCATGCCGGATTGAGCGGGTGCATCGCGCTCTGCCCTGCCGTGAACGACTTGGCTGCGGCCACGGTACGTGCCTGGCGGGCCGCGCGCGAATCGGGCGACGGGTTCCGGCCCGCGATCAGGCGTTCGGCGACTTCCTCGGTCGCCCCGATCAGCTCGGGCACCGGTGGCTCGTGAGAGATGCCGCCGGACCCGACGACCAGCACGCGTTTGTCCGTCTGCGCAAAGAATCGCCCGATTGCGTCGCCAAGCAGACGGGCGCGGCGCAGTGGCGCCATCGGCGGCGCAACACAGTTGATGAAGACCGGCACCACAGGATAGGTATCGAGGCCGCCGGTGAGCACTTCGAGCGCATAGGCGAAACCATGATCCACCTGCATGCGATACGACATCGCAACGTCGATTTCCGACGACAGCACCCACTCGGCGAGCGCATGCGCGGTCTCCGAAGGCACGGGCAATGTGCCGGCCAGACTCTTGAAGTCGCCGATGGCCGTGGCCTGTGCGCCGATGCAGAACGGCGGCATGACGTCGTAGAAAAAGCCATTGAAGTGATCGGGCGCGAACACCACAACCAGTTCGGGATCGAACGCGCGTACTCGCGCTCGCGCGGCTTCCTGCACGCGTGCCACTTCGGCCACGACATCGTCGGCCGGATCGAAGTAGCCGTGCAGGGGGGTATGCGAAAGACACTCAAGATGAATGGGCATGCTCAGGCTCCAGCGACGGTCGCGATGGCCACCACGGCGTCGCTCGACACCGGTGCAGCAGCGGGTCGACAGGCCGGGCGATGCGCGGCCCCCTGCGTCAGTGCGAGCTTGTCGGCCAGCTCGATCAAGGCCTGTGAGACGTCTTGCGGCGAGCACGCGCCCGCAACGAAGCGATCCGGACGCAGCAGCACGACCGAGGAAGACAGACGGCCGAACCAGTCCTTCAGGCGGTTCGACGGATCGCCGATGGCAATGACGCCCTCGGGGACATCGTCGGTGTGTGGCAACTGCACGTCGGGCTTGGCAAGCACGAAGCACACGCCGAGCGCCGCGGCACACGTCCGTGCCTGTGCACTCAGGCCGAAGGTCGGATCGGTGCCCCAGCCGAGCACGGCGAAGCGGTTGCCGATGACGTCGTCAAGCCGCTTCATCTCGCCCGCACTCGTGCGAACCGTCGGTTGAATGAAAAGCCGCCCGACCGGAGAGCTCGCCAGCGGATCGCGGCCATACACAAGGCGACCGAGCCACGACTCCCGCTTTTGACTCATCAGACCCAACAGGCGCCCCGGTGCGGTGCTGCCCGAACGCTCCAGCAGGCGGGCCAGCCTGCCGCCGCGATTGCGCGGCGGCGGCAGCAGCACGGCACCGTCCTCATAGCGCGGCATGGGTTTGAAGCGCATTTCCACGAAATAGCGCTTGACCGACGGGAACAGGTTGAAACTACGCACCAAGGTGTCGCGAAAACGCACGCCGATGCGCGTGGTCGGGGCGAAGATGTCGCCCGCCACCTCCGACAGGTGGATCATCGAGCGGGCATGCGCGCGGCGCTCTGCTGTATACGTATCGAGCAAGCGGGCATCGCACGTGCCCTTGGCGACCATCGCAAGCTTCCAGCCGAGATTGTTGGCGTCGCGTATACCGCTGTTGTAGCCCTGCCCTTGCCAGACCGGCATGATGTGCGCGGCGTCGCCAGCCAACAGCACGCGATCGACCCGGAAGGTATCGGCCAAGCGCGCGTTATGTGTATAGACACGCTTACGAATGTAATCGACCTTCTCCGGATACGAAACCACCTTGCGAATCAGCGCTGCCATGTTCTCCGGCCTGGACAAGGCTTCCTCGGTCTCGCCCGGCATCACCATGAACTCGAAGCGCCGAATACCATGCGGTAATGCGGCAGATACGTACGGGCGCTCCGGATCGCAATGCATGTAGACGTGCGGCGAGCCGACCGGATCGTTGCGGACATCGACGACAATCCACTGGTTGGGCTTCGTGCGCCCTTCGAACGGGATTTGCAGTGCCCGGCGCACGAGGCTGTTGCCGCCGTCCGCGCCAACCATATAGCGCGCGCGAACGGTGCGTGTCCGCCCGTCGTTCGTCTTTACGCAGAGCGTGACGCCCTGAGCATCTTGCGTGAATGCGTCGACACCGTGGCCAAACAGCACCTGCACATGCCCGAAGCGCTTGAGGCCCTCGAACAACACCCGATCGGCGAGCGGCTGAATGAACGCGTTGCGGCGTGACCAACCGAACTCGTCCGTACGCGGTTCGATCGACGCGAAACACAGGCCGTCACGTGTCACGAAGCGCATCCAGTGATCGGGCGTCGTGTGGGGCAGCAGTGCGTCGGCCAAGCCCACGGCCTGGAACACACGCAACGCCTCGTCGTCGAGGCCGATGGCGCGCGGATAGTCGATGAGTTGATCGAGCTTCTCGAGCACGGTCACCTGTACGCCCTGCAGGCCGAGAATGTTGGCCATCATCAGCCCGACGGGGCCGGCGCCGACAATGACGACGTCAGTGGTGACGTCTGCTGCCGCGTTGGACGCATTGACGAATGCGCTCATGTGTCTCGCTCCTTTGCTGTTGTTGAGCGCGAGCACGCCCCCGCGTCGTTCGCGCGTATGTTTGGCGTGCTGCGTCGGTTGAATCGGTCGCGGATCGTGTCGTCCGCTCTGGATCGAGATCGGGCTCGGATCGGCCGCATGGCGACTTGCCCTTGGCAAAGTCTGCTCACGCGGTAAGGACGGTGTCTCCGTTAGCGCTCTGATTTGGTGTGGAGTCTAGGCACGTCGCACAATGCGCTCAACAATTTATCCAAAACGTGCATACAATGCACAACGTTGATTTATTTGGGAATTTCCGGTGAGCCAATACGTGAATGTCCGAGGCCTGTCGCGCGGCCTTCGGGTGCTGCAGGCATTGAATGCAATGGAGCGCGGGCGCGCGACGGCCCTGCAATTAAGCCAGGCGACGGGCCTTCACCGCACGACGGTGCGGCGGCTGTTGGAGACGTTGGTAGAGGACGGCTTCGTGCGACGCAGCACCTCGGATGACACGTTTCGTCTGGCGCTGGCCGTGCGCTCGCTCAGCGAAGGCTTCACCGACGACGAGCGCATCGCGACGGTCGCCCCGCCGATCATGGGGCAATTGATGCAGAGTGTGGTGTGGCCGTCGGACCTCACTACGCCCGACGGTGACGCGATGATCATCCGCGAGACGACGCACCGCTTCAGTCCGCTGTCGTTTCACCGCGCGATGGTCGGTCGTCGATTGCCCATGCTGTTTACGGCAGCGGGTCGCGCCTACTTCGGCACGTGTCCCGACGCCGAGCGCGAGGACATTCTCGAGCTGTTGCGCAGCGGCGCGGGGGGGCATTACAACAGCGCTTCGCCAACGACGATGCATTCATTCGCAATCTTGTGCGCCAGACGCGTGAAGACGGCTTTGGTTCGAACCATGGCGACTGGCTGGATCAGCGCAAGATTGGCGCGGTCGCCGTGGCGATACCGTCGGCGGGACGCGTGCTGGCGAGCCTGAACGTGATTTACCTCGATCAGGCGCTGAGTCCCGCCGAGGCCGTGCGCCGATTCGTGCCGCCGCTGCAGGAGGCCGCAGCGCGCATGGTTGCCGCCTTGCAGTGACCCGCCGCTATTCGAGCTTGAAGCTCAGCTTGGCGGTGATTCGATAATTGACGATCTTGCCGTTTTCCACTTCGGCGGAGAGATCCTTGATATAGACGGATCTGACGTCGCGCAGCGATTTTTGCGCGGCGGCGACCGCTTTGCTCGCTGCGTCCTCCCAGCTTTGCGGGGATTCGGCAAGAATTTCGATCACTTTGACAATATTTTTTGACATGACGACTCCCGCGAAGGCCAATGGCAGTTCATGGGAGGTATCCCGGCCGAGGTTTGTGGCTGCCATAAGCCAATCATGGTCGCTGGCCCGCCTGCCGTGTTGACCGATGTCAAACGAAGCCACCCGGCCGCCATCCTCACGGTTAGCGGGTGTGCGACACCTACAGCGAGACGTGTGGCGAGATGTACGGCGAGACGTTCTGCGAAGTCGGTCCGACTACGTGGAAGCTACTCAGCCGAGCCACTCGCCCCTGATGCGCGTCAATACGGAACGGCGCACCTGACGGGCACATGCGGCGCTTCGCTCAGCAATGGCACGCCGCGCGTGCTGTCGACGGCGGCAGCACCGACAACACGGCGTCGGCCAGCACGCGTGCGACGCGTCGGATACTGCATCGCGCCCGGCCGTCCCCGGCGCCAGATATCGATCCGCCAGGACGGCATCGCTCACGACGTACGTCGAATCCGGCATTGCCTGCGTGGCAACTCCTCGGGCGTCAGGATCGATGCCAGCGTACGTGCAACTCCGCTTCGGCGTGCGCGTAATCGATGTCCAGCTTCCCACCGTAGGCATGGTGAATCGCACTGCTGATGTCTCGCGCGATATGCATTCCGGTGGTCGTGATCGATGTGCCGTCCTCGCCCGACGTGATCGCCATCACGCGCTCCATGGGATGCTCTCGATGCAGTCTTTGCGCGCGGTGACGCACAAGCCCAAGAATTTCCTCCCGATGGGCTGCCTCGAAGGCGCCGTCCAACACCAGGCGCGCGGCGGGCACACCATCGGTGGTGCGATGGCACGCCGAACACATGAGGGACGCAGCACCTTCAGGCACTGCGCACCATTGCCAGTGGCCACGGAGGAAGACGGCATGACAGACGGGGCATGCCGCTGTGGAGGGTGCGGCGCTTGGTTGCTTGTAACTGTCGGGAACGTGCGTATCCGAGAATCGATTCCAACTGACGGGCCGGACCATGGCAGCCCTTGCTCTGATTTTCATGGTTGAGACTCCTCGAAACGATGGCGCAGGCTTGTGTCGAATACACGCCTGCCAGGCATTCGTCGGCGGCATGGGAACGGCCGGAATCGAGCGCAATGTGCCGCAACATGTCGCGTTGCGCCGTGCAGACCCACCCGATATTGATACAGTACGCGGTTGCGCTCGCCGCAGCTTGGCCTGGATCAAATCGCATGACATCTCGCATGGCGCATTTTGATCCTGGGCCGACGGCACTTCATCGCGGCTGGCCCGAGCGAACTGTGCGATTCGCCACGATCAGCGCGGCAAGGCCGCCGGATCGTAGCGGTTGCGTGGATTCCATAGCATCCATCCGTCGGTGCCCGCCGAGTCGGCGGCGTCGGTTTGTGCCCTAATCTCGGCGGCGCCGAAGTCGCGATGATCGAATGCATAGTCCCGGAATGCCTGTAGCCACGGCCGAAACCTTACGCCGGGCAATCCGGTGCGGCGCATGGCTTGCGCGAGGGAGCGCGACACGATTTCGTCGGCGTGCTGCGTCGGCCGCTCGCACCCCGGCAGGCCCCGGCTGAATCCCGACGGATACAGCATTGGGGAAATGTAATCGACAAGCTCTCCGAGGGTTTCGAGTTGCTGCCCAATGGCCGTATCGTTGAGATTCCAGCAGACGTAGCCGAAGATATCGACCGAGATGTAGACGTTGTAGCGTAGCAGGCGCTCGCGAGCGGCCGTCAGGAATCCGGTAATGGCGCCGACCCGGTTTTCGGCCGTGTCGGCCTCCTGAAATTGGAGACCTTGCGCGTCGGGGAATCTCAGATAGTCGAATTGAATCTCATCGAACCCCATGCGCGCGGCCTCCTCCGCGACGTCGATGTTATGCATCCATGCGGCGGAAATCGTCGGGTCGATCCACCTGAGTTGCTCTCGGTCGCGCCACACTGCGCCCTGTGCGTCGCGCACTGCCCACGCCGGATGGGCTTGCGCCAAGGGGTCGTCCTTGAACACCACGATACGGGCGATGAGGTACAAGCCGCGATCATGCAGCGATTTCACCAGCGCCGTGAGATTCTCGACCCGAGGCCCGTTGGAGGGAACATGCGCCTGTGCGCCGATCTGCTCGCGCGCCCGGCTTCGATATGGGGTGAGCCCGCGATCGCCTTTGACGTCGATCACGAACGCATTGACTGCGGTGCGTTCGGGCAACGCCAGCGCCGCGTCGCGCAACACACGGCTCGAAATGCCATAAGCGGAAAGGTAGACGGCTTTGGGCCGGAAGCGCGTCATCGCGATCGTCTCGCGCGCTGCGCGGAGGATCGATGTTTGCGCTCTGGCATATCCCGGCGCCCGCACCGAAACGGCAAGCGCCGTCCCCGGTGCCAGGTCGGGGACCAGGAACGATCCGTCGCGGTCACTGACCCAGACGCGCTCTGCACTGACGACGGTCGCGCCCGCGATCGGTTGTCCCGTCGTCGCGTCAACGACGCGCGCCGCCAAGCCGTCCGCTGCGGTTGACGTCAAGGGTTGCAGGAGCACCAGCGCGAGGCTCCAGAATAGCCATCGCCTAATCATGGTGTCCTCCCGCCCACGCCCGTCACTTGCCGTGATCGATCGCGTAAAGCTGCTCGTGGCGACGCTGACACGCGGTGCATCGCTTTGCCGTGGGATACGCTTTCAGCCGGGCATGCGGAATCGCCTCGTGACAATCGATGCAAACACCGTACTCGCCAGTGCGCATGCGCTCCCGTGCGGCTTCAATATCCGAGAGTTGTCCGCGATAGTGGTCCGCCAGGGCATCGTCCAGGCGTTCGGCGGTCTCCTCATTCGCCAGGTCGACTTCGTCGCCAGGCTCTGGCGCCGAAGTCTCACCCACTGGCGAATCGGCAGCGTCAAGGAGGGTGCGAATGCGCAGCTCTTCCTTGTCGATCAGCGTTGCCAGCGCCGCGAGTCCCGGCTTTGTCAGGGGATCCATCTTCGCACTCCGGTCAAAGACGCAGGTCGGAATCTTCCGCCGTATGCCGGCGTCGAGCGATCATGGGCGCCGTCATGGCGCCCGCTGCGGCGGCAAGGGCAGCAATCGACGCCGCTGCGGCAATGCTCCGCCAAGGGTGATCGTGCACGTAGTGATCGGTGGTCTGTGCCCACCCCGAGACGCGCTTCCGGCTCGTTTTGCGCAATGCGTCGAGCTGCGCGGTGAGTTGCTGTAGCCGGGCGCTGAGCGCGAGGTGCGTTTCATTGGACGCGGGACGCGCATCGTCGGCGACATCGCGCAGCAATGCCTTGATGTCCGCAAGGAGTGCGTCAGCGTCGTGGACCAGCGTCTGGCGATGATTCAAGTGTTCCCTACGGATGTCGTTCATTCTTCGCTCCCATCGAGTCCGACAATGCCCCGCCGTAATCGGCGCCAGCCACCTTCACTATAGGCATCCGGTGGTGGCACAACATGATTTGGAACAAGCCGACGCCATGTCGGGACGCCACATCCCCACGCCCGAATTCCATGCGTGTCGGCAACGCGATTGGTGCCCGACACCGGTGACGTCGGCGATCTGGGCAATCGGCCCGTCGACCTCGCAGGCCCTCAGCGGGAATTCAGGCAGGCGACGACCTCGTCATCGCTGACCTGAGGAAACTTTCGGTAAAAATCGCCCACGGCGTTGAAATCGGACTCAGCCTCCAGGCAAACCACCTCGTCGGCAAACGGTGCGATGTCGCGCAACGCGTCACGGGGAGCGACCGGCACGGCACACACCAATCGGGCGGGTTTGCGCTGTCGCACTGAATGCAAGGCAGCAATCATCGACGCGCCTGTGGCGATGCCGTCGTCCACGACAATCGCCAGCCGGCCGTCGGCGCTCGTTCGCTGACGCGACGGGGTAAAGCGCGCTCGACGCCGCCGCAGGGTATCGAGTTGCACCATCCGCTCGTGTTCGATGTAGGCGCTATCGGCGCCCGTCAGGCTCGCGTGCGGCGTCAGATAGGTCCAGCCGCTTTCATCCACGGCGCCGACTGCCAGTTCGGCATTGCCGGGGGCACCCAGCTTGCGCACGAGTACAACGTCCAGATCGCCCCCAAGGGCGTCTGCCACGAGGGCACCAATGGGGACACCACCGCGCGGTATGGCAAGAATCAAGGGGTGCTCGCCCGAGTATATTTTGAGTGCGTCGGCGAGCTGACGTGCTGCGTCTGCCCTATCGGCGAATGGCATGATGGGTCTCCTTGGCGTGCGGGCGTCCCCGATAGGCGCAGCCGAGCCGTTCCGACTGGGCTGACTGAGTTGACTGCGCTTCGTGGTGGCCCGTGCGACAGACAGCCGTTCGGCCCGGCGGGTCAGACCGCCGACGGCTGAGTGCCGGGCACAAGATAGCTTGGCGTCTGATCGGCCGGCATCTGCGCCAGCTCATCGGCGGTGAGTCGAGCATAAACCTCGATCAAGTAGCCGCTGGGATCGCGCAACCACAGCTCATGCAACGGCGTGCCGCGCCAGGTCGTGCGCGGCGGCTTGACAATGGGCGCCCCCACGGCCATTGCCGCATGGTAGGCCGCGATCACTTGCGCCTTGTCGGCTACGCCCAGTCCAAGGTGATAGAGGCTGTAGGTGTCCAGCGGCTCCTCACTGTCATTGACCAGCAGCACGAGATTCAAATGCAACTGAGGCACCACGAACGTGCTGTAACGCGGCGTGGTGTCCTTGGGCGGGATGTTGAAAATGGCCCGATAGAAGGTCGTGCTCGCGGCGAGGTCCGCCACGCGCAGACTGACGTGGAACTCGTGTGCCTGCGGGAAGGCGATGGAATCGTCCATCAGATTGACTCCTGAAGATGCATTGTCGTTTTCGCCCGGTTGCCACGCCGCGCAATGACCCGAATCGGTTGCGCAATGCGGCTGGTTCGATGCAAGTTCGTGCGGGTTCGATATCTGCGGTCACGCTGCGCGGGCGGGCCGCATGTCGGCATGCGTGCGCCATGCGGGACCGTCGAGCGTTATCCCACGGCCCCGAACAGCAAGCCGACCCCTGCGGTGATCGCCATCGCCAGCGCGCCCCAGAACGTCACACGCCAGATGCCTTTGAGTATTCCGGCACCACCGGTATAAGCGGCCAGTCCCCCCAGCACCACCAGAAACAGCAGCGATGTGACGCCGACCACCGGCGCCACAAGACGGGCGGGGGATAACCACGCGCTCAGCAAGGGCAAGCCCGCCCCGATGGTGAAAGCCATCGCGGAATAACCGGCCGCTTGCAGCGGCTTGGCGCTCGCCACCTCGGAGATGCCGAGTTCATCGCGAACGTGGGCGCCGATGGCGTCCTTGGCCATCAACTGCCGCGCCACCTCCTTCGCGAGCGTTGCATCAAGGCCGCGCTGCTCGTAGATGCCGGCCAGCTCGGCGGCTTCACGCGCGCCATCGGTGGCCAGTTCTTCGCGCTCGCGTGCCACGTCCGCCTGCTCGGTGTCGGATTGCGAACTGACCGAGACATACTCGCCCGCCGCCATCGACATGGCGCCGGCGACCAACCCGGCCACCCCAGCCACGAGGACGGCGCTCTGTGTGGCGCTCGAAGCGGCGACGCCGATGATCAGGCTGGCGGTGGAGACGATGCCGTCGTTGGCGCCGAGGACAGCCGCGCGCAACCAACCGATGTGCTGTGTTCGGTGGCTTTCAAGATGAATTCTGGACATGACCTGCCATATCAGGGGGGTGACGATCATCTGATCGATATTGAGGCCGCCCTCCCGCGCTGCCGACGAACGGCATGAATATTCGCCACGGCGCGCGGGCCGAGCTTCCACATGAGCATCCTAACCATTTGACGGCGCTTCGGTTTGGCGAATGTCAAAAATTCCAGAATTCGACATTGCTCGGCAGCATGAGCGCGGAGCAACGTGTGTCGAGCTTCCTTTTGAATCTCTCGGGACGGTTCGATCCGCGTGGAAATTCACCGCGCGAATTCGCGCTGCGGATCACGCGAGACGATACCGGCAATCCTCTCGGCATGAAGCTCGAGACGGTCAGCCGGGCACGCTCAAGGTTTCATTGCAACGGCATCATCGCCGTTTCGGGGAAGTGGGTCACACGCACGGACCGAGAAGCGCTTCGTGGCCTGTAGAACGTGCCGGCCTGCGAACCCATTCAACGACGGTCGAATGGCCAGCCGGCGCCGGGCCGGCGTAGGTTACAGATTTTCACCTTCTTCGAAGAGATGATGACGAAGTGCATAACGCACCAGTTGCACCTCATTGGGCATTTGCATTTTTTCCATGAGGCGCATCTTGTACGTGCTGACCGTCTTGGGACTCACGCACAACGCAAGCGCGATATTGGTGAGCGGTTCGCCACGCACCAAGCGCCGATAGACTTCCAGTTCACGATTGGACAGGCGCCGATGCGGTACTTCGTCGCTATTTCCTTGAAAGCTCGACGCCAATTTTTCCGCGATCGACAGGCCGACGTAAGTGCCGCCGGTTGCGACGTGGCTGACCGCCGTGACGAGTTCCTCCGCCGCGCTCTCCTTCGTCAGATACCCCGCCGCCCCCGCTTGAAAGGCGCGAACGATGTATTGCTCTTCAGAGTGAATGGTGAGTACCAGGATGCGCAACGCGGGGTAAGCCTCCCGCAACCGCCGAATCAGCTCCAAACCGCTTCGTCCCGGCATCGACAAGTCGAGCAACAGCACGTTTGGCGCACAATCCTTGACCATCATGGGAATCTGAGCGCCGTCCGCCGCCTCGCCCACGACGTCGAATTCGCCCGCCCGCTCCAGGATGTGTTTCAGCCCGTTGCGCACTACGGCGTGATCGTCCGCGATCATGACACGTGTCATGCCTTGCCTCCGAATTTGTGGGCAACATATCCTCGCCTTGCTGCTGTGGAGCAGGGCCATTGCCTCGAATATCAAGTGACGGCGGCAGGGGCGGACAAACCGCGGCAGGATCTCGATCTATTCAGCGACCTGTTTCCAAACTATAGCGCCCTAATCCCAGAGCGCAAAGCACGGCTTTACCCGAGCGCTCGCCGATGTGGACCATTCTCGCTTTCGATGTCCGGGCACACGCCGAGCGGCGGCGCATTTACCTTGGCTTTCGAGGGATATCGGCATCCGACGCCGAGACATGAACCAGTAAAAGCGAGACTTCCTTCCAAACTGGGTAATGGTTGGATGGCTCTACGTCGAACGACTCGCCATCGGGCCCGGCGCACAATTTTTCACCCGCCTGTGCGTGGGTCGCGGCCGTTCCGGCCATTAAAGCGACATCCATTAGCGAATCAAAGTCGCCAATCCATTGGAGGACGCTTTTTCAAATGAAGTCAATTCGGCAGTTTTGACCGGTACTTATGGCATTGCCGAACGGGACAGCCCGTCTCGCGCATTCGGGCGGAAAGTGGGGGAAGTGCACGGTAATTCTGCATCGGCAGCCCGTCGGCGCACCTGACGAGAGGGAAGCCCGACGGGCGCCCTCCCCCATGTGCCCGAATGGCTGCACCTGCCAAACGATTTACTGGATCGTCAGCTCCCGCTGGCCGGCGTCGGCCCGCTTCGGCAACACCAGTTCGAGCACGCCGTCGCGATAGCTTGCCTGGGCCTTGTCTCTGTCGACGGCCTGCGACAACGTGAAGCTGCGATACATATCGCCTTCGTAACGTTCGCGGTGCACGAAGTTTCCGTTGTCCTTCTTCTCCGTTGCGTTGCTGACATGCGCGCTGATGGAGACTTGATTCCCCTCCAACGCTACCTTGATGTTCTCTTTGGTGACGCCGGGTATGTCGGCACGCACGGTAAATTGCTTGTCGTCTTCCTCGATATCCAGCTTGATCTGCATGCGCTTGGAACTCTCCAGCGCGAGCGGACGCCAGAACGCGTTGCGAATGAGATTCTCGAAAGGCTCGTCAAAACTCAATGGATCGAATCGGGTAATGTTTGCCATGACTGACTCCGTGGGATGGGATGTTGCAGTGCGCCTGGCTGCGGCGGGTCGCGTCTGTCGAAGCGTTGCATTCGCCGCGATCCATGGTGCACGCTATTCAATCTATGACGTGGTGGCGTCGGCGGATTGACTGACATCAAGAGAAGACCGCGCGACGGCCGTCAGTGGGAAGGCGAGAAGGCAAACCCCAGCCAGACGGCGGCCATCACAAACACGAGTCCCGGGAGGACGATCCTCGCAAACTGCGGTCCGCCGGAAATCAGCGCTGCGATTCCCTTGGCCGCTGCGTTTGTGGTGGCCCCTGCGAGTATCGGCAGCCCGGCATCTGCAATGTCCAGATGCCCCTGCTGCGCCAGCGCCGAGATGCTTGCCGCAACGGAATGCGCATCGGCGAGCCCGCCCACCATCGCCACGACCAGCAAGCCCGTCTTCCCGAACCAGTGCGATAGCGCCCCCGAGGCCAGCATGACGAGCGACACACTCAGCGTCAACACCAATGCCGACTTCAGGTCGATGCCCGGACCGACGGGCACCGTTTGCGGCAAGGCCTGCCGACTCGCGCGCCAGAGCGCCCATAGCGCATATAGCAGTGCTGCGAACGCGCCAGCGCCGAGTGGCAACGCCAGATCGATCAGAACGCTCGGAAAGATCGTTCCGATAACGATCGCCAACTGAATCATCGTTGCGATGGTCGAAAGCACTGCACCCGCTGCAGCGGCGAGCAACAACTCAGGATTGCGCCTGCCTTGCGTCCCCATCGCGCCGATGGTCGCGATGCTCGACGCGAAGCCGGAAACAAAGCCCGTCACCGGAAGCCCCGCGCCTGGCCCGAGCGCGCGCTGCGCGAAATGTCCGATGACGGCGATTGACAACATGACGACCGTAAAGCGCCAGATCGTATGGGGATTGAGTGACTGGAACGTATCGATAGGCCGGTCCGGCAGGATCGGCAGAATGACCAACGCGGCCACCGCGAGCAACAGGAGGTCTTGCAACTCGGTTTCCGTCACGCCCCGGGTCACGAGGCGGTGCAAGTGAAACCGCACTTGCATCACGCTTGCGACGGCCACGGCGATCGCCATCGACAAGGCAGCGTGACGCAGGGCCATCGCGCCCAGCAACAGGGTGAGGATCAGCGAGATCTCGGTCGTGAGGCCAGGGTCGTCGTGTGGACGCATATACGCTGCGATCAACAGTGCCCCAAGCGCCAGCACGACGGCCGACACGAGCCAGATCCCGCCCAGCGACACTGCCACGGCCCCGAGAACGGCGGTCAACGCGAACGTCCTGATGCCTGCGGCCGCGCGTTCGTGAGTCGCGCCTTTGCGACGTTCGCGTTCGGCACCGATCAGCAAGCCGATCGCAAGGGCCGTCGCGTACGGCAAAGCGTCGAGCATAGGTTCGTTCATCGCGTGCCCGTTCGTTACCAATGAGTCCACCGATTAGCATAGCCGACCCGGATCGGCGAGCGCGCGCTGTCATCTACAATGTTGATCGAGCGCAACGGTCCCGGCCCGCAGGCGGCCTATGCTGGTAATGATGCATCATTTACAAGGAACGCCGTCCCCGGCGAGTTCGACCATGGAACCTGTCTCCCAACTGCTATCGCCTCACGGCTTTCCGAAGCCGTTCCGACGGATCCTTGTTGCCGTCGATCCGGGCGGCGCATCGCTGAACGCCATCCCCTACACGGCGCACCTCTGTTCGCGAGACACGCAAGTCTTGTTGCTCGGTTTCTTCGAGGACCCCGAGGCCTACCTTCGGCCGCACTCGCGAACCCAGGCGGAGGTTCACGACGCGTTCGACGAACTCAGGCGGGACGAGTTGGCGGCACTGAACGGTGCGCAAGCGGCACTGCAAGGGACCGGCGCTCAGGTCCATATGCGTCTGCTGGGCCCTGCGCTGGGAAATCGGGAAATATCGGCGGGCATCGCCCGAGTCGCCGACGAATGGAACGCGGAGCTGGTGGTCGTGGGCGCCGAGCCCGCCGCCGGGATCTCGGCCGTGTTTGCCACAAAGGTGTCTGCCGTGCTGGCCGAGCACACGCATCGCGCCATCCTCGTGATTCCCAGAGACGCGACGCCATCGTCATTGCACCACGCGCGCCGGATACTGTTTGCGGTCGACGGCAGCGACGCCTCGCTGCACGCGGTGCGAGTCGGCATGCAGCTTGCTCCGGCGCACGCCGATCTGTTGGCGGTGTACGTGGAGGACAGGGGCGTCGACGTGGCGGAATTGACGGACTCGCTTCTCCCGGCGTCGCACGGCACCCCCAAGGCCGCGAGCGCATTGACGCGCGCCACGGCGATCATGTCCGAACTGGGGTCGAAGCCGACAATCGAAAGCCGGGTGACGCATACACACCTGACGGAAGATGTCGCTGGCGCCGTGCTCCGAGCGTCGCGCGAATGGGATGCCGATCTGGTGGTCGTGGGCGCACAGGACCGCAACGGCATGTTTTCGTGGTTCACCGGCCACGAGAACGAGCGCATCGCCCGCACGATCGATCGTCCTTTGTTGGTCGTCAACGTGGCAGGCTGAGACCTTGTAGCGAGCCCGCGCGGGCGCGCTATGGATTGGGCGACTTGACGACGAGTACGGGCCGATCGGCGTGTTGCAGCAAGCGATTGGCCTCGCTTCCAAGCGCGAGCCGTGCGAGGCCTCGTCGGCCGTGTGAACCGGTGATCACAAGATCCGCGCCCACACGCCGCGCCTCCGTAAGCACACGGTCCGCAATATGGGTATGGTTGTCGATCAACGGCAACGTCGCGAAGTCGGCCGCAATGCCTTCGCGCGCCAAAATACCCAGGGCCGCTTCGCGAACCGCCAGCGTCTCGGCACCGAGCCCGTGTTGCATGTCGGCTACCGACGGCAGCGCGGCAGCCATCAAGGGGAAATAGAGTGCCGGGTCGACTTCGACATAGGCGACGCGAAGGCTCGCCCCTAGCGCGCGGGCAAGCCGGGCCGCATGGATCAAGGCCGTTTCCGACGGTTGACTGGCATCGAAGGCCACGAGAATGTTGCGGTACATGATGCCTTTACTCCCTTCCTTTATTGATTGATCGGCCAACGAGGCGCCCATGACTCGAAGCCGCGCTTCGACGGGATAGCAACGAGATCGGCACGGTCGAACCTGCGGCTGTAATCCAGTACCTGGACGGCCCACGACTCGAGCTTCAAGATCGCGGTGCGGCTCGACCCATGTTCCGGCACCCGTGTCCATGCGTTGGGAAAGCACTCGTCGAGCAGAATTTCGAACGAACCTACTCGACAGTCAGCCGATCCACGACGGCACACACCCCATGCGTGGTCATGGCCGCGCCCCGGATGGCTTCCTTTTCGGCCAGCGAATGCACCGTGCCTTTGAGGAGCACCTCGCCATTTCCCAATAACGAGATTTCAACGTGACGCGCTTCGCGCTGCGCCTGTCGCGCCAGCGCGGCCGCAATATGGCCGACGATTTCCGTTCGATGCGGTCCACTGAGCACCCGCATCTCGTTGATGACCCCCTTGACGCCGCGCAACGTACGAACAGCGCTCTCCGCCAGCACCCGCTGCGAATACGACTCGACGTCTCCCGCCAGCGTGACCCAACCGTTCTCGACCTTGACGTGCATGCCCTGTTCGGGCAAACCGGCATGCCATTTCAGAATGGCGAGCGCGGCTCTCGCGATATCGGTGTCGGTATGCCGGTCCTGGGAGGCGGGCTCGACCTCCAATCCGATCACGATGGCGCGGGCCCCCGCAACACGCGAAGCGACGCGCTCGGCCTCACATTTTTCATGGAAGCTCGCGACGTCTCCCGAGAGCGTTACGATGCCGTCCCTGACCTCGACGCCGATCTCGTTGGCGTGCACGTTGGTGTCGCGCGCCAGTTCGTCCATCACGTCGCGCTGCAGTTGAGAATCGGTCTTCATGAGGTGGGCTCCGTGCCAGGATGTCGGGGGTGTCGTTGCAGACTTCGCAGAAGTGGGTCACGCACCGGTTCATTTCACCTTAGCGGGTTGTGCTGTCTATTGCCCGCTTCTCTACGCACCGCTTGACTAGCGTCAATTTCCCCAAGCGCAACGCGTGCCGGGCGAGTTCGCTGTCCGATGCCGGCCAACGCCCCGGCACAGTCTCGACGCGAGCCGACGGCGTCGGCTTGCGCCACCCGACCTTGATTCGCATCAACTCGACGGCGGGATTGTCGCCGCCGCGCCGTGTCGGAGAGGTATAACAAAGCGTGCCTGCACACTATTGCGCGAAATCGCGCAGCGACGCGCAGGTGCTCTATGCGAGGAGGACGAAAATGAGCTTACGGAGAATTTGTGTCCATGTGGACGACACAGCAACGGGCGCCGCGCGCCTGCGCTTTAGCGGGCTGCTCGCCCACCAGCATGATGCCAGCCTCACTGGGCTCTACCTGCCCCACCGCCCGGGGAATGGCCATGCAGGGCAACCGGAGCCGTCCGGCGAGGGGCGCTCACCGACAGCGTTGCACGCGGCCGAGCATCTGTTCCAGGAAGTCTGTGCGGAACACAACATTGCCGGGGACTGGCATTCCCCTTACGGCGCGCCAACGGCGCTTCTCTCGAGCTTTGCCAAAGCCACCGATCTTTGCATCGTCGGTCAGCCGGATGCGCCCGGTGGCGTGGCCGCGCTCGGTGTCGACGGCATCGGCGACATCATCGTCTCGGCGGGCGTTCCCGTGCTGGGACTCCCCCACAACGTGACCCTGCCGCGCGAAATCCGCCGCATCGTGGTGGCGTGGAACGGCTCGCGCGAAGCGAGGCGCGCAATCGGTGACGCCTGGCAATTGCTAGGACGTGCGCAGGACATCTTCTTGGTGGGGATCAACCGTTTGCCAGCGGGCGACGATCCGTCACTCGCCGATATCGTCCATCTGATGGAAAAACATGGATTGCGCGCGCAAGCGGTATCGGTACGAGAAGACACCGAAGCCAGCGACGGCGTACAGTTGCTGGCCGTCTCCGAGCAATACGACGCCGACTTGCTCGTCATGGGCGCCTATGGGCACGGACCGACACGCGAGCGCGTCTTCGGCGGCGCAACACGCACGGTGCTCAAGCACATGTCCATTCCGGTGCTGCTCTCCCATTAATGCGCTCCGGCGGGTACGGCACCTCAACGCGCCCATTGACGACATCGACGTCCGAGTCATTCGGCGCGCCGACGCCCTGACACCCTGACGCCCGTTGCTGATCGGGGCAATGCCGCCGAGTCGGTTACGACACCACCGACTCGAGCGCGCGACGTGGCGTATGCGCCTGCAAGGGGCCGCGCCCCACGCGCAGCAAGAGTTGCGGATAGCCGACGCTCCCCGCCATCGCGCCGACGGCCTCGCGTAACGTGTCGATTTCGATGGGCTGATTGAGAAACGACGCATACATCCCCTGAGCCGTCAGGGTGAGCAACACCCGCTGCATCGCCTGCCCCGTCAGAAGCCAACTTTCAGGGCCGTCCGAGGTCGTCGCAAGACACACCAGCAAGGGCGAACCTTGAACCAGACGACGATGGCTGGCGGCAATACCGCCACCGACATCGAACGTGCGAACGATGGACGTCAGAATCGGCGAGGCAAAGTCGAGCAGTCCACCCGCGCTCGCCGAGTAACTCGCCATGCCGTCATCGCGCCGCGACGCACTGACCCATATCGCCAGCTCGCGGCGAAAACGCGGATCGCCCAGTTGAATTCGATCGGCCTGATCGATGAGATCGGCCAAGCGTAGACGTCCCGCTTCGTCGGCCGTTTGTGCGAGTTGAGCGCCTTCCGCCTCGGCGGCCGCGCGCAACGCGTCAATCGCCTCCTGCGGCAACGGTGCCGGATCGAACGCCTGCCGATTCGTCACCCGGTTCGGGATGGATGAGAAGAGTGCTGCAATCGACCCATCCACAAACCCCTCGTCCGCGAGTTGCACGCTTGCCAGCACGTCGGGCTCGGCCGTGGCGGGCATGATCCGGATCAGATAGGGGCAGCCGAAATAACTCAGGGCAACACGCAGATTGAACAATGCCGCCCCGCAACTGATGGCCAATTCGCGATCGTACGTGTCGCTGACAGGCAGTGCGCGGGTTCGGTCTGCGCACAGCATCACGGTGTCGTCGCTCATCACAAAGCGCCAGGGCTGCGTGTTGTGCGTCGACGGCGCGAGTATCGCGTATTGGAGGCAGAACCTCAACCGCTCGCGGGCCGTCCCGCGCTTGGGAAACGCCTGCTCGTCGACGTCCCACGCCTGGCGCAAGCTATCCTCGGATCGGGGCATGGCAACCTCCTTCAGTCATCAGATGACGGCGTGCGCAGAATGAGCGCGATACCGAATGGAATGGCATTCGTCGAGCCACTGGCTTGCATGAAGTCTGGTGTAACGGGGCAAATGCGCATTGACGAACGTCAATGCCGGATGGCGCCGGACGACTACGGCCCCTCAGCCCCTCAGCCACTCAGTCCCTCAGCCCCGGTTTGCATTTCGCCGCAGCGCGTCAGGATCGGCGAAAACGCGTCGCCAGGCTTTCTCCGCCGCATCGTACTGTTCGGCCCATACCGTGGGCCCTCGCGCGCTCATTTGCATCAGCCCCTGCCAAATGACGTTCTGCATAGCCAATTGAGCGTTGACGAACGCGAGCTGGCTAGCCAACACCGCGTTGAAATCCGGCGAATGCTCCAGCGTACTCGCGAAGTCCCGATCCGCCTGGAGCAAGCCGGCGGTCGTGTTGAGCTGCATCTGCCGCAGGCATTGCAGGTTCTCGAGCCAATGCTTGTGGAGGTCGAGCACGGCAAGCATTGGTGCCTTGCACAACCCAAGGGGCGAGTTCAGTTCGTTGGACATCATCACGTCTCCCGAATGGATGGCTGGTCACGCAACGTGGCAGCAACGCGCCCCCGGATGTGCACGACCCATGCGCTTCAAATCTAAGCGGGCGCAACGTTCGGCTTGGTGAAGCTTGCCGCCTCCCGCCGGTTCCACGTCGACCTCGTCAGGCGCCTATGCCCGCGCCCGCGCATGGGAAAAAAATTGCCCGCCAGAGCGGGCAAAAACCCAACTTGCTTGCGCCCTAAACGGGGCCGTATCCGAACGCAAGTGCCAATGACATTCATCGACAGTATCGGGTGTTGCTTGAGCCGGGGGTGTCCGCTCCGGCCACGTCTTCACGATACTGCGTCATCGCCATCGTCCCTTGACATACCTCAACCTTGACGGACTCGTTGCTCACAGGAAACACGTCTGCATGGCCGGTTTGACCCACGTCAACCTCACGCCAGACGCCCGCCGCGTAACGGATGAAGCGGCGCTACGCTTCGAAGCTAAGGCACATCCCGAGTTGGGCGCGCAATGCACGCGGGCGGGATGCGCGTCCTGAGATGCCTGCAAGGAACACGCACCGTGTCGGATGACATCGAGAAGTCACCTGAAGCCGAGGCGGCCGGCCGCCTCAACCCACGCGCCCCGCAGCCGGGGGAGGTCGCCACGGGTGCAATCGCCGATGCGCCGCTAACGGGGCGCCGATTACGGGCGCGACGCGTCCAGATCGATACGCTGCGCGAAGCCGTCGCCTACCTCCGGCGCGACAGCCTGATCTGCCGGTCGGAGGGGTTCGCCGCGCAGACACGGCTTCAACTCGAATACAGAGAAGCGATTGTCGTGGCAACGCTGCAAACCGTGACCGGGGACTGGGTGGAACTCGACGAAATCGGCTTGAGCGAAGCCGCCTTGGCCGCACTCGATGTGACCGAGGGGGAATGGGTTCGCGTGCGCCACATGCCACCTGTCGAGTCGTTTCGCCACGTGCGGGGGCGCATGTTCGGCGAAGCCTTCACGCCTGCCGCACTCGATGAAGTGGTCGGCGATATTGCGGCGGGCCGCTACTCGTCCATCCATATCTCGGCATTTCTGACGGCATGCACGGGCAACCGACTCTCCGACGATGAGATCATTGCACTCACGCACGCGATGGTCGAAACGGGAGGAACCCTGCATTGGCAGGCCGACTGCATCGTCGATAAGCACAGCATCGGCGGACTGCCGGGCAATCGAACCACGCCCATCGTCGTCGCCATCGTGACGTCGCAAGGGCTGATCATGCCGAAGACATCGTCGCGGGCGATCACCTCGCCTGCGGGAACGGCCGACACCATGGAGACGCTGGCGCCCGTCGATCTGGACGCCGACGAGATGCGCCGGGTGGTGGATGCCGTGGGTGGCTGCATCGTGTTCGGCGGCGCGGCCGGTCTCAGTCCGGCCGACGACATCCTGATTCAGGTGGAGCGCCCGCTCGATCTGGACAGCGAAGCGCAGATGATGGCATCCATTTTGTCGAAGAAGCTCGCGGTCGGCGCCACGCACGTACTGATCGACGTGCCGGTCGGCCCGACCGCCAAGATTCGCTCCCGAGCGGCAAGTGCGCTGTTCTCCGAGCGACTGCGCAGAATCGGGCGGGCCCTCGGACTCGATGTGTCCACGTACGTCTGTCAGGGCGAGCAACCGGTCGGGCGTGGCATCGGGCCCAGCCTGGAGGCACGCGACGTCTTGTCGGTGCTGCAGAATCGCACCTCTGCACCAGTGGATCTGGCGAACAAGAGTCTGGAAATCGCGGGGAGATTGCTGGAAATGGGCGGACAAGTCACGCCGGGCGAGGGCTTGGCGTGCGCGCGCAGCGTATTGTCAAGCGGGCTGGCCTGGCGGCAGTTTCAACGCATCTGCGAGGCGCAGGGCGGAATGCGCGAACCTTTGGCCGGGCGACACAGCCAGGTGGTCACGGCTCGCCACAGTGGCGTTGTCACAGCGATCGACAACCGCCATCTGGCCCGCGTCGCAAAACTGGCCGGCGCACCGGCCGCGCCTCGCGCCGGTGTGGTCTACGAGGCACCGATCGGCACGCAGGTGGTTGCCAGACAGCCGCTATTCACCATCTATGCGGAAAGTCAGGGCGAACTCGAATATGCGTACGAGTACGCTTGCCGCTTTCCCGCTATCGTCACCGTGGGGGAATCATGAACGATGTCGTGGTCTACGCGTTGCCCGGCAATGAGGACTTGGCACAGTCGCTCGCCCATGGGCTTGCCGCTTCGCTGCAGCGGCTCACCATTCATCACTTTCCCGACGGCGAGCAACGGGTCTCGCTCGAAGGACCGCTGACGGGACAATCGGTCGTGATGGTCTGTGCGCTTCATCGGCCGGACGCCAAGCTACTGCCGATCATTTTCGCGGCGGACACCGCGCGCGACCTCGGTGCGCAGAACGTGGTCCTCGTTGCACCGTACTTGTGCTACCTGCGCCAGGACGCGAGATTTCGCCCCGGCGAATCGGTCTCTGCAGTGAGCTTCGGAAAGCTGCTCAGCGCACACTTCGATGGGCTGGTGACGATCGAGCCGCACCTGCACCGGTTGCCGACGCTCTCTGCCGTGTACACCATTCCCGTGCGCGCGCCCCATGCCGTGGTCCCCATCGCCGAATGGATCCTGGCAAATGTGTCTGACCCGCTCATCGTGGGCCCCGACGACGAAAGCGAAGCCTGGATTTCACAGATCGCCGCGTGCATCAGCGCGCCTTCGGTCGTCGCGCACAAGACCCGGGAGGCAAGCGGGCGAGTCAGTGTCCGGCTGCAAGTGCCGCCGGTGTATGCAGCACGCACTGCGGTGATCGTCGACGATATTCTGGCGAGCGGACAAACCATGCTTGCCACCGTTGGGGCGCTCGTGCAGGCCGGCTTCGGCAACCCGGTGTGCCTGGCGGTTCACGGTCTGTTCGATGGCGCAAGCGTCGACGATCTCCTCGCCGCCGGGGCCGGCCGGGTTGTGACCGGCAACACGGTGCCGCACGCCTGCAATGCCATTGACGTCACGCCCGTGCTGGCCGACGCGGTTCGAGATCTGCTAGAGAGTCTTCCGACGCGCCCCTGACCGGCGGCGGCAGCCGGGTCAGACCGCCACGCTGCCGCCCGCTTCCCTGCCCGCTTCCCTGCCCACTTCCCTGCCCGCTTTTTCGTCGCCTCCCGCCGCCTCCCGCCGCCTACTGCGGCCTACCGCCGCCGCCCGTTGCTTCACGGCGAAATGATGACCTTCAAGGCATGGGTATTCGCCGCATCGCCAAACGTCCGGTACGCTTCGAGAATATCGGCAAGCGCGAAGTGGTGGGTTATCAGTACCCCTGGCGAGAGACGTCCCGATTCCACGGTTTTGAGCAACATCGGGGTCGCCGCCGTGTCGACCAATCGGGTCGTGATGCTGATGTTCCTGTCCCACAGCGATTCAAGATGCAGATCGACTTTGCGGCCATGCACCCCGACATTGGCAATGACGCCACCGGCAGCAACAATGGATTCGCAAAGCTCGAAGGCCGCCGGCACCCCCACGGCTTCGATTGCCGTATCGACACCCCGACCGCCGGTCAAATTCCGAATGGCCTCGGCGACGTCGCCTTTCGCGGAGGACAGCACGGTCGTGGCGCCAAGGCGCGTCGCCACTTCCAGGCGCGAGGCGTCAGGGTCCACAACGATCAGTTGGGCCGGCGTAAAGAACTGCGCCGTGAGCAGCGCGGCAAGTCCAATCGGACCGGCCCCGACAATCGCGACACTGTCCCCGGGCTTGACCTTGCCGTTGAGTACCCCGCATTCGAACCCCGTCGGAAGAATATCGCTCAACATGACGAGCGCATCGTCGTCGATGCCGGCGGGCGCGTGGTAAAGACTGGTATCGGCATGCGGCGTGCGGACATACTCGGCTTGCGTGCCGTCGATCCGATTGCCGAGGATCCAGCCTCCCGCCGCGCAGTGCGAATACATACCGCGTCGGCAGGCATCGCACTTTCCGCATGACGAAATGCACGAGATCAGCACCCGGTCGCCCGGCTTGAACGCCGTGACGGCGTCGCCCGTTTGAACGACATCGCCCACGCCCTCGTGTCCCAGGATTCGTCCGGGGTCAACGGTTGGCACGTCGCCTTTGAGTATGTGCAGATCGGTGCCGCAGAGGGTGGTCTTGCGAACGCGGACGATGGCATCGGTGGGTGCCAGCAGTTCCGGGACGGGTCTGTCTTCCAGCGCAATGCGCTGCTGACCGAGAAACACTAAGGCTTTCATATCGAGACTCCATATTGGGGAAACGTCAGTGCGACATCAGGACCGGCACCGTCATGGTTTCGAGGAGCTTGCGCGTCACGCCACCGAGCACCCACTCCTGCACGCGCGAGTGGCCATAGCCGCCCATCACGATGAGATCGATGCTCATGTCGGCCGCTCGGGACAGCAGATCGTCGCCCACGGCGATGTCGTTCGCGCCGCGCTCGGGTGTGACTTCCACGTGAACGCCATGACGGGCAAAGAACAGACCGATATCGAGCCCTGGAATCGGCCCGAGGGGGTCCGTTCGGTCGCCTCGGTTAACGTGCATCACGTGCACGGTCTTGGCTGCGCACAGCAGTGGCATGGCGTCGGCGGCAGCGCGCGCAGCCTCGCGCCCGCCGTCCCAGGCGAGAAGAATATTGTCGAAGGACCGGGGTAACTTGCCTGCGTATGGCAGAATCAAGACCGGCCGGCCCCCGGCGAGCACGACCGATTCGACAAATCCCCGGGCGGGTGTCGTTTCGGGGTCCGTGCGGTCTTCCTGTCCGACGATCACCAGATCCGCGTAACGTGCATGGGTTTGCATCTCGCGATTTGGGTCGAGAGATGGCGTGATCCATTCGGGGCTCAGCGCTTGCCGGCGGCAGATCTCCATGAACATCTGCTCTGCGCGCTCAAGGCGCTGGGCGTCGCTCTCCGGCGGCGGTGGGGGTGGCAGCCCGGCGCCTGCAATATCGACGACATCGGGAAACCCCGGTGGGTGGAAGGGTAAGTAGATACCCGTCAGATGGGCGGGTAGCCGAGAAGCGAACTCGACGGCAAGCTCGACGCGTGCGCGGCATTGTTGACTGTTGTCGACGTGGACCAGCAACGTCCGGTAGGTCATGGCGGCTCTCCAGTGGGGGCGGTCACTCTCTACTGTAGTTCGGGGCTGGGCTGCGTCCGTTGACCCCGATCAAGCGCATGTCGGGTGGCGCCTGCATTGGGACATCCGGCGCGGCGGCGGCGCGCTGGCGTCGGGGGGCGACTTACGGACTGACGCCGATGGGCAATTTGCACCATCGGTGCTACAACGGCACGATCCACGGCACACGAACCGATAAGGGGCAAACCACATGGTCAAGTTGACGTTGCGCGCAGCGCTGCGATCCCTGCCGCGACAATCGGGCAGTTTCTTCTTCGCCCTGTTGTGTGCGATCTGCCTCACGCTGGCGGCGTGGAACTGGTATGCGGTGCGCACTGCCATGCAGGACAACGTCGAAGCACGATTCAACCTGCGTACGAGCGCCGCGACGGACAAACTCGCGATCACCCTGTCGGCGTATCGAGACGCCGTACACACCGCGCTGGACCGCCTCGCGACGGCGCCCCGGCCTGACGAAAAGGCATGGGTGTCCTATACGCAAAGCACGCGGCTCACCGAGCGCCTGCCCGGCTTGGTGACGTTTGCGGCCTGTGAGCGCGCCGGGAACACGATCGTGCGCAACGTCGCCTATTCGATTGGCGACGAGGCCGTGCTCGGGCCGAACGGTTCGATGGCACTGCCAAGCGGCGCCCAAACGGCAGGCAATGTCTTTGCGCTCACCGCACCGTCGACGGGACGTACATATCTGGTTTTCCTGTCCGACACGGCCCGGCCGTCGGTATGCGCGTATGCGGTCGCAGACGTCGATGCGCTCGTCCATGTTGCGGTTGGCTCACTGCTGCATGACATCACGTTGACGATCGCCATGAAGGACGGTGCAGGCCACGCCATTCCTGTGTTTGACAGTCTTTATCCGCGCGCGCCGAACCAACCCCGGCCGCCGGTCGAGTATCGATCTAACGTGAGCGTGTCGTACGCGGAAAAACCCGCCCTGTATCTCACCTACACCGCTTCTGGAGAGTTCGCCACGCTGCGTGGCGCCGGCGTCGTCAATGGAGTGCTCGCGCTGGGCATTGCGATGAGCGCCGCGACGGCGCTTGCGTGGGCACTCGCCTTGGTGCTGCGACGCCGTGCAAAACAGCACACCGAGCGTCGTGCGGTTGAAAACCGGCGATCGGAAGGTCGCCTTTTCAGCGTGATCCAATCCGTGCGCGAAGCCATCATTACCATCGACGCCCATCAGCGGATTCAGATCTTCAATCCCACGGCCGAAACCATCTTCAAATGCAGCGCGATGGAAGCGATTGGCGAGCCGCTCGCACGCTTCATTCCGGAGCGGTTTCGCCACGCGCACTATCAACACATCGACCGTTTCGGCATGACGGGCGTCTCGGAGCGCCTGATGGGACGTGGCAGGCCACTCTGGGGCTTGCGCTCGGACGGGGAGGAGTTCCCGATGGAAGCGTCGATTTCCCAAAGCTCGGACGCTGCCGGCAAGTTCTATACGGTGGTGTTGCGCGACGTGACCGAACAGCGCCGAATTGCCAACGCGCTGCAAACCTCTCGCAACGAACTGGAAAAGCTGAACGCCCGCCTCGAAGAAGTTCGCGAAGACGAAAAGCTCAGGGTCGCGCGCGAGCTGCACGACGACCTTGGCCAACGGCTGACCGCGCTGAAAATGGATGCCGCCATGCTCAAACGGACGTTGGACGGTCAGAGCCCGGCGAACGGGGACGTGAGGCGAATCGAGCAATCGATCGACGGCATGGTCGCTGCGGTTCGCCAAATGGCGGCCGACCTGCGGCCTCCGATGCTCGACGACCTTGGCCTGGGCCCCGCGATCGAGTGGTATACCCGGGACTTTACGCGCCGCTATGGCGTAGCCGTCGACTTTACGGGGGCACACAGTTTGCCCGCC
Organism: Pandoraea sp.; assembly: GCF_041919235.1. Classification (NCBI taxonomy): domain Bacteria; kingdom Pseudomonadati; phylum Pseudomonadota; class Betaproteobacteria; order Burkholderiales; family Burkholderiaceae; genus Pandoraea; species Pandoraea sp. Next base: position 83,162 of record NZ_JAYRUC010000001.1, read on the forward strand.
ATTCCGCCAGCGGTGGCCACCGCGTTGTTCCGTATCGTGCAGGAGGCGCTCAATAATGTGGCCAAACACGCGAGAGCGACGTCCGTCACCATCGAGCTATCGTGCGATCGCGAATGCCGGCTTCGCATTTCCGATAATGGGCGCGGGCTGCCGCCGACGCGCCCGAAATCCGACTCGATCGGTTTCATCAGCATGCGTGAGCGCGCCCGCTTGCTGGGTGGCACGCTGGAGGTTCGCAGCCCCTCCGAAGGCGGGACCGTCGTCACCACCGTGATTCCCCTGGAGATGCCGACACCGGCCGACCGAACGCGCTCCTGAGGACCGCTACGCGTCTGGCATCTGGAGCACGGCCGCTCCAGAGAAGGCACCACTGCGCAGGTCGTTTAGCGCCTCGTTCGCTCGCTCAAGGGGGTACATGTGCGTGGTGACGTGCAGCGGCATTGTCTGCGCGAGCGCCAGAAACGCCAGTCCGTCTTCTCTTGTCAGGTTGGCGACGGACCTGATTTGCCGTTCGCCCCACAGCAGACGGTAGGGAAACGCAGGAATATCGCTCATGTGAATACCTGCGCACACGACAGTGCCCCCGCGGTCCACGGCGGCGAGCGCTTTCGGCACAAGATCGCCGACCGGGGCGAAAATGATCGCCGCATCAAGGCACACAGGCGCCGGGGCATCGCTGGCACCCGCCCAGCAAGCGCCGTTTGCCAAGGCAAATGCCATGCCCGCTTCGTCGCCGGGGCGCGTGAACGCGTAGACTTCACGCGATTGGGGGGCATGCCACGATAAAGGCAAAATTGCCACATAACACTAAAAGTAATATGGGGCTGGCGTCAATGTGATTTCCTCGAATATGCCGATGAGGAGTATTCTCGCCTGACGAACCTCCTCCGCACTGTGTGGGCGCCGTTGTCCAACCTACCGAGCAGCAAACGCTCCACTAATCTGCTTTGCTCGTTTCACATCATCGCTGTGCAAATAGATAGACGTCGTTGAAATTGATGCATGCCGGAGGTTGTCTCTGACCGTGGTCAATTCAGCTCCGCGCATCAGTGCATGCGTTGCGTGCGTGTGTCGCATCCAATGCGGACTGGCGCGCCGCAATTTATCAGCGACAGCCGGACTCTCGGTCTGGAGGATATCGGCTGCTTGGGTAAAGAACCGGCGCATCACACTCCATAGCCGCGTCGAGGTGATGCCCGTGGCGGAATCTCCACCGAGGTCACCGATCAATGACGTGATCGGGACCCAAAGTGTCCGTGACGTTGGTAATCCACGCTCCAAGAGATGGCGTTCGAGCGCCATGCGTGCCAACGGTGGCAGCGCTACTTTGCCAGTGCGTGCCCCCTTGCCGACCAACGTGAGCCACTGATCACCGTGGCCATCAACCTCAACACTACCGAGGGTCGCTGCGACGAGCTCACCAGCACGCAATCCCGTAGCGTAAGCAAAATCCAAGACGAATCGTAGACGCTGGGCGGCTGGCGCTTCCCATCCATAGGACCATTCAAGCCCGTCTGCGATAGTGCGTACGAGCAGCCATTCGCCTTCTCCAAATACATGTGACGCATCGATTGACGCGCGGCGCGCCCCTCCGCGCACTTTGATGCCTGCAAACGGATTGGCGAGCACGTATCGCTGTTGAATCAACCATCGGTACATCGCTGCAAGCACAGATAAGGTGTAAGCACTTGACACGGCGGACAGTCCACGCGCGAAAGGCCGCCACTCATGCGAGATGCGCGGCCGCGGCGGACCTACCCAGCGCTCGCGCGGCGTGGGTCGGCGTATGAAGCTTCGGTATGCGATCGCATCCTCCATGGTCAATGAAGACAGGGGGCGCTGGCGCTCGACGATCGCCCATAGAATTAACCGCTCAGCTTCTTTCCGATAGGCCCGTTGCGTAGCTGCCGATTCATGAAGCGCAAGCCAGGCTTTGACCGCTTCGTAGTCGTTTGCTGCTCTCAACGTGCACGTCTTGCGTGGGGCTCGAAATGTCCCCTGCGAGCCATCTATCTCGTGCGGAAGCCGCAATTGTTCCCAAGGCACTACCGTGTTGGGGGTGGTAGCGACAATCAGGGCGCGGGCGCGCTCCGTGAGTTGCGGGTGCTGCGCGAAGAATGCCTCGATTTGTCGGGCACTCATCGGCCCCAGCCCCGGCACAGCGCTCCACCAGCGACGTCTGCGCGGAATGCGTACTGTCAGATCAGCCAATGTCGCGATGCCGTAAGCGCGCAGCACCCGTACGGCCCGCGAGGGCAGCCACGTGGCGATATCGTCGCTAATTAGAGGCACTGGCAAAGGCAATACACGTAGCACTTCAATCGCCTGACTCGCAGCCCGTGCGCGCCGGATGCGCTCGCCAGCACTGTGCTCGAATACGGCGGCGAGATCCTCGCGTTGACGTCTGCGTGCCATCTCGCTTAACCGGCGCCGAATCTGCCCCAGCATGCCGCGCGAGGAAGCGCCGTTCGCTTTTCTGTCATTCAGATAGCGCTCGACCGCGGCGCGGGCGCTCAGTCCGGCATACCACGCGCGCAACGCGGCGAGTGACGCGTTATCGGGGAATTCCGGGCATATGGCGATTGGTGGCGGCATTGCGCATGCTCTCACGCATTCTCACGAAGACCAGTTTAGGACAGATTTGCGCCTATCGTGATAAGAAGACTTATCCTAATAGCCATCGAATGCCATCGTCATGCGCACGAGATTCGTATCTTCAGGCTGAATTTATATGAATGCGTATGCGTTGGCGCGGGCATCAAACAGCGCATGATGCTCACCGCCATGCTCTGTCACGTACTGCATGAATCGCTCGGGATTGATTTTCAGATACACGTTCTCGTGCCTCCATCCCTGAGGCAGAGATCCTCGCAAGAGACGAGTGACAAGCTGATAATCGCAGTCAGAATCGTAGCTGAGTACTGGTCGTGGCTTGAGCGGGACAGCACAAAGCCAGGCCATCAACGCTTCCCTCACGTTGCCGGTTGGCATGGAGCGTCCCGAAATCGTTCCGAGTTGTGGCAACACCGTTTCGCGGACGAAACTATTGCAGAGCGACAGATCAAAATCTGTGCACTCCGCATAGAATTCGTCTCCGTTCTCGCTCACGATCGCGATGCTAATGAGCTGACACGCGTCGGCCTTGAAATCAGTGAATTCCGTGTCGATAAAGTATCGAGTCCTCCAAGGACTCCGGGGACCTCTGCGTAGAAGGACACCTTGGGGCATTCAAAGCTTCCCGATGATGAGATTTCTTTTGTCAACAAAGTCGATACCTACACGGTGCTACGAGCCGTGCAGCACGGCGTTGCTAGATACTTCTCGTCGCTTCAAATCATAAGAAAATCAAACTCAAGCGAGCGATGTGGGGCGCGGCAAAAACCAGCACAGGCCTAATGGCACCAACACCAGTGCTGCGCCGGTAAAGAACGTGGTCGACGCGCCAAAGTATTCCCACATGGCGCCGGCAATGGCGCTGGCCAACAGCATGGAGAGCCCACCGATTAGGTTGAACACGCCAAACGCGGTGCCGCGCAACGCTGCGGGCGACGATTCCGAGACCATTGTTGCGAGAATGCCCTGCGTAAAGCCCATGTGCAAGCCCCACAAGGCGACCCCGACGAATGTTGACGAAATCGTGCGATTTGCTCCGAGTATCAGATCCGCAGAGATCAGCAGTAGCATGCCGATCGCGAGCAGCGTGCGCCGATCCATTCGGTCTGAGAGCGCACCGACCGGCCATGCTGAGACGGTGTACGTGAGGCTCATAACCGCCATCACGCCCGGTATCCAGGCGATACTCAGGCCGCTTTGCTGCGCTCGCAACACGAGAAACGCTTCGCTAAAGCGGGCTAGCGCGAAGGCGGCACCAACGGCCACGACCATCCAGTAGCGGCTTGAAAGCTCGGTCAGGGACCGCCAGTGCAGTGGCGAGCGGAACCCTTGTGCTCTCCCTACTGCGGGCGACTCGCGAACGCAGAATACGATCAAAGCAATTGCGACGAACGCGGGCGCCACCGCAAACCACAAAACCACCCGAATCTGATCCGAACACCAGAACATCAGCAAAATGGCGAGCAGTGGACCAAGGAAGGCGCCGACCGTATCCATCGACTGTCGCAGCCCAAAGCACGCACCTCGTATTTCTGCCGGGGCCACGTCTGCGATCAGTGCATCACGTGGGGCGCCGCGTATTCCCTTGCCTGCACGATCAAGTAGCCGTGCACTCACAACGATCGCGGGGGATGTAGCTAGCGGAAACAGCGGTTTCGTGAGCGAGGATAGCCCATATCCTAGGAGCAGTAGGCCTTTTCGCCGACCTAGCCAATCGCTGATTGCTCCTGAGAACACTTTTACAATCATCGCCGTCGCTTCCGCAACTCCTTCAAGCAGGCCAAATGCCGCGACGCTCATGCCCATCGTGGAGACAAGATAGATTGGCAGCAGCGCGTGGATAAGCTCCGATGAGAAATCCATAAAGAGACTCACGAGACCCAGCACCCAGACCGTGCGGGGTATCGATGCCTTCGGGGAAATTTGGAACTCAGTGGTCATCGCATATTTGTGCTTTGGCGCGCCGGAAACAATCTGCCGATGGAGGTATGGACAGTGCGCGGTCGCCATGCCTCATGCGCTATTTGAATCGATCTTCGTGCGCTATTGCTGCCGTACCATCCGGCGGCAACGTCAACCTCGCCGACATGCGTTGCTTGATATAGCGATACTCATGCCATGTCAGTGCAATGACGCCGAGATCAAGCACTGACAAAAGCAGTAACCAGATCGAATGCGTATATGTGTAGCGATACAACTGATAAGCAATGAACAGTCCGAATGCGACCATCGACACAGGGAAATACCAGAGTCGCTCGCGCAGCAGACCAATGATGAGCCACAACTTGACAACACCGTGAGCCAGCAAGTAAATCGCCGCAAATTTCTGCGAGCCAACCGAGAGATGCTGTACGGCATGCATCAGGAAACGCGCCACGACATCATGGGGGTCTTCAGTCAGTTCATTGCCGGAGAATCGGAGCACGATCGAGAGGAATACCTGCGTTGGGACAAAGTACGCCACAACGCCAGCGAGGATCTCGGAAAGCGCAAATAACGCCTTGATCCACAAGCTTGTCTCGAATACCCAGTGAAGCCGCTTTTCCGTAGCGCCTGATAGGCCTGTCACGCTTTTCCATCCTTAGGTGGCAGTGGCAATGCGAGCGGAACGACCAAGCAGACGCTCAAGCCACGGCAGGTATTTTCATCCGAGTAGGCGAGAGACAGGCTGGCTCCCATTTTGTCAGCAATCGCCTTCACAATTGACAGCCCGAGGCCAGAGCCCGATTGTGTCGTTCCCAGCACTCGGTAAAACGGGTCGAACACGCGGGCGCGCTCCCCCAGAGGTATTCCCGGCCCCGTGTCCTGGACGCGCAGTTTTACATGACACTCCGAGGCCTCAAGCATCAGGTCTACGCGGCCGCCGACGGGGGTATAGCGAATCGCGTTGTCCACGAGATTCTTCATCAAAACACTCAAATCGGCCGGGCTGACGCATAGCGACACGTCCCCCTTTGCCTCGATGCCAATATCGATTTGTTTGGCTTCTGCCAGTGGATACAGCGTTTCGAGAATGTGACGATACACCTGGAGAACAGACTCGGTTCTGGCGTTACCGTCGGGCGGCATCGCCTGCACGCTGGACAACGTGAGCAGATGTTCCAGCATGTGTCGCCCGCGCTCGATGCCGTGACGCAATTCGATGAGTCGCTCTTTCGCAGTGACCGACATTTGCGCCTCGGACAGTCGCTCCGCCTGCAACGACAGTGCGGTAAGAGGGGTACGCAATTCGTGTGCGGCATCAGCGACAAAGCGACGCTGCGCGTCAACGGACGTGGCAACGCGCGAAAGCAGATTGTTAATGGCGCGGATAAACGGGCGGATCTCGCTGGGCAGGTGGTCGGCGGGCACAGCATGCAACTCGCTGTATTGGCGCTGATCAATCTCCTTCGAAAGGCAGGCGACTGGCCGGAAGATTCTTCGCACGAGCCACCCGACCACAATCAGCAGGACCGGCACAAATGCCACCAGTGGCATGACGGTTCTAATTGCACTGGTACGGGCGATTTCGTCTCTGACATCCGTCTCCTGTGCTACCGCAATACGTGTGCCGGAGCGCAGTGTTTTGACCAATACCCGATAGGGCTCGCCGCCCGAGGTGAGCGTTGTCAGGCCGTCACGCATCGTAACGGGCAGCGGAAGTGGCAGCTTGTCGTCTCCATCTCCCGCGCTTGGCGGTATTGAGGCCCCCAGCCGCTGAACAATTACACGAGCTTCCTCGTCACTCGCTTGAGGGGTTCTAAGGTTGTGAAACTCACTGGTCGGAAGATTGTTGTTGTCGACGAGCGCTGCAACTTGTCGCAAGACGTCGTCTTGGAGCTCATGCGCTTCGTCGAATGCCGCCCCAAACGAAATCACACCAGCGATCACGGCGAAAAAGAGGATTGCCGCCGATAGCCACAGGCTCAAGCGCAGGCGGATGGAGTCGCTCAATCGCCCTTTAAGACCATCCATCCCGCCCCCCTGACATTCTTGATCGTGCTCGCCCCGAGCTTTTTGCGAAGCGAGTGAATCAGAAACTCGATCGCATTACTCTCGACTTCCTCTCCCCACCCGTAAATGCGGTCCTCCAGGTCACTTCGCGATAGGATCGCTCCGGGCCTGGTCAGTAACGCTTGTAGCAACGAAAACTCTCGGTTCGATAGCTGCACCGGTGACCCGTCAGGGGTACGGGCTTCGCGTGTACCGGGATCGAGCGTGACGATGCCGTTCGTCATGACCGGTGCCGCCTGTCCAGACTGGCGCCGCATGACGGCCCTTATCCGCGCCAGCAGTTCAGCCATCTCGAAGGGTTTGAGAATATAGTCGTCCGCACCGGCGTCCAAGCCCTTCAGTCGTTCCGGCAACGCATCGCGGGCGGTGACAATGATGATCGGAACACGTTGCCCTTGCGCTCTCAAGGTCTGCAAGACGCTGTGACCGTCTTTGCGAGGCAGTCCCAGATCGAGCAGCACCAGATCGTAGTGTTGGCAATCCGAGGCCGCTAAAGCCGCTTCGCCGTCGGTGACCCAATCCACCGCGAACGTCGCATCTTTGAGTGAGTCGCGCACGACGCTGCCCACCATCGCATCGTCTTCTACGAGCAGGATTCGCATGTCATGCCCTCTGAAGGAACGGCTCAGTGCGCTTTCGCCGCGGCGCGCTGCCTAAAGAGCAGCAGGCTGGTCAGAATGAATGCCAGCAACGCGAACGATGCAGAGTATCGACTCAACGCAAGACCGCCGGCACTCACGGGTTTGTCTAGGAAGTCTCCCACGACGGCACCCAGTGGGCGGGTCAAAATAAATGCGGCCCAGAAAAGAAATGTGCGCGATGTGCGGGTCCACAAATACGCTGCAACCAGAATCAGCAGGAGCGCGCCGAACACCACCGCCGCCCCCGTATAGCCGAGCCCTGCCGTATCTGCGGTCCAGTCGCCTAGGGCGGTGCCAAGCGTTTGGGAAAACATGATCGTAACCCAATAGAACACTTCCGCTTTGGGCGAGTTGACGGTGTGGACGGAGACCGAGCCCATCGTCCGGTACCAGATCCAGAGCGAGCCGAGCAGCAAGGCGAGCAGAATTGAAGAGCCCCCGGCATAACCGATACCCAGCGATCTGTCGGCAAAGTCTGCGAGCGTGGTGCCCACCGTTGTCGTCGCGATAATGGTCGCCCAGTACAGCATTGGCGAGAACTGCTTGGCACGGATCTGTGCCGTGACAGCGATGGCGAAGATCACCGCAAATATTGCTGTGCCGACAAGGTAACCGAGGTTCATCGACATCGACACCGCGTCGCCCCCCGTCTCACCAAGTGTCGTCGCAGCGATCTTGATCACCCAAAATAGCAGTGTGACCTCGGGCACCTTGCTCAGCGATTTCTGTATGGTTTCGTTCATGCTCAGAAATATCGATCAATAAATTAGGTTTGCTGACGTGCGGTTGCCCGCTCGGAAATCGAGAGGTAGAGCACCAGCACTACGATGCCCACCACGAATCCAGCACTTGTGCCGACCACCCCAAGCCCAAGGCCTCCATTGGACGAGGGTTGCGAGAGGAGATCGCCGCATGAGGCGCCGAACGGACGAGTCAGCACGTAGGCGACCCAGAACGTCGTGACGGCACTGCGATGGAACACAAAACGCGCAATCGCCGCAAGACCAATCAGCGCACCGAACACTAAGGCGGAGTTCGCGTACCCGAGATTCAGGCCCTCGGCCACCCAATCGCCGGCTGCCGTGCCCAAGGCGAAAGTCAGCAGAATAGCCGTCCAGTAGAAGAGTTCTCGCTTGATCGTGTCAATCGAATGAATCGACAAGGTGCGCTCCTTGGCGTACCAGATGCCGAACGTGAGGAGCAACGCGACGGAGAAGGCGAGCGTGGATGCCGCCAAGGGTACGCCCAGGTTGTCGCTCAGGTTATCGGTGACCAATGTTCCGAAAACACTCACGAAGACGACGGTACTCCAGTAGCGCCACGGAATGTACCGCCGCGCCGACACCTGCAAGCCCAAAAATACGGCCAGAAGCACGCCCATCACGGCAGACGTTCCTGTCAGCCCGAACCCCAGGTTGACGTTCAGGAAGTCGGCCGCGGTCTCGCCGACCGTCGTAGACATCATCTTGATGAGCCAAAACGTCAATGTGACTTCTGGCACCTTGTTCAACCACGCCGGACCTTCCGCATTGACACGATTCATGATTGCCTCCAAGTTCACTTGATAACGCGTGAATCTTCCAACAAAATGCTTAGGGCACACTTAGGTGTGGTCAGCGTCATTGACTTGATCCAGCAACGCCGGAAGTTCCTATGCAGAGCGCCGGAATACCCTCGCTGATTTCACCGGCACGTCCGCCCGGTAACGGGGCGCCCACTGAAATCGCGGCGTCTGCCTTGGGCTCATCAGCCGGCCGCTTGGGCATTGGTGTACGTCGGCACGGCGCATTTCACCGGCAAACTCAGCAAGATGGCCGCAAGATGGCCTCGTATCAGACGCAAAATCACCTATTGAATTCAGGCTTGAGCACAGCCTTGAGCAAGGCAGGCAGTGCCAGCAGCACAAGCGGCATCTGCACGATGAGCCCAGCAATAATGGCTATCGCCAGCGGTTGTTGCATAGCGGCGCCTTGCCCGATGGCAAACGCCAATGGTAGCAGCGCGAGAATGGCCGCCAACGTTGTCATGGCGATGGGACGCAGGCGGTTTTGCCCTGCTACGACCAACGCCTCTTCAAGCGGCGTCCCCTCGCGAATCAGGCTCTGAAGCTCCGACACGTAGAAGATTGCCACCTCGGTCACGATCCCGATGATCATCGTCATGCCCATCATGGCGGTGATGTTCAACTCGATGCCGGTTGTCCAAAGCCCGACGAATACTGCGCCGGCGGCGAGCATCGGCATCGCCAGCACCGCAGCCGCGACGCGGAAGCGCTCGTACAGGAACAGCAGCAGCGCAAAGACGAGCGCTACCGCCGCCGCAAACACCACCATCAGGCCGTGAAATGCAATCTGCTGCTGCTCATAGAGCCCCCCGAGTGCGTAGTATGTCCCTTTGGGCAGCAAGTGACGCGTGTCGAGCATCTGTCTCACGTCGCCGATGACCGACCCCAGATCGCGCCCGCTGATACGCGCGGTGACGGCGACCATCGGCTTGAGATTGTCGCGGCTGATCTCCGGCTGCCCCGTGACGGGAACGATCTTTGCCACCCGATCGAGCGGAAACAGATGACCGTCCGGCGCGCGCAAGAGCAGATGTGCGAGCCCCGTATCGGTCAGCGACTGCGCGGCTTCCAGTTGCACGCGAATACCGACATTCTTCACGCCTGCCTGATAGTTCGACGCCACGTTTCCGGCGAGCAAATCGGCCACCTGCTGCGCGACGGACTGCGGGTCGACACCCTGTGCCGCTGCGGCATCCGACTGAATCTGGATGTCGAGTGCATCACCGGCCGGATTGATACCGTCGTTGACGTCTACAACGCCGGACACATGAGCCAGCGCGCCTGCGACACTGCGCGCCGTGGCTTCCAGCGCGCTCTGATCGTCACCGTAGATTTTAATCTGCACAGGCTGAGGCACGGCCGTCAGATCCCCGATCAGATCCTCCATCAGTTGCGCGAACTCGACGCTCACGCCCGGCACCTTGGCTTCCACCTGCGCGCGGATATCGTTCATTACCATATCGATGGGTTGGCGGTCGCCGGCCTTCAGGCGCACGAAGAAGTCGCCCCGGTTCGGTTCGCCCAGTCCGCCACCGAGACCGGTACCGGTGCGGCGCGAATAAGTCTGCACGTTCGGATTGGCCTGCACGATCTGCTCGACCTGACGCACGAGACGATCGCTTTCCGTAACCGAAGTACCGGGTGCGGTGTGGTAATCCAGTACAAAACCGCCCTCGTCCATGCTCGGCATGAAGCCGCTGCCAACACGCGTGAACGCAAAGGCCGCCACGATCAGCAAAGGCACGATCCCGAGCAGCATTCGCGAAGGGCGAGTGGTCAGCGCCTTGACCACGCGCGTATATTGCGTGTCCACCCACTTCGCGACCTTACCGCCCCGTTCCGCATGGGCATCCTTGGCTGTCAGCCAGCGGTCGCAGAGCAGCGGAATGGCGAGCCACGTGACGCAGAACGAGACGAAGAGCGCACTGGCCATGGTGATCGACAGCGCCTTGAAGAACGCGCCCGTCACACCAGTGAGAAATGCGAGCGGGACGAAGATGATAAGCGTCGCCGCTGACGACCCGGCGAGCGGGCGCGTGAATTCCAGTGCGGCGGACATGATCCGCCCGTGGAATTTCTCCGCCCCATGCTCGTGCATGCGACGCACGATGTGCTCGATCATCACGATGGCGTCGTCAATGATCAGGCCAACGGCCGCTGCCATACCGCCCAGGGTCATGATGTTCAGTCCCATGCCGAACACGTGCAGCACGAGCAACGTGGCGGCCATGACGACGGGCACTTGCGCCACAGCGATTGCCGTGATCTTCCAGTTGCGCAGGAAAAGCAGCAACGTGAATGCCGCCAGTACCACACCGATGAGCATGGCATCGCGAACGCTCGCCGCCGAGGCAATGACCAGTTCGCTCTGGTCGTACCAATTCGAGAGCTTCACGTCGGCCGGCAACTGCGCCTGAAACGCGGCGAGCTTCGCACGAACATCGCGGGCAATGGCCACGCTGTTCGCGCCGGGCTGCTGATAGATGTTGAGCAGTACTGCGTCGCGGCCGTTCGCCGTCACACGCAGCCATTGCGGAACGGTGCCCTGTGAGACCTGCGCGACATCGGACAGATGCACCGGACCTGCCGGTGTGCTCGCCACGACAACATTCGCGAGCGTCTGCGGCGAGTTCACCGAGGCGCGAGCAATGGCGAGATACAGTTTGTCGTGATCTTCGAGCCGACCGCTGGCCAGCAAAACGTTGCTGGCCGCAACCGCTTTGACCACGTCACCGATCGCCAGCTTGTATTGCGTCAGCCGAAGCGGATCGATGGTGACTTCGAGTTCGTCGTGCGCACCTCCGACCGTGTCCACGCGGGCGACGCCACCTACGGCGGACAGCAATGGTCGCAGTTGGTACTGGGCGAGGTTATAGAGTTCGGACGGCGAACGCTTCGTGCTTGTCAGGCTGTACGCGATGATCGGGAACACCGTGGGGTCCATCCGGCGAACCTGCGTCGTGGTTCCGGCGGGCAACGACGGCAATGTTTCGGCGATGGCCGACTGGATTTGCAGCGTTGCCAGCGCCATATCAGTGCCCCAGTCGAAATTCACGGCGATTTCGGCACTCCCCCGGCTGGTTCGGGACTCCACGCCTCGCACGTTCGGTGCGCGATGCAGCGCCTCTTCGACCGGCATCGTCACCAGTGCGGCCATCTGCTCGGCGGGACGGTCGCCGGCATCGAGCGAGACGACGACGCGAGGAAAGGCGACATCCGGAAACAATGAAATCGGGAGCTGCGTCGACATCAACGCACCGGCGATGGCAATCATCGAGATGACGAACAGCAACGAGCGCCGGTGCGCTTGCATCCACTGGACGAAACTCATCAGTTGCCCCCAGCGATGGTCACCGCCATGCCTTCGGTCAACTCGTAGTTCCCGGCGACGACCACAGGCGCGCCTTTGAGCAGTTCGCCGTCGACACCGTACTTGTCGCCTGCGTCGACCTTGGGTCGAACGGCAATGCGATGGGCGCGGTGCAAGCCGTCGACCTGATACAGATAGGCGCCATCCTTGTCGCGTAGGACCGCGCTTCTGGGCACGACCCAGTGCTGGGCGGGCTGCGTCTGAATCGAGGCCGAGACACGGGTGCCGGGGATCAGCGATGGACTGTCCGGCACCATGGCGGTGACGACCACGGCCTGCGTAACCGGGTCGATCGCGGCGCCAATCGTGGCGACTTTGCCCGACACCGTCTGTCCCGACAGGTTAGCCGCAACAGCGCGCACTACAACGACGTCGCCCGGGCGGATACTGCCGGCCCGCGACGGCTCGACACTGAGCACGACGTTCGGCACCTGCGCACGCTGCCCGTCGCGCGCCAGCAGGCCCAGGGCTGTGCCAGCTGACACCTGGTCGCCCTGACCCGCATTCACTTGCACGACGACACCGTCGAACGGTGCGCGCAGCGTTTGTGTGCCGTTCGTTGCCCCCACGCGTTGCTGGACCGCGTCGGCCTGCGTTGCATCGTCCAGCGTCTTTTGCGCAGCATCGAGCTGAGATTGGGTGGCGAGATGCGCGTCGTAAAGCGCTTTTGTGTGCGTGAGGTCGCGCCGCGCCGTCGACAGCGACGTGCTCGCTTGATCGCGCGCGAGCGTCGCCGTCGCATCGGCGACCACATCCATCAGTGGCGTTCCTTTGGTCACACGTTGACCAGGGGCAATCCGCAAGGTCGCAACCCGTACCGTGTACGGCAACGTGATGGATTGAACCGCCGCCCCGGACGCCGAGACGGCACCGTAGGCGCTTACCGGTTGCGCGATGACCGCCTGTCGCACCGGTAGCGTGGTTACCGAGACCGCCGAGGTCTGTGCCGACGCACTGCCGCTGAAGCTCGTGAGCAGGCAGGTCAATCCCAACATGACCGCCTGGCCGAGGGAGAATGCGCTGGGCATGACGTTTGCCCAGCGGTTCATCGTGGAAGGTTTACTTTGGGTCATGATTCGATTCCTTAGGCGTGGCGTTCGCGGGCAACATGGCGAGCCCGGCCAGCGTTTCGATGGTGATGTCTTGTTCCTCGATCGCCTCGTGCAGTGACAAGGCCTCAACGGATTTCGTCAACCAAGCCATGCGACTGTCGGTATAGGCGCCCAGCGTCAAATTGCGGCTGCGGTATTGGCGCGTCGCCGCATCGCTCGCTTGCGAGAGCTTGGGCAGTGCCGTCTCGACCCCGAGCAGTTGCGCCTGCGAGATGGCGCGGTCGGCGCGTAGTCGTGAGATATCGGCGTAGGCTTGGTCCAACCGGATTTGATACTCGTCGTGCAAGCGCTTGCGCGTGGCCGACTCGATGGCCACGTTACCCTGATTGCGATTGAAGATCGGCAGACTCAGGTTGACCTGAAAGCCTGACGTGTAGACGTTCGAGGTGTCGCGCTGTCTGACGAAACCCACCGACAGGCTCGGGAATTGCTTGAGAATAGCCTGTCGATACTGGCCGTCCTGTGCGGCGTAGCCCGCTGCTAGCGCCTGCAAGTCGGCGCGTCGCCGGGCGAGGTGTGTCACGGCGTCGTCGAGCAGCGAATCCGACGGTGCGTTGGCGCGCTCGTCGCCGATCAGCGTCAATTCGGCCAGCGGTGACAGCCCCAGCAACGCATTCAGGTCTGCGTGTGCCTGAAGGTCGGCATGCTGCAAGTCGATGTATTGCTTGTGTGCGTCTTGCGCTGCGGTCAGTGCGGCGCTCACGCTGTCCGACGTCAGATTCCCGGCGTCTACCGCCTTCTGATAAGTCTCGTAGCGGGCCTGCGCCAGGTCGCTCGCTTCGCGCGCCAGCGGCAGCAAGGCGTCCTGCGTGCGAACCTTGGCGAACAGTCGCCGAGCCTGAGCAATCGTTTGCTGTTCTTGCCAAAGTAGTCCGAGATCCAGCTTCTGGACGTTGTGCTCTGCGGTGGCCTTCGCGCCGGGAATCGCGGCGATGGCCATCAAATCCATGCTGATGCCGTAATTGAAGGCACGCGTCGCATCGCTCGGCCCCGGACTAACGTAGTCGCTCGAAATGCCGACTTGCGGATCGGGAAGCAGACCCGCCGCAAACGATTGTGCGTGGGCGATACCCAGATCGTCGCGAGCGAGCTTCAGATCGGGGTTGTTCGACACGGCCAGCATGGCGATCTCGATGCTGTCCAAACCATCCGACGGATCGAAATGATGCGCCGCCAGTGCCGGAAAGCGCATTGCAGCGGCGTCGACATTGATGCGACTTATGTTCGTTGGTGCGTTGGGTTGGGTTGGCAGCGGCGCCTCGTGATACATCGTGCAGCCACTGAGCAGCGCAACGCCGAGTGCGGTAAGTCCCGCAGCGAAACGGCATGATATGGGGTGCAATCCGGGCCTCCAACGGCAAAGGGTGATGACGTTGGGGCGATTCTAGAAAGGGCAGCCTTAAGAACTGCTTAAGCCAAAGCGATGGGATCGACGGGGAATCGGCTGTCGCGCCTTATGGGTGTTGAGAAGTGCCGACTAAGCAACGCTTAAGAAAGGAGATGGCAGAATAGCCCCAGATTGGCCTCAGATTTGCCCTTTACCTGCGCGGTCGAATCGCGCACGAAGCACTTGGGAGTGCACACGGATGAGACTCTTGCTGGTCGAAGATGACCCGATGATCGCCGAGACGGTACTGGACGCGATGCGAAGCGCCGGCCACGCGGTGGACTGGGCCGCAGACGGCCGCGCAGCGGAGCTGTCTCTCGGCAATGCTGTCTACGAACTGGTACTCCTTGACCTCGGTCTGCCCAAGCAGGACGGTATCGAAGTGCTCAAGCGCTATCGCAAGTCCGGCGGCACCTCCCCGGTCCTCATTCTGACGGCACGCGACGCTCTGGCGAATCGTGTACAAGGTTTGGATGCGGGCGCCGACGATTATCTGGTGAAACCGTTCGAGCTGGACGAACTGGCCGCCCGTGTGCGCGCGCTGGGTCGCCGCCGGGTCGGGCAGGCAGCCCCACTCTATGTTCACGGCGCTTTGACGCTCGATCCTTCCGCGCATACGGTGCTGTTGGACGGGCAGCAGATTGATCTGTTGCCCCGCGAGTTCGCGCTACTGGCGGCCCTGATGGAAACGCCGACGCACGTCTTCACTCGACGGGAGCTGGAAGAGAAGCTGTACGGCTGGGGGGACGAGGTGGGAAGCAACACGATCGAGGTGCACGTCCATGGTCTGCGCAGGAAGATCGGCGCGCAACACATCGTGACCGTTCGCGGCGTGGGATATCGCATGGCGCGCGTCGAATGAATTCGATACGTTGGCGTCTTATCGTCTGGCTGCTCACCGGCCTCATCCTCCTCGCGCTGGTCGCGGGATATTTCCTCTATCGCACCGCGCGCAATGAAGCCGCAGAGTTGTTCGACTACGAACTGCGAACCGTCGCTTTGTCGTTACCCGTCACGTCCGAGGACGGGACGCAGGCGGAGGGGCCGGGCAAGGCTGACTGGGGGGGCCTTGCCGAGGATCGTCTGGTGATACAGCGGTGGGAGGGAAACAACATTCCCCAGTATCACAACGACGCAGCACTTTCGATGCCTCGCCTGACGCCAGGGTTCCACGACAAGGAGTGGGACGAGACACATTGGCGGGTCTACGGCATGCAACTGCCCGATCGATACGTGCAGGTAGCGCAGCCCATCGCGGTGCGGGATTCGTTGGCGGTCGGCATGGCGCTCAGAATCATTGCCCCCCTTTGGGTACTCGTGCCGGCCATCGTCATGTTCGTGTTGTGGGTTGTTTCCAAAGGACTCCAGCCGATTTCCGCCATTTCTCGATCGGTCGCGCAGCGTTCCTACGAGTCGCTGACGCCGCTGAGTTTCGACCAGCCGATTCCCAGCGAAATCTCGTCACTCGTCAATTCACTGAACGATTTGCTCCAAAGGCTGGATCAGGCCGCCTCGGCGCAACGGGTCTTCGTAGCCAATGCCGCCCACGAACTCCGCTCGCCACTGGCCGCGCTGAAGCTCCAGTTGCAACACGCACGCCAGCAAGGGGCGTTAGGGGGCGACTCGACCATCGCCGGCAAGCTGGAGGGCCGGCTCAATCGCCTGATCCATCTCGTGCAGCAATTGCTCGACCTCGCACGCGCAGACGCCGATCAGGTCGATATCACGAACGTCATCGATATTCGGTCACTGGCCGAACACGTCGTAGGGGACTACTCCTTCACGGCCGAGAGCCGGGAAATCGATCTGGGACTGGTCGGGCCGGAGGGCCCACTGTTTGTGCATGGCGACAACACCGGTCTCACGATGTTGATGGTCAACCTCGTGGACAATGCGCTTCGACACACACCGAATGGCGGTGCTGTCGATGTCCGCTTGTCAAACGAACCAAATGGTATCGCACTCGAAGTGATCGACAACGGCCAGGGAATTCCCCCGGAGGAACTCGAAAAGGTTACCACGCGCTTCTATCGGGGCACCGACGCCGTGGGGCAAGGCAGCGGTTTGGGTCTGTCCATCGTCAGTCGTGTAGCCGAACGTCACCACGCACGGTTGACGCTGGGAAACCGTCCCGGCGAGGCTGGCCTAATCGCGCGCGTGGCGTATCTACGCTCCGTCAAACGTTAAGGGAAGGAGACCTCGAAAACGTGGGTCAACTAAGGCCCCGCCATTCTTTTGAGATTCGGTAGGTTCGATCCTTGGCGTCAAGCCAACTGCCCTCGGCCATTTGCGAGGAAAACGAATGCCATCACGTCCCGAAGCGCTCCGACCATGTGTTCGAGATGATGTATCGCCAACTCAAGTCGTATCGGAAGATCTACCCCCAGACCATCTTCTGGTGGCCAAATGCTCCAACAGTTGCGTGACTTCGTCGTGGCCGCAGGCGCGTCGGCACGCAGTACATCCAGCGTCTGCCTGAGAACCTGCGTCACACCGAAGTGGTGCGCCAGAGTGTGATTAATGGCGCGGAAACTTTAGGGGCACCGGGGACGCAGAAGTACGCCGATGCGATTTGGGCATCAATTTCGCTCAAGCAAACGCACTCGCAATCACAAAGCCCGGCCGTCGCTGCACTGAGGTAAAAGTAGCTCAGGTGCCTACGCCTTCACCCAACCACGCTCGATCAATCGAGCAAACAATTTCCGGTGTACGCATAGGGCCACACGATACGCCGGGACTACCAGCCACAGCATTTGCCGCGTCACTAACCAGGCGGAAACAGCTGCGACGACCGCTGCACCCACCATATCCATCGGAAAATGCACGCCGAGAAAAATGCGCGCCCACGCGACTAACAGTCCGAGTAGCGCGGCGCTAACTCCCACCACCCGCGTACGCTGCTCCAAGGCGAGCGCGAAGGCAACCGACCAGATCAATGTGAGATGGTCGCTTGGGAACGAGCTATCGGAGGCATGCGACAGATAGGTGTGACCGATTCCCATCACAAACGGTCGCGGGTGTTGCCACACCCAGCCTATCGCTTGGTTCATCGCCAGTCCGACGGCGCCGGCAACTGCGGCGCCAACCAATGCTCGGCGTTGTGGTTCGTCGGCGCGCAGCCACGCCGCTACCAGCGCAATCGGGACGGCAAGTATTAGGTACTGAGCTAGGAATATCGCTAGCGCAAGCACGGGCGGCGACGGCAAAGCGTGCGCGTTCAGCATTAAAAATAGCGTAGTGTTAATGGATTCCATATCGCTCGTCTGAAGTTCTCGCTCGCATTGCCGTTACGTCGCTATGCTGCGCCATCGGCAGCTCAATCGTCCTTGTCCTGCGTCGACGAGATGACCGCCCCCGTATCCGCATTCACCTTCACGTCAAACACCTTGCCGCCACCCGCCACCTCGACTTTGTAGAGGTTGCCCTGCTTTTCCTGATCGAACTCGGCTTGTGAGGCCTTACCGCTGACGTGTTTCTCCGCGATACCTACGGCTTGTGTCAGCGAGATCTTGGCGCTGGCGGCAGCCATGGCATCGTTCTCTGAACGCTGGCCGGCATACGCGAGCGTGCCAAGTGTCGCAAGGGTGACAGCTGCAAGGGAAAGTTTGGTAAATCGGTACATGATTGAGTTCTCCGAAAAAATGCGCGACCTTTCGCGCAAGAACAAGCGTATGCGCCGACACTTAGCGGGGCATTAGCGGGTTCAGATCAGCAATCGAAAAGTCGGTCAATCTCGCCCTTATTCGTTTGGTCTTCGGCGCGATGGCGTGGGAAGGCAACGCAAAAGCCATCTCGCCCCCACATGCGTGATGGCATGTGCGGGCGAGGCAGAGTTAGCGTGTTGTCGACGAGCGGCGCAGAGCTGCCGCTGTAGTGTGGCTAACGGAACGTACCGGGTTCGGGTTGATTCTGTAGGGGGAGCATCTTGTGCAAGGTGCCGTCGCGCAATACCCAGTGATGGTAAAGGGCTGCACAGACGTGCAACGCCACGGCGCCGAGCAACACGTAGGCAAGCAGGGAATGCACGTCGCCCATGGCATGGCCGAACGACGACCCTGGTGCGGACAATGCGGGCAAAGGTACGATACCCATTAGCTTGACGGGGAAGCTACGTGCCGACGCATTTATCCAACCTAAGATGGGCACGAGGACCAAGAGCGTATATAGCCCCTTGTGCGCAATAGCGGCGAGCGTGTGAAATATCGACTTCATACTTCTGGCAGGCGCGGTGCGGCGACGCGCCCATACTAACCGGATGGCCGTAAGCCCAAGAATCGTCACGCCAAGCGAGAGGTGCCACGCGACGAGCCCGATGGCGGGCGTTTGTCGCGTGATATCGGGCATCGCCCAAGCCACAACAAATTGTGCGCCTAGCAGTGCCGCAGTGAGCCAGTGCATATGGCGGGACGCAGCGTCGTAGCGGGTAATGACTTGTTTCATGGGAGCCTCTTATCCACAGATTAAACATCATCTGGCGGGCGGTACGGCTAAGCGCCGTGGCCCATGAGCGAATTCTGAGGCACGACACTTAGCAAAGACTTAGCGACTGCTTGGCTGCCGGGCTTGTTTTCGGCGCGCGGCAGGCTGAGCCACCATGTTGGTTACGGGTTTTCATAGAGCCGCTGGATCGTCGCCTCGCCCGCCACCTGCATTTTCGGCGTCCAAACGGCGTGCTTGCGAGCCGCGACAGGGACTACCGGATAAGCGTTTCCGGGCTGGGTGAGCAGGCCGTGGCGCTCCGCTTGAGCCAGACGGTTGTCGACGGCCTGTCGCGTGATGTGCATACGTGGTTCATGACTCATCGCCGTCTTGGGATAGACAGTGTCGCCTTGCTGCAAAAGCCCATGCTTTTCGGCACTGACGAGTTGTCGAACCACTTGCGCGCGCGTGAGCGAGTCAGAGCTCGCAATGCTGGGTTCGGCAGAATGGCTTGTCGCGGCTTGAGCGCTCGTTTGCACGGCGCCGATCAAGCCCAACACGGCAACCAGTGCAGCAACATATGAATGCTTCATGATTGAACTCCTAAGGTTGACGATCAATATGAAGGTGCGATCACAAGCGCGTCGCAGAACCTTCAATTTCATCGTAGGCGTGAAGCCTTAGCAGACCCTTAGCGCGAAGCATGCGTTGATACGCCCTCGGCATGGCGAATCCGTCGGTGCGATCAGGCTCCTGGCGGACTGATGACTTCTCAGGAAGCCACTGCGCAAACGGACATGGAGGAGGTGTCTGATCATTCTCGCAATTCTAGAGACACCCGTTGGCACACAGTGAAGTGGCTATAACAACATGATCACAGCGCGGGCAATCGCAGCGAGTGCGACCAGCACGAGCGCAGGACAAATCGCAGCGGCGAAGAGGACGGCAATCATGTGTCCCGGACGGACGCGCCACGGGCTACCTGTTGCCATGCGCCAGCGGATAGCTTCCGGGTCATATCCGGCAGCGCGCAATAATTCGTCAGAGCGCATCGGCCACGCATATTCCGCGCTCGGTAATCCCGGCACTGGCCGCCCCGCAGCAGAGTCCATGTTGACGAAAAGTTAGGTGATTTCGATCCCTGCCCAACCTATGCCCACGCTCCGCGCAGGCGAGGGATACGATGTTTGGTGTGGGCGCAATTGGGATACTACGCCGCCACGGGCAGCGTCTGGCGCTCTGAGAGTTCAATCGGCCCCACCTTGGCTTAACCGCAGCTCGCATGTCCTTCGGTGCTGGCTCGTCGGTTGCGGTGCAATAAGCCTAGAATGCACCTCGTAATGATCGATGCAATCCATCGAGGCGGTAAGCTACTCCATGCAGTTCCAATGCCGCTGCCCATACGCATGAGCCGATGGAACACACCCACCGTCACTCTCACGACGAACACCATCAGCACGAACACGACTTTGACTGGGACGGGAGCGCGCCCCATACGCATTCCCACCGCCACGCCCAAATTTCGCATACGCACGCTCATTACCTCGATGTTCATCATCGGCATGTTCACTGACGCCTGACGATAATGCCGAGCATGCGATGAACGCACTACCCAAGACGGCAAAAGCTGGCGAGTCGGCGTCAGACAAGCTCGCTCCTGGCACACTCGGGCAAGCTCAGTCGCCACCATCGCCGGGCGGCCGCAGTGCCGCCAACGGCTGGAGGTCCGCAAGGATGGCACGCAGTACTTTAATGTTGTCCTCCAGTTCCTCAAGTATGTCCTCGGTTTGGTCCACCAGCATTGCTTTGGTCGTTGCTACCGTCAGACATGCACCATTGAAAACGGTGTGCGCCATGCCGTGAAGGTCTAGTAGATCGTCGCGCAGCCCTTCCGGCGGGCACAACCGTGCACGCAGGGCGTCGAGTTGGTCGACGGCGCGCAAAATGGTGCCCGTGTCGAAATTCTCGGCTAGATGGAGTAGTGCGACCGCGTCCACTGCGCCGTACGCCGTCTGCTTCACCATGGGACGCTCCTTCATGTTTGAGACCGCCGAGCCGAGGACCGAGCGCTCCCGCCGAATAGACTGTCGC
The DNA here is from genome assembly GCF_041919235.1 of Pandoraea sp. Taxonomy (NCBI): domain Bacteria; kingdom Pseudomonadati; phylum Pseudomonadota; class Betaproteobacteria; order Burkholderiales; family Burkholderiaceae; genus Pandoraea; species Pandoraea sp. The sequence continues at coordinate 104,352 of NZ_JAYRUC010000001.1, forward strand.
TGATCCATGATTCCGGCAGCTTGTTCAAATGCAGTTGGTAGTCGCCAAAGCGCTTGACGTTACTCGTCAGGTAGGGACTCAGGAAGCCAATGTCATCAGCATTGACCCGAGTACCCTCGTTGGCCATCTCGCGTAGCACCCGCATCATGTCGACGGTGTTTTGTAGGATCACGGACGATGCAATCAAGTCGTTGTAGCGCAAACGCTTTTGCTGCTCGTCAGGATCGTTTTCCGCAATCACATCGCCGCCAAACGAGAACCATTTGGCAAACCCATTGTATGACTCAATCTTGTTTGTCGTAGCGGTGACTTCTTGGCGCAGCTCGCGGCTGCCAATCCATTCAAGCAGGAAGACAGTGCGTACGACCTTGCCCAGCTCTTGCGCGGCGAGAAAGAGTCGGTTCTTGCGACTGTACGAGCCCAGTTTGCGCAGTAACAGCGGTGACGATATGGTGCCGGCTTGAATCGACAAGGCCACCTGCATCAGGTCTTGCCAATGCGAGGCGATCAGCTCCCAGTTCACGGGATCGCCAAATAGGCGGTCGATATGGCGGTAAGTGGTGTCGGCGTCGGGTCGGGAAAAGCTGAGATCGTGCCAGTTTCGAATGCGTGGCATCAGTTTAATGCCTAGCAAATGCGTGAAGGCAAATACGGCGGCCGACTGGCCTTGCGTGTCCGAATGCACCGTATCCGCCTCGACTGAAAGTCCGGCCTTAAGTAGGCCTTCGATCACATAGATGGCCTCCCACACGCCAGGTGGGATGAAATGGCGAAAGACCGCGATGTAGTTGTCGGCCACATGCCGGTACGCGACTGCGCCCATCTTGCGGTATCGGAAGTGATAACCGGCCAGCAGGTTATCGTCGTAAAAATCGTATTGCGTGCCGTCGGCCGCAACGGTTTTGCCGTCCCCCCAATGTTTGGGTAAATCCAGTCGAAGATATAGCTCGATCAGCTCGCGCTGCGCCGTCTCGAGCTTCTCCAGACTCATGTGGCGGCGATTGACGAAAGACAGCATGTGCGGAGAGACTCCCCCAGCGATGTGCCGTGCCGCTTGGGTCGGGCCCAAGTTGCAACCCATCGCGAAGATGGCCAGTAAATAGCGCTCGGCCGCACGTTTAAGCTTAGGATCGCTGCCGGAGAGCGGACCGAAGTGGCGGGTGAAGTGCGTCCAATGCTCGATATTGGTGAGAATGTCCAAGATGTGCCGAGTCGGCATACGTTGGAGCAACGCCTGTTGCAACGTGATGACGCTCCCAGGAATGTCGCGAGCCACGGTGCGCTTAAGCACAGGCTCGCCGCTGTGGCCAATCGTCACATGCTCGCGCTGATGGGGAAACGTCTGGTCGAGCGTGAGTGCCGTCTGTGATAACCACTCTCGGAGTTGCGCAACAAACTCTGTGGCGCTGCTGGGTATGCCGACTTTGGCACAGTAGTCAGGCAGGCGTCGTTCGCACTCCTGCCAGGGCAGCAAGTGCGTCCGGTAATCGGCAAACGCCTCAGAGCCGACCACACATAAATCGCCCGAGCGCAATTCATTCGCCATATAGGAGAACACGCAAACTTCCAGGTATCGACGATTTGTAGGAGGGCCTTCATGATGCGGTCTGCGTACCAATTTTCGCCAGCGTTCCGAGGCGAAGCTCAGGTCGACCTCCGCGTCGATCCATTCTCGGTGCAACGACTCGTTCTCGAGCATGATCTGCAATGCGCGCACGAGTGAGCGATCCTGTGTGGTCGAATCTAGTTCGAGTGCCTGCGCAAGGCGTAGCAACATGGACCGGTGGGCACGGAAGTGCTTCCAAAGCAGTGGTAAGTGATTTCCACCGCTAAACGCGCGCACCGCCGCGCAACTCTCGCGCAGCGGCTCCAGGTCTCCCTCGGGTGCAAGAAACCTGCGGATCTGCTGTCCGATCTCCACGTCGCTCGGGGCATCTGTCAGGATATCGACTACGCCGTCAAGGAGGCCAACTAAAGCTTCCATTTGACCACGCTGTCGAGCCTGAATATCGGCGAGTTCTTCACGCGCACGCTTGTGGATGGTGCCTATGCGTCGGATGAACATCTCCGCCAGGTCGTCACGTGTGCGCACGCGCATGCGATCGATCAAGGCCAGCATCAGCGTGTAGCGCTTCTCAGGTCTCGTTTCCTTGAGGTTGGCAGCGTCGAGCTGCATGGCTTGGTTGGCCAGCGAACGCAATTTGGTCGCGGGGATGCCAGATAGAGGGCGCGAGAAGTCTCCCAGTCCTTCCAACCAGCTCAGATGATCAAGCAGGATTTCGAGATGTTTGCGCGATGGCCGCTGCGCATTGCGCTTGATGCCGTGGTAAGCGCTCTGGCGGCGAGTGAAGTCACGAGACAACAGCCTATCTAGGCGTGTTTTGTCCTCCGGCGCTAATCGGCGCGCCACGCGCCGGAACAACGTGGTCTGTGTCGTGGCGTGCACCTGCTCGGCGATCTTATTGAGTGTGGAGAAAGCTGGCAGCTCAATGTGGCGCGCGATCAACTCATCGATGGTCGCATTGATGATGTCGACTTGCTGATCCATGATTGCCGCGGCTTCGTGTGCTGCACGAATGGCAATCTCTTCGGCCTCGGCGCCATAGTACGGCGTCACGCCGAGGTATTTTCGAACGGTGTCGAAGTGCCGGTAAAGCGTTGTCGAACCTTTCGATTCAAGGCGTACATCTGTCCCGATTCCGGCAGCCGAACGCACATGCGCGACAATTTCTTCAGGGAGAGCTTCCGGCGGAGGAAAGTAATGGAGTTGCCCGAAGACTTTGAGAAACACAAGGAGTCGCAGCCGCCCGGCTGGAGATCGCCCCGAGCGACGCACCCACTCAAGTTCTTCCACAGTCGGCGTGTAGAAGGCCTTCAATTCCCCGTTGGATAGGGTTTTGGGTAGCCGCGGGTAAGCCGTGCGTTCAAGAGTGGCCATATCGGATATCCATGATCGCCGAACGGCCGCTCAGTCTATCCGAAGACAGTACGAGAAAATATTACGCTCAACTAGGGAAAAGTTGCATAGAAACAAAAGTCAATATAACTTTTGGTGTTATGTGCGAATTTCGCCGTTATCTTGGCATACCCCCATTGGGCCTGGGCAATCTGAGCGATCAGATGCGCAGCGGCCCCGAAGCCGTAGATGCCGATTCGTCGCGCATCGCCCGCCATACTGAGCGACCGATAGCCAATCAGACCGGCACACAACAAGGGGGCAGCGGTCGCGTCGCTGTAACGATCCGGCAACTTGAATGTGAAGTGCGCCTCCGCTACGGCGTACTCGGCGTAGCCGCCGTTGAGCGTATACCCGGTAAAACGCGCCGCCTCACAAAGATTCTCCCGGTAGCTCAGGCAAAACCGGCAACAACCACACGTTGCACCGAGCCACGGTACGCCCACCCGGTTCCCGATCTCAAGGTCGCGAACGTTTTCGCCTATCGCGATCACCGTCCCGACAATCTCATGGCCGGGGATGATCCCATCGGGAACCGCCGGGAGATCGCCGTCGACGACATGCAGGTCGGTGCGGCAAACGCCGCACACGCTCACGCGGATCAGCACCTGTGTGGGACTGGGGACAGGTATCGGTATCTCCACAAGCGTGAGCGCCCCTGCCCTTTTTGACAGTTGCATCGCCCGCATGCGTGGCCTCCGCTCGAAAGGCTTGCCGCCGCTAAGTCAGACTCGCCATTTCGCCGAGGCGTTTCGTATCGAGGAGCGTTATTTCGCGTTGCCTGACACGCAGCGCGTTCTGTGCCTGCATGCGGGAAAGCATCCGGCTGACCGTTTCCAGTTGCAGGCCCAGATAGCTGCCAATCTCCTCGCGTGTCATGCGCAGCAGGAACGAGCTGGGTGAATATCCACGCGCGGCAAGGCGCGCCGATACGTCCAGCAGGAAGCTCGCGAGCCGCGCTTCACCGCGAACGGTTCCCAAACGCAGCAACTGGTTTTGTTCCCGCACGATTCCTGCGGCAATCAACCGATGCATTTGTCGCATGATGACGGGCATTTGCCCCGCAGCGGCTTCCAGATCAGAGAACCTGATCGCGCAGACCTGGCTGTCCTCGAGCGCCACCGCTTCCGAAACATGTCGTCCGGTCGCGATGCCACCTAGGCCAAGCAGTTCGCCACCCAACATATACCCGGTGACTTGCTCTCTGCCGTCCGGATGCATGATGAGTGTCTTGAACGACCCGGCGCGCACAGCATAGATATGCTCCATCGTATCGCCCAGCCGAAAAAGCGACTCCCCTCGGCGAACCGTGCGACGCACCCGGGTGACACCGTCCAAGCTACGCGCCGACGCATCGGAAAGTCCTTCCGGGAGGCAAAGCTGGCGCAGAAGGCACGTGCTGCACCGGTGCACTCCGAAATCGCTATCGTTGAAAGCGCGATGCACACGAATGGTCTGTACGACGGCCTCTGGTGGAGGGGGGGCGAACTGACGTGGTGAAGCATACATGGCGGGCTCCGGCGGATTAGCCTCAGAAAACGGACACCCTTAGTATTGGAGACGCGCAGCGGAATGGAAATAAGCGGGCGGCGCGATATGTTGTCAGCCGATACGTCGACGTGTAGGCCGCGGCTTACAAGGCGCGCCCCCTAAAGGACATCGCGCAGGAGATTGTGCCGAATCGCGTAATGCACCAGCTCGGTCTGGCTGTTGATCTCGAGCTTCTGCAACACGCGCGCCTTGTAGGTGCTGACCGTCTTGGTGCTCACACACAGCGTATCGGCAATGTCGCTCAGGCTCAGGCCACGGGCGAGCATCAGGAACACGTCGAACTCCCGGTCGGAAAGCCGCCGATACCCCAGACCGTCGCCGGCGCCCGTTGCCAGATCCTGCGCAATGCGCTCTGTCATGGCCGGGCTCAGGTACACGCCGCCAGAGACAACCTTCTTCACTGCCAGCACCAACTCCGCCGGCGCGCATTCCTTCGTCATGTAACCAGCGGCCCCGGCTTTGAGCGCCCGCACAGCGTACTGTTCCTCGCCGTGCACGGTCAGTACCAGAATGGCAAGGCGGGGAAACGACGCCTTGATCTGCGCAATGAGGTCGATGCCGCTGCGTCCGGGCATCGACAGGTCAAGGAGAAGCACGTCGCACGGCGTTTCCTGAAGCAGCGCAATCGCCTGCGCTCCGTTCGAGGCCTCACCCACGATCTCCAGATTCTCGCTGCCCGACAGGATACGCTGCAATCCGGCCCGCACAAGCGTGTGATCGTCCGCGACAATGATGCGAATCATGCACCGGCCCCCGGGGTCGAATATTGCATAAAAATATATCGCGTTCGCGATAGGTGCACGCGCAAAAGGTTACGCCTGCGTGTCACCGATTCTACACGCCTCACCTCTGGGCGGGCATCCGACGCGGCGCAATGCCCATGCGAGCGCCCACCGATCGGGCAGAAGTGTCATGGCACGTCGCCGACGGCCTCGGCTGGATCGGACGGAACGAGTATCACGGGACGCCGTGCTTGTCGCACGCAGTTCTCCGCCACACTGCCCAGTGCCAGACGGCGAAAGCCGCGCCTGCCGTGTGTGCCGAGGACGATCACATCGGCCTGGTACTCGTCTGCGGCAACGTTGATCTGGTGCGCGACATCGCCGCCGATTGGCATGACCTCCCGAATCTCTACGTCCCCCTCGACAGCCGCCCCTTTGAGCCGCTGTGCGGTGCGTTCGCGAATGCTTTCACCCTGCAGCCGCATGGCGTCGATGAAAGGGAACGGATCGACGTCGGCAACGTAGGCGACCGGGATGTCGACGATAAACAGTGCGCGCACGTAGGCCTTGCGCACTTTGGCGAGTTCCAGCGCGTAGGTAAGCGCCTTGTCTGCCGTAGGGCTACCGTCGACAGCGACCAGGAAACGTTCGAACATGCTCTCACCCCTTCGCGCCAGTCATTGGCGTCTTGGACGGCGTCGGTGCCACGTCGACCGCGCCGGTGACCAGCATGACTGGCCGATGGGCTTGCCGCAGCACCTGCTCGGCAACACTGCCGATCAACAGCCGCCTGACACCCTTACGCCCATGCGTGCCGAGAATCAGGAGATCCGCGTGCCACCGTTCGGCTTCTCTGACAATGGCGTCGGCGACGGTTCCGCCCCATGCGCGCAGATCGATCGAGCGGGTGTCGACCTGAATACCTTCGTCGTGCAATTTTTTGTAGGTATCGCTCAGCGTGCGCTGGCTCTCGGAGATCAAACCTTCGCGAAGCGATTCCAGATCGATGTACGAGGCGAATGCGGACTGATAGTGGGCGAACGGGTCATCGATAATGGTCACTGCCCGAACGATATCGTCGGGCATGGCGAAGCGGATGGCTTCGCGCAACGCATGCCACGAGGTTTCGCTACCGTCCGTGGCGAGCAAGATTCGATGAGACATTTAAGGGTCCTGGAGACTGTCAGCGGGGGAAATGGGCACAACCCGAACCCGAGCGTGGATGACGCGCAAACACGCGGTGAAGTCCGAATCGGCCAGTTGCCATTGCGGTGATTACACGGTAGCGCAGGCGGCTAATCGGCGTATCGACACGCGCACGGTCCTTGACTCACATCAACGTCGGCACCTGCGTCAGGCCGCGATCGAAATCGTTCGGGCTATGCTGCGAATACCGGGAACCCACTTGCGCCCGGAACTTGCACGAGGTGCGTCCATGCAGATGAGCTTCTTGGGGGCAGCCGGCACTGTCACCGGTTCCAAGACCCTACTCACGGCCGCCGACCGGCAGATCCTGATCGATTGCGGCGCCTTTCAAGGCGTGAAGAATCTGCGCGCGCGAAACTGGGCCGCGCCGACGTTTGACGTTCATCGTCTCGATGCCGTTGTCCTCACGCACGCGCATATCGACCACAGTGGCTATCTGCCTGTGTTGGTACGTTACGGGTTCGCGGGACCTGTCTATTGCACGGCGGCAACGCGCGACTTGTGCGAAATTCTGCTGCTCGACAGCGCGCGACTTGAAGAAGAGCAAGCGGCGTTTGTGAACCGTCACGGAAAATCGCGGCACCACCCTGCACTTCCGTTGTTCACCACCGAAGACGCGCACCGTGCCATTGCCCTGCTCAGACCGGTGCGCTTCGATAGCCCGTTTCAGATCTCGCCCCAGATCGCGCTGACGTTCTGGCATGCCGGTCATATTCTTGGCGCGGCAATGGCGCAGATCGACGTGGACG
>NZ_JAYRUC010000001.1:111545-205392 GCF_041919235.1 Pandoraea sp.
TCGGGCGATCTGGGAAGGCGAGACGATCCCATCATGCCTGCACCGGCCATACCGGCCGCGCAAGTGGCGCCTGACTACCTGGTGCTGGAGTCGACCTACGGGGACCGCCTGCATGATCGGACCGACCCCGGCGCACAATTGGCCGAGATTCTGAACCGGACTTTCGCCCGGGGAGGCACGGTGATCGTTCCGGCGTTTGCCGTGGGGCGTGTGCAGAGCCTGCTCTATTGGATTGCGCGGCTGAAGGCGTCCGGAGGCATTCCGGACGTGCCGGTCTATCTCGATAGCCCGATGGCCATCAACGTCACGAATACGTATTCGGCGCATCTGGCGGATCACCGGCTTGGCCGGGCCGAATGTGCCGAGATGTGCGGCGCGGCGACGTTCGTCACCAGTGTCGATCAGTCGAAGTGGCTCGATACCCGTTCGGTGCCGCGCGTCATCATCGCCGGAAGCGGCATGGCCACGGGCGGTCGAGTCTTGCACCATCTCAAGGCGATGGCGGGCGATTGGCGCAACACGGTGCTCTTTACCGGGTTCCAGGCGCCTGGAACACGCGGAGCGACGATGGTCAATGGTGGTAGCGAGGTCAAGATCTTTGGCGATTACGTCCATGTAAACGCCGAGGTGGTTCAACTCGATACGCTGTCGGCACACGCCGACTATGGCGAGACGCTGGAATGGCTTTCGGCGTTTGCAAAGCCTGTTCGTCACATTTTCGTGAACCATGGAGAGCCGGCCGCCGCCGATAGTCTTCGCAGACGCATCGTGGAGCGCTTCGGCTGGCCTTGTCACGTCGTGGAGCCGATGGAGCAGGTACGCCTGGACGGAGCGAACGCCGTCGAGACCGAGACATCTGCCATGACCGGTGAACCTGGCGAGCGCCATCGCCGCCTTCGCGCATCCGAGGAGCCGGGTCATGAAGATTGAGTTTCCACACATTGCGCCGATTTATAACGCAGATGACCTGACGATCGAGTTTGCGGCCGACTTTAACCACAAGCGCGTTGTCTGTGCGATCTCTGCGGAGGCTCTCGAAGACCACTTTGGGGCCAAATCGTGCAACGCCGAAGATCTGATGGCCGCCTTCAGGGCGCATCGCGGGGCGATCGAGAAGATGACGGAGCGCTACCTCGGACTGTGCCTCGGTGCGCCCGTATTGCTGCACAGCGGGCATTTCCGTTGGGGAATGGAGTATCCTCCCTCGCGCGACAACTAGCAGGCCGCGCGCCCGGTCGCCCGCGGGGCGGCGCGGCGGAGTGCGCGAATCCGCGTCACGGAACCAACACGATCTTCGAGCCGATCTTGCGGCGCGCCATTTCAAAACCCTCGAGCGCCTGCGCAAGCGGCAACCGATGCGTCACCATCGGCGCCAGCGACGCATGATGCGCCACCAGGAAGTCGCGCACTTCATGCCAAGTTTCTCGTGACGCCCGGTACGTACCGCGAATCTGATGACGCATACGCACGAGCTTCGCACCGTCGAAGCTGATGGGCTTGCCGTGAATCCCGCAAACGACAAACACTCCCGAGGGTCGCAGGACGTCAAGCCCGGCCTGTACCGCAGCGCTGGCACCCGTCGCTTCGATCACGACATCGTACTCGCGGTCTCCGAGCAGCGCGCGCATGGCGCCTTCGGGCGCGCCTTCGATATCGAGCGTTGCATCGACGCCTAGCGTGCGTGCCGTGGCGAGGCGCTCCGCGTCGTTGTGTCCCACTATCGCCACCTGTGCGCCTTGTGCCTTCGCCAGCATGGCAATGGCTTGGCCGATCGTTCCTGGTCCCATCACCAGCACGCGGTCCCCGGCCTTCACCTGCGCCGTCTTGAGCGCTGAAAGCCCGATTGACAGCGGCTCCGCGAGCGATGCCACTGCGGCGTCGATCCCCGCCGGTAACGGCAGACAATTGCGGGCCGGCACGCGGACATGGGTCGCAAACGCGCCGTCACGCAGCATGCCGATACCGCGGCGATCGCGGCAATCGTCGAGGCGACCTGCGACGCAGTGCTTGCACACGCCGCACTCGACGGAGGGAATAACGACGACCGGTTCGCCTACGCTGAGCGAGCCGACATCGGCGCCCAGGATCGCTACTCGGCCTGCGAACTCGTGGCCGAGCGTGACGGGGAACGCGCCTCGCAGGAATTCGTAGCCACCCGACCAATCGTAGATGTGGACATCGCTGCCGCAAATGCCCGCAGCACTCACTGCCACGATGACCTCTTGCGCGCCGGGTTGTTCGGGTTCGGGGACGTCCCGCCACTCCAGGCCGAAGGCGGCGGTGATTTTTTGCAACGCTTGCATAAGGAAACTCCAGCTATCGCGGTTCGTTGCTGTCGACGCAGGCGCTTACCGTGTACGGCGCAGCGAGGCGTCGACGTCGGCGTGTCCGATCGCAAAGATCATGGAATACACGTCGACGTTGGGGGTATCCAAGACCGGTAGCGCATCGACGACTCGCGCGCCAATGCCCGCGCTCAAGTTACGCGCGACATCGATGTCTTCCGACTCGACGAGCAGGACATGTGTGGGCATTTCGGCCGCCGTCCAGCGCGCGAACGCATTCGGCTGGGCCGTGAAGACCTCGCCCAGATGGGCGGCGACTACGCCGTCGAGCGCAGCGCATGCCGCAAGCAACGTGGATACCGCTTGTGGCGCAGGCGCTGCGCCGTGAATCCGCACGCACGCGAGCGCTCCGCCCGTGCCGCTTCCCGCCGAGCCGAGTGTCCGGCACGGCGCACGCAGCACGTGGGTCAACGTCAAGCGCATGTTGACGGACCAGGGCGTGGGGTCTTCGATCACGTTCAGATAGGCCTGCGACCGGAAGACTTCGGGGGCGTTGGCGCCATAGACGGTGAAATATTCACGCTGCCCCGGCGTCGCATGCCGATACCGCCGTCCCTCGATGAAACCATCAATGCCAACGCGCTCCGGCACGTGCTCGCGGGTGTGCCAGCGGTTGTACTCGTGCGCGTGCTGCGGCGTTACGTCATTCCAGAGCGCCAGAAACGCCGGACCGGGAAATGCCATGAGTCTGCTATCCAGTTGTCGATAAGTGTGCGTTCAGGGGGTTCCGGGCGCCAGCACCGACGTTGGCTCGGTTTGGGAAGCTGGCATCGCGAACATACAGATTGCGGCAAACAGCGCGGGAACCCCGACGATCAGGAACAGCATCGGGTATGCCATGCCCGAGCCGAGCAACAGGCCGCCGACGCTTGAGCCCAGCATCGACCCGAAGCGGCCGATGCCCGTTGCCCACGCGACCCCCGTGGCACGATTCGCCGTAGGGTAATACGTCGCGCTCAGGCCATTCAGACCGACCTGGGTGCCACTGATGCAAACACCGGCCAGATAGACCAGCGGTGCAAGCATTGCGACATTGCCAAACGTCCGGCCAATGCAGACCACGGTGACAAACGCCACGACGTAGGCCGCCCCCAGCACCCGTGCCGGCCTGGCGCTATCCATCACACGCCCAAGCAGCAGCCCCCCGGTCGTGCCGCCGATGGACCACAAAGCGGTGATGAGCGCTGCATTGCGCATCGAGCCGCCGGAATTCGTGATGATGGTCGGCAGCCAGCTTGCCATCAAATACAGCACCGACAGTCCCATGAAGAACGCGGTCCACAGCAACAATGTGCCGCGCGCATACGGCGCCACGAGCAGCTCACGCACGGGCGAGCGGCTTGACTTCGCTTCGTGCGCGACGAATGTGGTCTGCGGCGAAACGTCATCGGGGGCGATCTGTCGTGCCAGTGCACGAAGGCGTACCTGGTCGTGGGGGCGGCGCAGCGCGAGAAAGCGCATCGACTCGGGCAGCAGTCCCCACAGGACAGGCAACAGCAGCAGCGGCAATACCGCACCCACGAGCACCATGGCGTGCCAGCCGTGTCGCTCGATGATTTGCGACGCGATCACACCGCCGAAGGCAGAACCCATCGAATTGCCACACATCATCAAGGTGATGATGGACAGCTTGCGCCGGCCTGAAGCGTACTCGGCCGTGAGCGTGACTGCGGCTGGCGAGGCGCCGCCAATGCCCGCTCCGGCGAGAAAGCGCAGGATCGAAAGTTCGGTGACATTGGTCGCGAACAGCGTGGCCAGTGTCGCGAGACCGAATGTCGCGACCGACGCCAGCAGCACGAAGCGGCGTCCGCGCCGGTCCGCAAGCGGCCCGAAGACCAGCGAGCCTGCCATCATGCCGAGTAGCGCGGATATGAAGATTGGCGAGAGTTCCGCGACCGACAGACCCCATTCGCGACGCACGGCGGGCGCGATATACGCCGCCAGTCCGATGTCGATGCCGTCGATGGCGACGATCAGAAAGCACAGGACGACCACGCGCCACTGCAGTCCTGACATTCGGCGCCCGTCAATAAAGGATTGCAGATCCAGCGACGCCGGCGCGTTTGGGAGAGAGATTGTGTTTCGCATGCGAGTTCAGGTCCCGTGGCTAAGGTCAGAACAGCTTGCGCAAACCGATGCGCACGGCCAATTGGTTGGGGGTGGTCGACGCGTTCAAGCCGAAAATGTCGGCCACGGCCTGTTTGCCGGTCGAATCGTGCCCGCTCGCATGCTGCCAGACGAGAATGCCGTAGACGTAGGTCAGCTTTGAGAAATTGTAGGCAGCCCCACTTTCGACCGACTGATAGTGCCCGCCCGGCGCAAAGCTGTATTGATACCCCACGCCGGCCATGGTTCTGGGAGAAAAGTGGTAGCCGTAGTTGATCTGATAGTTGTTGAAAACTGCATTGGGCGGGGCCAGGGGGTTGGCTGCGGTACGTACGATGTCGAGAAAGCGCACGTTCTCGTACATCGCCGAGATCTGAGAGCGCCCCCAGGAGTATTTCGCGCCGCCGCCGACGACCTGTTCACTCGTTGCGGTGACGTAATTCTGAAAAATCGGATTGGTGACCGGATTCGCATAGGCAGCGCCCGGCTGTGCCGCGCTTGCCGCACCGAAGATTGAAGTGCCGGGGGTGCGCATATTCATGTACGCGCCGGCGATCTGCAGGCCACCCTGCGTATACGAGCCGCCAAAGCCATACGTGCGGTCCTTCGCGAAGTCACCCGCCGTGTTGCCGAGCGAGAGCATCGTGCTGAACTTCACGCCACCGTACGTCTGGCTCTCGTATTTGATGACGTTGTTGATCTTGTTGTAATTCCAGGAGCCATCGATGTCGCCCAACGTCGCACCGAGACCGCCCGCGAACATGAACGAGCCGGAGAGCGGCACGAAGTAGTCGTTGGTCATCGAATATTGATGGCCGATCGTGAGCGTACCGAGCCGTTCGTCGGACAGCCCGACGAATGCCTGCCGGCCGAAGAAGGTGTTCGCCGGTTGGGCGACACCGCTCATGATATTGAAGCCAGCCTCGAGCGTGAAGATCGCAGACAGGCCGCCGCCGAGAGGCTCGACACCGCGCAAGCCGAACTTGTCGCCAGCGCGCCCGCCGCTGGTCGCCTGCCAGGCCGACTTGCCGCCGGTGTTGTTCACGTAGGTCATGGCGGCGTCAACCGCGCCGTAGAGAGTGACATTGCTTTGCGCGAGCGCGCTCAGCGAGCATGCCGCGAGCGGCAGGCAGGCGATCCAGTGCTTCAAGGTTGTCTCCTGTATCTCTTTTATTGTCTTGTCTGATCGCACCTGAAGGGCCCGGCGCTGCGCGCTCTGGCTGGCGGACAGACTGTCGACGGCGCCGTGCGTCTGGCTTGCCGTGCACCGTTCGGCCAGATAATGGCCGAACGCCGGGTGGCGACATAGAGGCGAAGTGGAAGTTCAGAACACGCGATTCGGAAATAATCGCGCAGCCGCCTCATGACGATCGGCGTGCCTCGGCTTGGGCGATCATAGGTAGGGGCCGTGTGCATTGAGCCGCTCAAGACCTTCGACGAGATAGTCCAGCAGGGCGTGGAACAGCTTGGGGTTGTGATGATTGGCCGGGCGTAGCACCTTGATCCAGTAGTCGGGCAGTCCAAAGCCGGGAAGTAGCTGAACGAGGCTTCCGGCCCCGACACTGCCGTTGGCGCGATATCGAGGGAGAATGGCTACCCCCATGCCGTCCACGCAGGCATTGTGCATGGCATCGATATCGTTGGTCGCGAAGCCCCCGTCCACGCTCACTTGAATGTCGCCAGAACGAGCATCGGTAAACGTCCACGTGCGCACCGTGTTCTGATACGAATAGAGCAGACAGCGATGGGCAGGCAGATCGGACGGATGCTCGGGGGTACCGTGGTGCGCCAGATAATCGGGCGACGCATAGACGTGGCGCTTGAACGGACAGAGCGGGAACTCGTCGACGCCTTCATAGGAGACAGGAAGCCCCGTGATCACAAAATCGAAGCTCTCGAGCACGGGGTCGACGGCACGGTTCGCCAGTTGCAGTTCGAGGCTGGCTTTGGGATGCGCGAGGAAGAACTCATTGAGCAGCCTGCCGAGGAAGTGGTTCGTGAACGACGCGGGCGCCTTGACGCGCAAACGCCCCCCGAGCGAACGTTCATCGGCCGAAGCGCGCTCCGACAGGCGCTCATAGGCGGCCAGGACGTCACGCGCAGCACCCAGCATTTCACGGCCCGAGGCGGTCAGACTGAGGCTGCGCGTGGTGCGTTGAAAGAGTAGCGTCTTCAGTTCCTTTTCCAGCGCACTGACCCGCTTTGTGACCACTGGCGCCGAAACGTCAAGTCTGCGCGCCGCGGCGGTGAAACTGCCCATCTCGGCGACCGCGAGAAAAGCTCGCACATTCTCTACACTGTCCATTGCTCCCCACCCTGTTTCGCTGCTTGTGAAGATCAATTGTATAGATTGAACCGTTCCGGTCGGCTCGCGAACGCCGACGCTCGAACAGAGCGTTGTGCCAAGCCACATCACGACGCGTGCGTCGCACTTCGAACAGATCGATCACGATCAGCGACACCCACACGATCCCGTAGATGAACACGAAGCATGCTCGCGCGGATCTTGAGGGCGTCGAGCAATGCGCCAGTCGACCGCCATCGTGGAGACGGGCGACGCCTGTGCGCCGTCGATCCATGCGTCCAGCACGCCGTCGCGCTTCGTCTGGTCGATCAGCGCCGGATCGATGGGGTCGAGAAAAACCGACAACTGGCTCCGTCGCGATCCTTCCCATCGAGCACGCCGGCCGCGTCGCCGATGCAGTCCGCGTCATACAGCAACACGCCGAGATAGCGAATGCGCCACCCGCGACGTCCGTAGTTCGCAATGAACAGAACGGGCACGACCTCGTCGTGCCCCCTCCACCCGCGTGAGATTCGACATAGCCCGCAGCGCACCGCAAGACGCCGTGAAGGGCGAAATGCGGCACACGGACGCGCCGGGCGTGGCGTCAAATGCGATCAATGAACGGAGGGTTGATCAAACGTCCCGATCATAACGAGGCGTGCTCATGGGGGTCTGCGCCGGCATTCGAACGCGCCCAGCTTTGCGCTGCGCCATGCGCACTTGCCGTCGTCGACGTCGACGGCCCAGTGCTTGCTACCGCTCTGCGGTCGCGCGGCGACGGTGCCACGTAGTAGAACCGCAACTCAGCGTCGGGATAGTGATAAGGGGCCATCGCGAGATTGACGGCACATGAGTCGCAGAACGGCAGCCGCGAACAAAGCACAATCGAGCGAACGACATTCTCACCCAACGGATGGTCCGCGTAGATCTGGGCCAGAATCATCCGTTCGGTGTCGAGCGTGCGGGACTGCGATCCGCCGGTCGCGGCGTTGTATGTCGGCAGATCGGCATCGGCCATCGCGAACCGCAGTTCGGGTGGCTCTGTGAAAATGCGATCGTCTTCGGAGCCCGATGCTTTTTCGTGTTGGTCGATAATGCTTTGCTCGCGCTGCGCATAGGCCCTGCCCGCATCCACGAACCGTACAGTCGGCGCATTCGTGGGCAATGGTGTTCGCTGAAGGCCTGACAGGCAGTAGTAGATCGTTCGGGAGCCGTCGACGAGTGTCACTTCCGCAACGGCAATATTGGCGTTGCGCGAAACGGCGCGTATCCGCTCGCCCACATCGCGCGCCGAGCGCGCCGTGCCACGCGCCAGCGCTTGCAGACCCGACATCCCGGGGAGCACCGTCTCGAAGATCGAAAGAACTTCGCGTGTTGTTTGCACGTCCCCGACGAACGGCAGTTGCGACCATGCCGCGAGCGGCGCGGGTCGCGAGACGAAGGCCCTTGAAACCGCGTTGATAAATGCCTCCGCATGCGCCGGATAGTGCTGCCAATGACTCCATAGGCGATTGAACATCGGCATCAGTGCTGCATCAACATCGGGCGCGGGCGACGATTCGCTTGCGTCCGGCGACGCCCGGAAAGCCGCCACCCGATGCTCGATGGCTTGCGTCAGGTCGCGAATCGCTTGCCTGGCCTGCACTACGGACAGCGAAATGTCCTCGAGGCCGCGCCATACATCCGCCGGCGACGGCGCCTGCTCCCAAACCTTCAGATACAGCTGAAGCAACGTCCGTGCCTCGCCGTAAGAAATCGTTGGCAGCACGATCGCGCTTTCCGCCGCCGCACGATGATGCTGCGCAATCCGATATGCGCGAATGTCGCGATGCGTCGCTGAGCGATAGTGCAGACGAACCTGATGTGCCGAATCACCGGCATCGCCATCGGGCAATGCAAATCGGTAGTACACGTCGGGCGAGAGTTGCACCACACCACGCAGCGCGTTGCTGCGGCTTCGATAGGTGCCGAACGGCGCCGAGACGCGCATGTTGCCGAGCGTAAGACTCACGCGACGCCCACCGACCGGGCCTTCGGTCGTCGGCTGTTCATAGTAGGTCAGTTCGCCATTGAGCACCGGCGTATAAACCGACGGATCGACGTGCGGCGAGTCCGCCGATACACGGGGTGTGCCCTGTGCATCAAGACTGCCTAAGCGCCCGAAGGCGAAAAACGTCGAACTGCCGTCCGCCGCCTGAAACAGTTGCGAACTGACGACGACGCGCAGCCGCACCAGCGGCGACGTTTCTACCACCTGATGCTGAGTCAGCGTTGCGCCCTGCTCCGTGACCGTCATCTCGCCTTCGCGCTCGGAGTGACATTCGAGACACATACCGTCGACATCGGCCCCCATGCCGCGCGAAATGCGGCACAGCGACTCTGGTCCCATTTCGCGACGAATGTCCTCGAGCGGCCGAAGATCGGAGGCATGCTTGCGGGTGCGCGCGACCATCGCACCGTAGCGCACGCCGTCGATTTCGAAGACTTTCACGCCATTCTGCGTCAGATCGGGAAGGTATTCGACGTAGACATCCGGCGGCAACACCCATTGCACGCCTCGGCCCAACTCCCCGGAAAACGATTCGTGCTTGATGACCGGCGGCAATGGCGTTTGCCGGAGCGCCACATCGCTGGATGGCTCGACCGATCTGGCGGGCCATAGGTGTTGCAGCAATGCGATGGCGTCCTCGTGGAGCCTATCGGCACGCACCACTGCGGCAAGACACTCGAGCCCCGCGCGCGTCAAACGCGAGGCCAAGGCTCCGAGCCGGCCGGCATCGCTCGCCGCTTGTCGGCGAGATCGCCCGCCGAACGTGTCGCCCGCCACCTCGCGACGGTCGCGAGGGGCGCGCTTCGTCACCGTATCGATCAGAAGCTCGGCGATTTCATTCAAATCCGGCGAGTCAAGGACCGACGAGTCGGGCGATGGCCACCCGGGCGAGATCGTCGCACCGGCGACATGGAAGGAGAATTTCGCCTCGTCGCCTTCTTCGATCCGTGACCGGATCGACGGCCAACGCTCGCCCCATAGCACCGGCCCATAAGTCGCGGCATAGCACCCGAGCGGACTGCACGACACCATCGGTATGACGAGTGCGGGCGCTTCGCGGGCGAGCGAAAGTGCGTATGCGCGCCATTTCCCCTGCTCGTCCCTGAGATGCAAGGAGATCGCGTGCGAGGCGGTGTGACTGGAGCGCGTCGGCGGCGACCCCGACTTCCCTGCACGCACAATAGTCACCCATGCACGTCCGGGAATCAGGACCTCGGCATCGGCAAATGCCGCACGCGTCTCCTCATCGGTGGCCGCGACCGCCTCTCGGATCATCGAGACAATGGCGCGCTGGATATCGCCGTGAAAGGCCGTCAGCCCCGTTCTCAGTGCTTCGCGGCTTTCCGCCGGCGCTGGCGAGACGCCAAGCGCTCTGGTGTTCGGCGCCGGGAGGCACTGCGCCATCACACCGCCGCCGTCGCGACGCGTTGGCCATACGCGCAACATCGCGCGAACGCCTGACACCGCCTCCGAATGAGACGGTGCGATGGGCGCGGCGCTTACCGGCGGCCCGATGCGTGCAGTTCTGCGAGCGAGCGAGCGCAGTCCGGTCGCGGGGCCGCCTGGCGCGACGGTCCCGGCAGCCACCCCGGTCGTACAGACAACGGCCAGCAGGCCCAGCGCGAACGCCGCATTGGACATCTCGCGGCGGGCTGGCGCAGCAGCACCGACATGCACGTCGGTGGCCCGCGCGGCTTGCGAGATCGAGCGTCGGTTCGTCTGCGAACGGGCATCGTTCCGGGATGCCCGCGGCGGCATCGGCACACTGGCGCGCCAATCTTCGGCGAACGCGCGGCGTTCAACGCGCGGTCTACCGGTGTGCACATGAACAGCCGGTCGATGGGCATGGTGCGACATTGCGTGGTGCAATCGTGTCATTGAGCGTATCTCCGTGAATTCTGCTGCGTTATGCCATTGCGCTGACTCGCAACCGCAGGGGCAACACTTGCAGCGAGGAGGAGAACGCTAACGCGGCACGACGCCGCGCGATTCCTGAAACGAACCGGTGACTGTGGCAGTTTCGACGACTCCCCCTGTCCTGGCGCAGAATTCGGAAATGGACGCGGCGGATGCGACACGTCAAGCGTGGCGAGCGAAGCTCACCGGCTCGGCGGCGGGCGCACGTCGACCTTTTACACGACGCACACACCGTCCGGAGGCAAACATCTTGCGTGCCCAAAATAGCGTGAACCGGCTGGTGATCGGCGCAGCAGCAGGTCACGGCGACGTCACCGCATTTCGGCTAAGCTTACGGCGCTGTCACGTTCCGCTAACGATCGTTGAATCCATTGAAAACAGATATCGAGACCGTTGTTTCCCCCTGCGTAACGAGACCGCGCGCCGTACTGGAAGTGCTGGGTGCGTTTCTCGTGCTGGGGCTCACGAGCTTTGGTGGGCCGGTCGCCCACATCGGCTATTTCCGACGTGAATTCGTGGAGCGCAGGCGGTGGCTCGACGATGAGCACTTCGTCGATCTCGTTGGACTGTGCCAGTTTCTTCCCGGGCCGGCGAGCAGTCAGGTCGGCTTCTCCATCGGTCTGCTGCGTGCTGGATGGCTCGGCGGCATTGCCGCGTGGTGCGGGTTCACACTGCCGTCGGTGCTGCTCCTGCTCGTATTCGCCATCGTTGCGCCGCACGTGGGTGGTCCGGTCGGCGACGGCGTGCTGCATGGGCTCAAGCTGGTGGCGGTCGCCGTTGTGGCGCAGGCCGTCTGGGACATGGCGAGACGGCTCTGTCCTGATACGCGTCGTGCGGGCATTGCGTTGACTGCGATGGCCGTGCTCGCGCTGGCAGCCACCCCATTTGCTCAGCTCATAGTGATCGTGCTCGGCGCGGGGCTCGGCTACTTGCTGCTGCGATCGGCTGATCGGAAGACGCCCGCATCGCCGCTGGCGCCGCATCGATTCCAGGTCTCTCGCACAGCGGGCGGGGTGGCGCTCGTACTCTTCTGCGCGATGCTGGCCGGACTTCCGGTACTGCACCAGATTACCGGCGACCGGACAGTGGCGATATTCGACGGTTTCTACCGCGCTGGAGCGCTGGTGTTTGGGGGCGGACATGTGGTGCTGCCGCTGCTTCAGGCGCAGACCGTCGCGACGGGGTGGGTAACGACAAACGACTTCCTTGCAGGATATGGTGCGGCGCAAGCCGTCCCGGGGCCGCTCTTCACATTCGCGGCGTTTCTGGGGTGGCTATCCGGGGGGCCTGCGCATCCGTGGCTCGGTGCTGCGCTTGCGACGGCGGGGATATTCTTGCCTGGGTTGTTGCTCGTGATTGCCGCTTTGCCGCATTGGCAGGCGCTACGCGCGCGCGCGCCTGCGGCGGCCGTGCTCGCTGGGGTAAATGCCGCCGTTGTGGGGATTTTGGCTTCGGCGTTGTACTCGCCTGTGTGGACGAGTGCTGTACACAGCCCTGCCGATTTCGCGGTCGCCGCCATTGCGTGCGTCCTGCTGACGCGCTGGAAAGCGCCGCCGCTTGCCGTGGTTGCGTTATGCGCCATGGCGGGCGCGACGGGGCTCGTGTGAGTGGTGGAGGTGCGGGACGGCGCGTTTTGCCGCCGTTCGAGCGCGGGGCGTTGAGCGACCTCCCCGCGCTATTCGGGTCATTTGCATCGTGGCGGGGAGCCGCGCAGCCGAGCTGCGTATGAGTGTGGAATGCGGGGGGTTCAGGACGGATCGTTATCGCAGCCGGATACTGGAGGCGATCCTGCTTCCGTGCGGGATCTGGCTTGTGTGATGTTGCTGTAAGGGGGCACATCCTGGGTCAGCCAGACGTTACCGCCGATGACGGAACCTTGGCCGATGGTGACTCGGCCGAGAATGGTTGCACCGGCGTAGATGACGACGTTGTCTTCCACGATGGGGTGGCGCGGGAGACCTTTACGGGGATTGCCGTCGTCGTCGGCCGGGAAGCGTTTGGCGCCGAGGGTGACGGCTTGATAGACGCGCACGCGTTCGCCGAGGATTGCGGTTTCGCCGATGACCACACCGGTGCCGTGATCGATGAAGAATCCGGCGCCGATCTGGGCGCCGGGGTGAATATCGATGCCGGTTTCCGAGTGTGCTTGTTCGGCGATGATACGGGCGAGCAGTGGCAATTTCAGCCGGTAGAGTTCGTGGGCGATGCGGTGGTGAATCATGGCGTGGATGCCTGGATAGCAGATCAGCACCTCGTCGACGCTGCCTGCGGCCGGATCGCCTTGATAGGCTGCGAGCACGTCTTGATCCAGGAGTTCGCGGATTTCCGGGAGTTTTCGTGCGAATTGTTGGATGGCTGCGTGGGCACGTTCTTCGGTGAGGGAGGACGTGATGCTTGGATCGTGGCGTGCTTTGTGGCGCCATTCGAGGCGGGCTTGTTCCGCGAGGCCGTTGAGGACGCTGGTGAGCGAATGGCCGACGAAATAATTCTCGCCTTGTTGGTGCAAGTCGGGTGGGCCGAGGCGCATCGGGAAGAGGACGCCTTTGATTTGGGAGATGATTTCTGCCAGCCGTTCGCGGGACGGCAGATCACGGCTGCCTGATTCGAGGGGGCGTCGTTGGCCGTCGCGCCAGCGCAGGCGAGCCGAGTGCAAGGAGGAGACAATATCGTCGATGTCGAAAGCGGCCACGAGGGGGGGCTCCTGAAAAGCGGGTGCTGGGGGCGGTATTGTCGCCGAGAGCAGGTGCGAACGAAGGGGGCGCGTGGGCGCCAACCGACAAAGGATAGCGGGTTTCCAAAGCACCGATGGCGATGTGGTTTTAGGGGGAGCCGGCGGAGCGATGGCGTGCGGTAGGCGGTAGACGTTGGGTGTTGGGTGTTGGGTGTTGGGTGTTGGGTGTTGGGTGTTGGGTGTTGGGTGGAAGTGGGGGAAGGCGTGGAGGGGGATGGACCGGAGCCCCTTTTTGCAGCGAGTTGGGTTTATGTCTGAGCGGCGGAAAGGGGCTGCGGTCCGTCTGGGGGGAGGTGTGGGGAAATCGGATTGACCGCCGCGAATCATGCGTGGCCAAAGGGGGGGGGAGTTCTGTTGGGAGATGGTCGGTTGATGTCTGACTTGCTGCAAGGTGCGTGGCGAAGGAGCTGGATTCGACGTGTGACGTTGGCCAAGGCGGAGACGATCGCCTGCGCGTAACATACGTCACGACGATTCGAGGGTTTGCTCGAAGACGAGTGCAGCGCGGGCAGGCGGGAATATCAAAGCGGGCGATCCAGCGTTTCAAACGAGTGGAACGGCCTATTGCGCTGATACGTCAGCCGGGCGACGCGTCACCCGGCGTGGGGCATTATAGCGCCCGCTTGACCGTGCGCGCCGCGCCCGAGATATCCTGCCCGACGCCGTCGACGGTATTGCAGCCAGCCAGAGAAAGCAGCGAACCGATTACCAGGAAAAACGCCACGAAACGCGCCAACATATCGACCTCGATACAAAAAAACGGAATAACCACGAGTCCACAGCCGCCGTTGGACCATCCAAAGGCCTGAGACCCGACTTTTTTGAAGGGCGTGAATGCCGCCCACGCCGCAAAACAACGCGCAATTGTGCTTCAAATTCGCCCGGATCGGCGCAGACTCGAATGCCCGACGTCTCCCCCCTACAACACCGCCAGCGTCCGCCGGATGTGATCGGCAAACGCCACGCTCAGATGGTTCGGGCGCGCGCGATCGAACTTTACCGTAATCCCAACCGATGGCAACGCCGGCAACGTATCACCTGTAACAATGCGTAAATCTGCAGGCACAGCGGTCTGCGTCATGACCGCAAACGCCTGCCCCGAGCGTGCCAGCGCCGTCAGCCCGGCCAGATTACTGCTTGCATAGGCAATACGGTACTCCCTCCCCACTCGGGTCAACGCCTCGCACGCCGCCATGTGGTCGAGCGTATCGGCGTCCGACAGCGCCAGCGGCAGTGGCACGTCCCGGTTGGCGCCCGCCGCCTCCAGTCCAGGCGTTGCGATCCACACCAACGGCTCCCGTCGAATCACACTGCCGTCCTCAACACCGTCCGGCACCGAAATCAACGCCAAATCCAACGCGTGGCGCGCCAGTTGCTCCAACAAACGCGGCGTCGGCTCGCAAATCACCTCGACCAGCGCATGCGGGTGCGCCACCGCAAACTCGCGCAACAAATCAGGCAGAAACGCGGCCGCATAGTCGTCCGGACACCCGAACCGAATCGTACCGCTCAGCCCTCGGCCCGACATATCGGCCATCGCTTCGTCGTGCGCTCGCAAAATACGCCTGGCATGCCCCAAAAGGCGCTCGCCCGAATGCGTCAACACCACGCCGCGACCGGTTCGCTGCAGCAGCGGCTGGTCGACAATCGCTTCCAGACGCTTCATCTGCTGACTTAATGCCGATTGCGTTCGCGCCATCCGCTGCGCCGCGCGGCTGAGCGAACCCGCTTGTGCAATCGCAACAAAGGAGCGCAGCAGATCGATTTCAAGCATCAAACTCACGATATTAGTCTCACTTATATCTTTCATTAGCATTATTCGCTTCTATGAAAGCAGAGCGATGCATAGACTGCAAGCGATGGTTGCGTATTCCCTGTCGCTGTTGTCTAACGGAGCTTCCCACGTGTCCAAGAACCAAGACCCTGACTTCTGGCGCAATGTTCAGCAACACCTGATCCGTTACGGCGGCACGTTCGAGCCGATGATTATCGAGCGCGCACAAGGCAGCTTCGTCTTTGACGCCGACGGGCGCGCGATCCTTGACTTCACGTCAGGTCAGATGAGCGCAGTGCTTGGCCATTGCCATCCCGACATCGTCGCGGTCGTCACCGAGTCCATCGGCAAACTCGACCACCTGTTCAGCGGCATGCTCTCGCGTCCGGTCGTCGATCTCGCCAAACGGCTGGCCGACATCACCCCCGAGGGCCTTGATCGGGTCATGCTCCTGAGCACCGGCGCCGAGTCGAACGAGGCCGCCATTCGCATGGCCAAGCTCGTCACCGGAAAGTTCGAAATCGTCGGGTTCGCGCAATCGTGGCACGGCATGACGGGCGCCGCTGCGTCTGCGACCTACAGCGCAGGACGCAAAGGTGTCGGACCGGCCGCCGTAGGCTCGTTTGCGATTCCCGCCCCATTCCC
The DNA here is from genome assembly GCF_041919235.1 of Pandoraea sp. Lineage (NCBI taxonomy): Bacteria > Pseudomonadati > Pseudomonadota > Betaproteobacteria > Burkholderiales > Burkholderiaceae > Pandoraea > Pandoraea sp. The sequence goes on from NZ_JAYRUC010000001.1 coordinate 127,401, forward strand.
CTACCGCCCTCGCTTCGGCCCGGCCGATCAGTACGACTATCTCGCCGAACTGGACTACGCTTTCGACCTCGTCGATCGCCAGTCGAGCGGCAATCTGGCCGCCTTCATTGCAGAACCGATTCTCAGCTCGGGAGGCATCATCGAACTGCCGCCGGGGTATCTCGCCGCCCTCAAGCGCAAATGCGAAGAACGCGGCATGCTGCTGATTCTCGACGAAGCACAAACCGGCATCGGCCGCACCGGCACAATGTTCGCATTCGAGCGCGACGGCGTCACCCCGGACATCCTCACGCTCTCGAAAACCCTCGGCGCAGGGCTTCCGCTCGCCGCCATCGTAACGTCTGCCGAAATCGAGGAACGCGCGCACGCACGTGGCTACCTCTTCTACACCACGCACGTTTCCGACCCGCTACCAGCCGCCGTCGGCCTGCGCGTGCTCGACGTGGTCGCCCGCGACGCGCTCGTGGCACGCGCCAACGTCATGGGCGAACGCTTGCGCAACGGATTGCTTGGCCTGATGGAACGATTCGACTGCATCGGGGATGTGCGTGGTCGCGGCCTGCTGCTCGGAATGGAGATCGTCAAGGACCGACACACCAAAGCCCCCGCCAACGAACTCGGCGCAAAAATTACCCGCGAATGCATGAACCTCGGCCTCAGCATGAACATCGTGCAATTGCCCGGCATGGGCGGGGTCTTCCGCATCGCCCCGCCGCTCACGGTCAGCGAGGAAGAAATCGATCTCGGACTGTCCCGGCTCAGTCAGGCCATCGAACGCTCACTGTAACGCTCACCGCAACGCCCACCATCCCGCACTACGGTTCGCGTGGCCAACGCCGCGCGAACCGCGCCCATCCGATAACTCCCCCGCTCCCCCCCCCCCCCCCCGTACGCGCGCCCCCGCTGTGCGCACGTGGCCAAGCCCCCGCGGTTGTGACAGAATTCGCAACTCAGTTGCAATGCAATTGAGTTGCATTTGTTATTCCTGCCACGCGCTGCCCGCATCGATGTGCGGTGCGTCGTTGCTTTCGCGTCTCATTGTTCCATCGTCACCGTCAATTCATGCGTCGTCGCTGGTTACCGCTCTGGCTCGTCGTCTGCGTGCTGATCTCGCAGACCGCCCTTGCACGGCATGTCGTGTTGCACACGGTGGCCGCGCTTACTGGCGCCGTGTCCGGGGACTTGACCGATCTGCCCGCGCCACCTGATCGCGACCGCAGCACCGTGTGCGAGCAATGCCTCGCATTGATCGCCGTCGATGCGGCACTGCCGACGCTGCCGTTCTTCGCCCCGCTTCGCGACGCTTCCCCGTGGCGCTATCCGCCGCCTGTGCCGATGCGCATTTGCTCGGTCCCACCGGGGCCGACGCATATTCGCGATCCGCCCCGCCGTCCAGTCGCGCCCGTCTGAATCAGAACATTCGCCGTCGCCGCAACCGGCGCGCCCGCGTTCGCGTGGGCACGCGGGGCGAACGGCATCCACACGCAAAGCACAATGAGGATCGGCATGCTTGCCAACCCCACACGCCCGCGCTTCGGCGCGCTCACCCGTCACGCCCTCGCTGCTGCGGCGGCTTCCGCATTTGCCGTCAACGCGTACGCCCAAACTGCTTCGCCATCAACGGTTGCCGACGCCGACACCACGCCGGCGGACAAGACGAGCACGTCGCTCACGGCCACGACCGTCTCGGCCAGGCGCCTCGACGCAGCGCGCAATGCGCTCTCGCCCGAGACCGGCAGTTCCGTCTACAACTTCGACCAGACAGACATCCAGACGCTGCCGCTCGGCGCGAACACCCCGCTCAATCAGGTCATGCTGCAAGCGCCGGGCGTGGTGCAGGACTCGTATGGCCAATTGCACGTGCGCGGCGACCACGCCAATCTGCAGTACCGCATTGACGGCGTAATCATTCCGGAAGCCATCAGCGGCTTCGGACAAGCCATCGATGCGCGCATCGCCTCACAAATCAACCTGATCACCGGCGCGCTCCCCGCGCAGTTCGGGTACCGGACGGCAGGCATCGTCGACATCCGCACCAAAGGCTCGCCCGGCCTGGACGATGACACGGGCGAGCCCCCCAAGGCCTTCGCAGGCGAAGTGGGTGTCGTGTTCGGCAGCCATGCAGACCGCGAGGTCAACACACAGCTTTACGGGACCAAAGGAGCGCTAAGCTACTACCTCAGCACCCGAGTGTCGGCGAACGACATGGGTATCGAGAATCCGACAGGTGATCGCAACGCGATTCACAACCACACGAACCAGACGAACGCGTTCGGCATGATGTCGTATGTGCTCAATGCCGATAACCGCGTCTCCTTCATGTTCGGCACGGCCAACAACCGCTTCGAGATTCCGAACGTGCCGGGCGTCGCACCGGCGTATACGCTCGACAACGCCGCGATTCCCGATTCGGCGAGTCTCAATACCCATCAACAGGAGCGCACCGATTTTCAGGTGCTGTCGTGGCAAAGCCACCTGTCGCCGAAGCTCGACGCGCAGATCTCGCTATTCCACCGCACGAGCCGCGTCGATTACACCCCCGACCCCATCGGCGACCTCGTGTACAACGGCGTTGCGGCCGATATCACGCGGCGCAACGAAGCCTACGGCTTGCAAGCCGACAACAGCTACAAGCTCACCGATCGTCATACATTGCGTTTTGGTCTGTTCCTGCAGCAGGAACAGTTCGGCGTGGACAACACGTCGAGTGTGTTCCCCGCACTGGACGGCCAGCAGACGAGCGGCACCCCGCTGACCATTGTCGATAACGCCAGCGCGCGTGGCACCACCTATGGCATGTATCTGCAAGACGAATGGAAGGCCACCGAACGCCTCACCATCAACTACGGCGCGCGCTACGATCACGTCAACACAGTCACCGACGAGGGGCAGCTATCGCCGCGATTGGGTCTGACCTACGACCTGACAAGCCGCACCCGGGTTCATGCAGGCTACGCCCGGTACTTCACGCCACCGGCCACCGAGAAAATCGATACGACCTCGGTCTCGAAATTCCTCAACACCACCAACGCGTTGCCATCCGACGCGAACACCGCAGTCCTTGCCGAACGCTCCGACTACTTCGATCTCGGCATCTCGCATCAGTTGACGTCGTCGATCACCGTCGGCCTCGACGCCTACTATCGCCGTGTGCGTCATCTCCAGGACGAAGGGCAATTCGGCAACGCCCTCATCTATTCGACGTTCAACTACAACAAAGGCCGCATCTACGGCGTAGAAGGCACGCTCAACTATCGGCAGGGCAACGTCGGCGCGTATCTGAACGTGGCGATCTCGCGCGCCATGGGACAAGGCATCGAGACAGGCCAGTTCAACTTCGACGCCGACGAACTGGCCTACATCAACGGCCATTGGGTGCACCTGGATCACGACCAGCAAGTGACGGCGTCGGCGGGCGTGTCGTATCAGTGGGGGCGGACACTGCTCTCGGCCGACGCGCTTTTCGGCTCCGGCTTGCGCAGCGGGTTCGCCAACGCGGAACACCTGCCCGCCTACCTCCAGATCAACCTCGGCGTCGGGCAAAAGGTGAACATGCCGGGGCTAGGCCGCTTCAACGTGAAGCTCTCCGTCATCAACCTCTTCGACCGGGTCTACGAGCTGCGCGACGGCACCGGCATCGGCGTGGGCGCGCCGCAGTTCGGCCCTCGTCGTACGTTCTATCTGGCCATGTCCAAGCCGTTCTGATCGTTCTGATCGTTCTGATTGCGCACGCGCCGCTGCCCGCCACTTGGGCGGCGGCGCGTTGCGCAGCCCGTCTCGTCACGACATCGCTGACGCATCGGGTGGCGACTGTCGAATGACCGTCGTGGTTTGGCCGGCGTAGCCCCAGTTGTCAGTGTCGATCTCTTCGATCACGATGTGCGTGAGGTGCGGCGGCTTGTGCAACACGCGTTCGAGCGTGTCGGTGACTTCTCGAATCACCTGGGCTTTTTGTTCGGCGGTATTACCCTCGCGGGTGATACGAATGCTGACGAATGGCATGTCTGACTCCTTGAATCGGTGCGGGCGGCGCAATCGCCGCGCCGTGCTCCGCTGGGAATGACGGGAAGACCCCGTGTCGATCAGCGCCCGGCGCTGAAGCCGCCGTCCACCGGCAGAATCGTGCCGGTCACGAAATTGCTTTGCACGAGAAAGCGTACCGCCCGCGCGATGTCGGCAACGGCAGCAATGCGCCCGAGCGGGTGCATCCGGCCCAGCGCATCGTGCGTCTCGGGGGCGTGCATGGGCGTGTCCACGACGCCGGGCGCCACCGCGTTGACCGTCACACCGTAAGGCGCCAGCTCCAGCGCCAGCGCGCGCGTCGCCTGATTCATGCCGCCCTTGAGGGCCGCCGCCATCAACGCAGGCACGCCAGCGTGCGCCTGCAAGGCAATCGCCGCCGTCACGTTCACGATCTTGCCGCGACGGCGCTCGCTCATGTGCCGTGCCGCCGCCTGCGAGAAGTACAGCGCACCCTTGAGATTGGTGGCGATCTGCTCGTCAATCTCGTCCGGGGTGAAATCCACGAACGGCTTCGCAGTGAAGATGCCCGCGTTGTTGATGAGCACGTCCACATGTCCGAAAGCCTCGATGGCCTTGGCGAACACGACGTTGGCGACCGCCGGGTTGCCGACGTCCCCCGCGACCGGCAGGAATCGTTCGCCTGCCGCAAGACGCGTCGCCGTCTCTTCAAGCCGCGCACTGCTGCGCCCCGTGCCGACGACGTTGAAGCCGTCCTTCAGAAACGCTTGCGCCAGTCCGAGACCGATGCCGCTCGTGGCGCCCGTAATGATGACCGTGTGTTCCGACTTGCTCATGATGTCTGTCCTCGTCTTGAATCGCCCCGCCGGGACGGCGGCGTATCCGGGCGCCCCGCAGGTTGAGCACCACTCTATTCGTGATTCGAGACGCGAAAAACACATGCGATTACACTTGTCTTTTTACATCGTGTAATAAATATGCAACGCCAATTCGACGACGTTCTGCTCGGCAGCATCGAACTGTTCTGTCTGGCGGCCGAAGCGGGCAGCTTCACGGCGGCGGCCAATCTTGCGGGCGTGACGCCCGCCGCCGTGAGCCGGTCGATCGCCCGGCTCGAACAACGGCTGGGCGTCCGTCTGTTCGTGCGCTCGACGCGCAGCATCCGCCTGACCGAAGGCGGCGGCGCGTACTTCGACGAATGCCGGACCGCCCTCGCGCTGCTGGCCGAGGCCGAGCGCCGAGTCTCGGGTGCGCAGTCGCAGCCGTCCGGCACGCTTCGCATCAGTGTGCCGACGACCTATGCGCACTTCCGTCTGCTGCCGCTGTTGCCTGCGTTCCGGGCGCAATACCCGCTCATCAAGGTGCATGCCCACGTCGACAACCGGAACGTCGACCTGCACGAGGAGCGCTTCGATTTCGCCATCCGCTTTCGCGCCCAGCCCGAATCGCGCATGGTGGCACGTCATCTCGAGGATGCGGCGCTCGTCGTCGTCGCGCACCCCGACTACCTGCGTCGCGCCGGGATTCCGCAAACGCTCGACGATCTGGCCGCACACGATTGCATCGAATTCGATCTGCCAAGCACGGGCCGTGCGATACCGTGGCTGTTCCGCGAAGCGGGCCGCGACATCGAGCATCAGGCCCATGGCAACTTCCGTTGTTCGGACGACGTGCTCTCGGGAGTCACGCTCGCCAAGGCCGGCGCCGGCCTTTTCCAGACTTACCGCTTCATCGTCGAGACGGATCTGGCCGACGCTCGCCTGGTGGAGGTGCTGCCCGGCTATGCGGGGCGCTCGCGTCCGGTCAGCCTGATATATCCGCACGGCAAGTCGCTACCGTCGCGTGCGCGCGTCTTCGTCGATTTCCTGATGCAGACGTTGGCGCATTCATCCGCATCGCGTAAGAGTGACTTCCGCACAACGGCCATTCCGGCATCTCCGCACGCAGACTAGACTCGACGTACGGGCCATCGATGCCCGGTCGCGAACGCATTGCGCAACGCAGAGGTTTTTTGTGAGTCACCGCCCCGACGCAACACCGCACACCACGGCAGATGTCAGTGCCGCAAGTTACGCAGACCGTAACGCACCGTACTGGCGCCGCAATCTGGCCATCGCCGTTTTCGGCTCGTTCACCACGCTGGTGAGCCTGAGCATGTTGCTGCCGTTCTTGCCGCTCTACGTCCACCAGTTGGGCGTGGAATCGGAGGCGGCCGTGATTCAATGGTCGGGCGTCGCGTTCAGTGCAACGTTCCTTGGCACGGCCGTGACCGCGCCCCTCTGGGGCCATCTCGCCGACCGGTACGGCCGCAAGCCCATGCTCATCCGCGCGGCCGTGGGCATGGCGATCGTGATGTCGCTCATCGGCGTTGCGCACAACATCTATCAACTCGTGGGGCTACGCCTGATCGCGGGGCTGATCGGCGGCTACGCGTCGGCTTCGACCGTGATGGTGGGCACGCAGGCGCCACGCGAACGCGCGGGCTGGGCGCTGGGCGTGCTGTCGACGGGGGCGCTCGCAGGCAATTTGATCGGGCCGCTGGTCGGCGGGTTGCTGCCGCCGCTGCTCGGAATACGCGGCACTTTCTTCGCAGGCGGCGCGATGATCGCAATCACGGCGCTTCTAACGACCTTCGGGATTCGCGAAGCGTTCGATGCCTCGCGCGACGGCAATCGCCGCGCCGCCGCAACGACGCTCACGCCCATACATCGCGCACACCCCGGCATCATCGCCGCCATTCTCGTCACGGCGATGATGGTGCTGCTCGCGAACATGTCCATCGAGCCGATCATTACCGTCTATATCGGGCAATTGGGCGTGGACAGCGCGCATCTGACGCGCGTGGCCGGCGTCGTCATGGCCAGCTCGGCACTGGGCAGTATGCTGAGCGCCGCGCGATTGGGCGCACTGGCCGACCGTGTCGGAAGTTGGCGCGTCATCGTCGGGTGCCTCATCGCGACGGCACTGGTCATGGTGCCGCAGGCGTTTGTCACTTCCTGGTGGCAGTTGGCCGCGCTGCGCGTGTTGATGGGCATGACGCTGGCCGGCCTGCTACCGGCCATCGGAAAGCTCGCACGGCACGCCGTCGACGAACGCAGCACCGGCAAGATGCTCGGCTATCTCCAGTCGGCACAATTCAGCGGTCAGGTGGTCGGGCCCGTGATCGGCGGGCAAATTGCCGTGGTGTTCGGTCTGCCGGCGGTGTTCTTCGTGACGGCTGCGCTGCTGATGGCTTGCAGCTTGTTGGCGAATGGCGCCCGAGCGATGAGCGCCAGGTACGCCGCTCAACCTGCCTGAGCCATCCCGGCAACCTCGGCCACCTCAGCCACCTCAGCCGCTTTAGCCACTTGAACCTCCTGCCCCCCTGAACACGCGACACCGGACGCAGCGGCACCCACGCACCGCATTTGCAGGCGCGCCGCATTTTTCTCCTCTGCGGCAAGCGATTGGCTTATCCTTCAGGCTTTCCCACCTGCACATTCGTGACCGGAGAGGCCATCAAGGTGCCACGTCAAACCGCCCAGCCGAGCGTCGATACGCTTAACGAACAAGGGCCGGCGCCCCGCTATCTGCAGATAAAGCAATACATCTGCCGTCAGATCGACAGCGGCGCCTGGCCGCCGCATCACCGGGTGCCCTCGGAGAACGAACTGGTCGACGTCTCGGGCGTGAGCCGCATGACAATCAACCGGGCGCTCCGAGAACTCACCGCCGAGGGGCGACTCGTGCGCATGCAGGGCGTCGGGACTTTCGTCGCTGAGCCGAAGTCGCATTCTGCGCTGCTGGCCGTCAACAATATTGCCGACGAGATCGCCGAGCACGGCCACCGCCATCACGCCGAAGTGAAGCTGCTTCGCGAGGAACTCGCCGGGCCTGAACGCGCCCTCGCCATGGGCCTGCAGGAACGCGAGAAGCTGTTCCACTCGGTGATCGTCCACTATCAGGACAATGTGCCCGTACAGATCGAAGACCGCTTCGTCAATCCCGTGCTCGCACCGCACTACCTCGACCAGGACTTTACCCAGCTCACCCCGAACGCCTATTTGCAGCGTCTCGCACCGCTCACGTCGGGCGAGCATGTCGTCGAAGCCGTGACCGCCACGCCGGACGAAGCGCAATGGCTGCATATTCCGCGCGCCGAGCCGTGCCTGCTTATTCGCCGTCGTACGTGGTCGGGCAAACGCATCGTCTCCGTCGCCCGCCTGCTGCACCCCGGCTCACGCCACCGACTTGAAGGCCGCTTCGGCGAAGCCGTGTAAGCGAGTCCGCCCCGAAGTCCCTCGCCGTTCCTCTACACCGTCCGCCTCGATGCGCAGCTGTGCGTGAAAACCCTAGTTCACGATGACTTGTATATACAATACTGTACAAGCCAATATCTGCTCCGAACCCGAGGAATGTTGTGAGCCAATTCTCCCGATATCGCGACGCCACGATCCGCGCTCCGCGCGGCACGAAGCTCAATGCCCGTAGCTGGTTGACCGAAGCCCCGCTGCGTATGTTGATGAACAATCTCGACCCGGACGTCGCCGAAAACCCGAACGCGCTCGTCGTTTATGGCGGGATCGGGCGGGCCGCGCGTAACTGGGCGTGCTACGACACGATCGTCGAAACGCTCAAGACGCTCGGTGACGACGAGACGTTGCTCGTGCAGTCGGGCAAGCCCGTGGGGGTGTTCAAGACGCATGCCGACGCGCCGCGCGTGCTCATCGCCAACTCGAATCTGGTGCCGCACTGGGCCAACTGGGAGCACTTCAACGAACTCGACGCCAAGGGGCTGGCCATGTACGGCCAGATGACCGCCGGATCGTGGATCTACATCGGCAGTCAGGGCATCGTGCAAGGCACTTACGAGACGTTCGTCGAAGCCGGCCGCCAACACTATGGCGGCAACCTGAAGGGCCGCTGGGTACTCACCGCCGGTCTGGGCGGTATGGGCGGCGCGCAGCCGCTGGCGGCTACGCTGGCCGGCGCCTGCTCACTGAACATCGAGTGCCAGCAGTCCAGCATCGACTTCCGCCTGCGCACGCGTTATGTCGACGAACAAGCCGACGATCTGGACGACGCCCTCGCCCGTATCGCCAAATACACGGCCGCCGGCCAGGCCGTCTCGATCGCCCTGTGCGCCAATGCGGCCGAGATTCTGCCGGCCCTGGTGCGGCGTGGCGTACGCCCGGACATGGTCACCGACCAGACCAGCGCGCACGACCCGCTCAATGGCTACCTGCCGATCGGCTGGACATGGGACGACTACCGCGAACGCGCTCGCACCAAGCCCGCCGAGGTCGTCAAGGCGGCCAAGCAGTCGATGGCCGTGCACGTGCGCGCCATGCTCGACTTCAAGGCGATGGGTGTGCCGACGTTCGACTACGGCAACAACATCCGTCAAATGGCCAAGGACGAAGGGGTCGAGAACGCGTTCGATTTCCCCGGCTTCGTGCCCGCCTATATCCGCCCGCTCTTCTGCCGCGGCGTTGGCCCGTTCCGCTGGGTTGCCCTCTCGGGCGATCCGCAAGACATCTACAAGACCGATGCGAAGGTCAAGGAATTGATTCCCGACGACGCGCACCTGCACCGCTGGCTCGACATGGCGCGCGAGCGCATCCGCTTCCAGGGCCTGCCCGCACGGATCTGCTGGGTTGGGTTGGGGTTGCGCGCGAAGCTCGGACTGGCGTTCAACGAAATGGTACGCTCGGGAGAGCTTTCGGCACCAATCGTCATCGGCCGCGATCACCTGGACTCGGGGTCGGTCGCCAGCCCCAATCGCGAAACGGAAGCCATGCGCGATGGCTCTGACGCCGTCTCCGACTGGCCGCTGCTCAACGCCCTGCTCAACACCGCGAGTGGCGCGACCTGGGTCTCGCTGCATCACGGCGGTGGTGTCGGCATGGGCTTTTCGCAGCACTCGGGCGTGGTGATCGTGTGCGATGGCACCGACGCCGCCGCCGCGCGCATCGCGCGTGTGCTGAACAACGACCCGGCCACCGGGGTCATGCGCCATGCCGATGCGGGCTACGACGTCGCCGTCGAGTGCGCCCGCGAGCACGGCCTGAATTTGCCCATGCTGGGCACCGCGAAGTAAGCGAGATACCCCCCGAATATGTCGAATCAAGGAAATCCGTCCATGGCAAAACTGTTTGTGACGCCCGGCACGCTCACGCTCGCGCAACTGCGCGAGGTCTATCAGCACCCGACCACCGTCACGCTCGATGAGACCGCCTATGCGGCCATCGACAAGAGCGTAGCCTGCGTGGAAAACATCGTGGCCGAAGGCCGCACCGCATACGGCATCAACACCGGCTTCGGTCTGCTCGCCACGACGCGCATCGCAAAAGACGATCTCGAGAACCTGCAACGCTCTCTCGTGCTGTCGCACGCCGCCGGTGTCGGCGCCCCGCTTGACGACGCACTCGTGCGTCTCATCATGGTGCTCAAGATCAACAGCCTGGCGCGGGGCTACTCGGGCATTCGCCGCAAGGTCATCGATGCCCTCGTCACGTTGGTGAACGCCGAAGTCTATCCATGCATCCCGCTCAAGGGCTCGGTCGGCGCCTCGGGCGATCTCGCCCCGCTCGCCCATATGTCGCTGCTGTTGCTGGGCGAGGGCGAGGCGCGTTATCGCGGTCAGTGGATGAGCGCGCGTGAAGCGCTCGCCGTGGCCGGGCTCGCACCGCTTACGCTCGCCGCCAAGGAAGGGCTCGCGCTGCTCAACGGCACGCAGGTCTCGACGGCCTATGCACTGCGCGGCCTGTTCGAAGGCGAAGATCTGTTCGCCGCCGCCAGCGTCTGCGGCGCATTGACAGTCGAAGCCATGCTCGGCTCGCGCGCCCCGTTCGACCCCCGCATTCACGCCGCCCGAGGTCAACGCGGACAGATCGATGCCGCAGCGCTGTACCGTCATCTGCTCGGCGAGACGAGCGAAGTCGGCCAATCGCACGCCCATTGCGAAAAAGTCCAGGATCCGTATTCGCTGCGCTGCCAGCCGCAGGTCATGGGGGCCTGTCTCACGCAGATCCGTCAGGCCGCCGAGGTGCTCGCCGTGGAAGCGAACGCCGTGTCGGACAACCCGCTCGTGTTCTGGGAACAGGGCGACGTGATCTCGGGGGGCAACTTTCATGCCGAACCGGTCGCGATGGCCGCAGACAATCTCGCCCTGGCCATTGCCGAAATCGGCGCCCTGAGCGAGCGCCGCACGTCCCTCATGATGGACAAGCACATGTCGCAGTTGCCCGCATTTCTTGTGGCCAATGGCGGCGTGAACTCCGGATTCATGATCGCGCAGGTCACGGCCGCTGCGCTCGCCTCGGAGAACAAGGCGTTGGCGCATCCGGCCAGCGTCGACAGTCTGCCGACCTCGGCCAACCAGGAAGATCACGTATCGATGGCCCCGAATGCCGGGAAACGGCTTTGGGAGATGGCCGATAACGTAAAGGGCATTCTCGCGATCGAATGGCTTGGCGCCTGCCAGGGGCTTGACTTCCGCGAGGGTGTCAAATCGACGCCGGTCCTCGAGCGCGCCCGCGCCCTTCTGCGCCAATCGGTTCCGTTCTACGATAAGGACCGCTACTTCGCCCCCGACATCGAAGGCGCGAGCACCTTGATTGCACAGCGGCATCTGAGTGCGCTCGTGCCGTCCGGTACGTTGCCAAGCGTTTAACTCGCCTCGACTTTCCGCCCTGCCGGGGCGAAACGAACTGCGATTCGCGTTCCGGTGACGGGGTATATCGGGTCGTCCCCTCGTCCCTCGTCCGGCGGCCCATCGGTGCGCCGGTCCGAGCGTCGGACGGCCTTCCCGGAATTCACTTGCCGCCCGCGCGCGCGGGCAGGCTCATCACGCCTTCAGGAGACAGCTTGAAAAACCTGCAACGCAATCTGAGCGCACGGCACATCCGCTTTCTGGCGCTCGGCTCGGCCATCGGCACCGGCCTGTTCTACGGCTCGGCCTCGGCGATCCAACTCGCCGGTCCGGCGGTGATCCTGGCCTATATCGTGGGCGGTGCAGCCGTCTATATGGTAATGCGCGCGCTTGGCGAGATGGTCGTGCGTCAGCCGGTGTCCGGCTCGTTCGGCCGCTATGCGCGCGACAATCTCGGACCGCTGGCCGGTTTCCTCACGGGCTGGACCTACATCCTGGAGATGGCGATCGTTTGTCTCGCCGACGTGACGGCGTTCGGCATCTATATGGGATTCTGGTTCCCGGACGTGCCGCAATGGATCTGGGTGCTCGGCATCGTCATGCTGATCTGCGGGCTGAACCTGTGCAACGTGAAGGTGTACGGGGAGATGGAGTTCTGGCTGGCGCTGGTGAAGATTCTCGCCATCGTCGCCATGATTGTGGGCGGCGGCGTAATTTTGTTCGCCGGCGTGCAACTGCATGCGGAGCACGCCCCGGCGGTGAGCAATCTGTGGTCGCACGGCGGCTTCCTGCCCAATGGCTGGGGCGGACTTGTGGCGTCGCTGGCCGTGGTGATGTTCGCGTATGGCGGCATCGAGATCATCGGCATCACCGGTGGCGAAGCCAAGCATCCGGAAACGGTGATCCCGCGCGCCATCAACGCCGTGCCGGTGCGCATTCTGCTGTTTTACGTGCTGACGATGTGCGTGCTCATGGCGATCTTCCCGTGGACCGGCATCGGTCGCCAGGGTAGCCCGTTCGTGCAGATCTTCTCCGGCCTGGGCATCAGGTCGGCAGCGGCGATTCTCAATCTGATCGTGATTTCGGCCGCCATCTCCGCCATCAACAGCAATATTTTCGGCGCGGGCCGGATGATGTTCGGCATGGCCGAACACGGTCAGGCGCCTGCCGCCTTCTTCACCACGTCGCGCCATGGCGTACCCTGGGTCACGGTGCTCGTGATGACGGCCGCGCTGCTCGGCGGCGTCGTGCTCAACTATCTGATTCCGGAAGGCGTGTTTCTGATCATTGCCTCGATTGCCACGTTCGCGACCGTGTGGGTCTGGCTGATGATCCTGCTCTCGCAGGTCGCGATGCGCCGCCGCCTGTCGGCCGAGGAAGTCGCAGCCCTCAAGTTCAAGGTGCCGCTGTGGCCCGTCGCGCCAGGGCTGGCCATCGCGTTCATGCTCTTTGTGATTGGTGTGCTCGGCTATATGGACGACACCCGCATCGCGTTGTACGTCGGCGCAGGCTGGATCGTGCTGATGTCGATCGCCTATCGGTTCGGCGTCAAACCCAAGGAAGCGCAGGTGCGCAGCCAAATGAGCCTGGAATGAGCCTCACATGAAACGTACCTATTGGAAGCACTGCCACGTTGCCACCATGCGCGACGGCCGTTACCACGCCATCGAGGATGCAGCGATCGTCACGCTTGGCAAGCAGATCGAGTGGGTCGGCCCTCGCAGCGAGCGCGCCGCCGCCGGCGCGGATGAGTGCGTCGACCTGCACGGCGCCTGGGTCACGCCCGGCCTGATCGATTGCCATACGCATCTGGTGTTCGGCGGCAACCGCAGCCTCGAATTCGAGCAACGGCTGCAAGGCGTGAGCTATGCCGAAATCTCGGCGGCCGGTGGCGGCATCAAGCACACGGTGAGGCACACGCGCGACGCCACCGAAGATGCGCTCTTCGTGGCAGCGCGCAACCGTCTGCTGGCGCTGATGCGTGAGGGTGTCACCACGGTCGAGATCAAGTCCGGTTACGGTCTCGACCTGAACAGCGAACGCAAGATGCTGCGCGTGGCGCGTCGCCTCGGTGAAGCGCTGCCGGTCACGGTGAAAACCACCTGTCTGGCCGCGCACACGGTGCCCTCGGAGTTCGCGGGCAAACCGGACGAGTATGTGAACTACGTCTGCGCCGAGATCCTGCCGACGCTCGCCGAAGAACGTTTGGTCGACGCCGTCGATGCCTTCTGCGAAACCATCGCCTTCACACCGGCGCAGGTCATGCGCGTGCTGCTCCGCGCGCAGAAGCTGAAGTTGCCCGTCAAGCTGCACGCGGAGCAACTCTCCCCGCTCGGCGGCGCACGGCTGGCGGCGGAACTCGGCGCGCTCTCGGCAGACCACCTGGAATACATGACGGCCGACGACGCCGCCGCGATGGGACGTGCCGGCACGGTTGCCGTGCTGCTGCCCGGCGCGTTTCATATGCTGCAGGAGGCGCGGCGCCCGCCCGTCGATCTGCTGCGCCGCCACGGTGTCGATATCGCGGTGGCGTCCGATCTGAACCCCGGCACGTCCCCAGCACTGTCGCTGCGCCTGATGCTCAACATGGCCTGCACACTCTTTGGCCTCACGCCCGAAGAAGCGCTGGCCGGTGTCACGCGCAATGCAGCAAAAGCGCTGGGCATGCTCGCCACGCACGGCACGCTCGAAGCCGGAAAGGTGGCGGACTTCGTGGCGTGGGAGATCGAGCGCCCGGCAGAACTCGCTTACTGGCTGGGCGGCGAACTGCCCTCGCGCACGGTGCGCCACGGACAGTGGCGCGACGCCACCGCGAATTGAGCCCACCCCGCAAACAGGAGACGCTCATGGCGACCCCACTCAATCCCATTACCGGCGAGCCCCCGGTCTGGCACGGCCGTACCGATAGCGGCGAGCGTGGCGACACGCGTCGCCTCTTCAACGTCGTGCACCAGATCGACCCACCCACGGGCGCCTCGGCCCGAGGCGCGTCCGTGCTGCTTGGCTTTGTCTGCGATGCGGGTGTGAAACGCAATCAGGGGCGCATCGGCGCCGCGCAAGGGCCGCAGGCCATCCGGCGTGCGCTGGCGAACCTCCCTGCGCACGGCATCGCATGCTTGTTCGATGCGGGCGACATCGCCTGCGAAGGCGACGATCTGGAAGCCGCGCAAGCGGCGCTGGCCCAGGCCGTGCGCCGTCAGCTCGACGCTGGCGCGCATCCGGTCGTGCTTGGCGGCGGTCACGAAATCGCGTGGGGGACGTGGCAAGGATTGCGCGCGCATCTCGACGCGGCCGGCGACCGCTCGCGCGTGCTGATTCTGAATCTGGATGCACACTTCGATTTGCGCACGGCGCGTCCGGGCACGTCGGGAACGCCGTTCGACCAGATTGCGCAGGCCTGCGCGTCGGCCGAACGCCCGTTCGACTATGCGTGCATGGGTGTGAGCCGATTGAGCAACACAGCGTCGCTATTCGAACGAGCGCGCGAGCTAAAGGTGACGTACGTGGAGGACACCGATATGCAGGAGCGTCATCTGGAGGCCCGCCTCGCACAGATCGATGCGCTGATCGACGACGTCGCCCATGTCTATCTGACGATCGATCTCGACGTGCTTCCCGCATCGGTCATGCCGGGCGTATCTGCGCCCGCCGCGTATGGCGTGCCGATGTCCGTCGTCGAGGCCATCGTCACGCACGTACGGCGTTCGGGCAAGCTGCGTGTGGCCGATCTGGCCGAGTACAACCCGCACTTCGACGCGCAAGGCACTGGCGCGCGCGTCGCTGCCCGACTCGCGTATCGTCTGCTCTGAGGGCAACGTCGTTGTCGTGGGCGACCGTGGAATCGCAGACCGGTGCCGCTTGCCGCGCACAAAATACGCCGCGTTGCTACACTATCGTCAAGCGGCCAGAGGCCGCGCTTTTTTGACAAGGTCCGCAGCATGTACATCGTCGAATTGACTTACACGCAACCCATGAGCGCCATCGACGCGCATCTCGAAGCCCATCGCCAGTTTCTCGCCACGCAGTATGAGCGCGGTCTGTTCCTTGCGTCAGGGCCAAAGCAACCGCGCAATGGCGGTGTCATCATCGCCGCCGGCAAGGTCTCGCGCGACGAGCTCGATGCGATCCTCGCGCAGGACCCTTTCCACATTCATGGGTTGGCCGATTATCGCGTTGTCGTATTCGATCCGGTGAAGTCTCATCCCCAGGTCACGGCGCTGCTCTGATCCAACCAAGCGCTCCACGCGTTCCGACGGCGCGCCGGCCTCCAGCGAAGGCCGGGCGCCCGACACCTCCAGAACGGTGACGCAGCCCATGCACGCAGTGCGCGCATGGGCTGTTTTGGTTGCATGCCTCCAATTCTCCGATTGGTGAGTCCCGGCGCACCCGTGGCAACGCCAGTCGCGACGCCACTTTGCGCGCAATGTCACTCATATCGCGCAGCCCGCGCGAGGTTGAACATTCTCCCCCGCCTTTCTACGCTCGATCGGTGAAACGCACGCGAGCGTTTCGCACGCGGCCGACGAGCCGCGGCCTTTGAGGCCGTCATCGTCCGATCGACGGCATTCACCTTAGTCTTTCGTGGAGAATCTCATGTCGCAAATCACCGATGTGCTGGTCAGCATCGACACCAAGACGATTGTCGACCGGTACGGCAGGAACTCGAGCATGGCGAATCCGCCGCTCATCGACTTCAAGCACGTCTTCATGATCGTCACGCAAGGCAATGTGGTGAGCGGGCAGGCAGGCGGCGAGCTGGACGTCGCGGCGACCGTCGGCGACGTTATCCGGTGGCGCGAATGCTCGCTCTCGCTCGGCTTCGAGCAGTCGTGCATCTTCTACAAATTCGTCGGCAATCAGGGCAACGAGCTGATCTCGCCGCCGTCGCCGCGAGAAGCCGAAGTCACGATCCCGGTGCCGAACCCGCCCGATCCGACCCATCCGAAGAAGCAACAATGCTCGAACTACTTCTGGTCTTGCGAAACGCTCAAGACCGGCCGCGTCACCTACCACTTCCAGTTCATGATCCTCGATCGCAGCGGCAATCTGTGCGGCTGCTATCAATGGGATCCGTTCATCTCCATTCGCAACCATTGAGCAACGCCACGCCGCGATCCACGACGCCCAGGCATGGGCGCCGGATTGCGGCAACAGCGGCCCACGGCAAGGAATCCCCATGTCCGACGCACACACCTCCGACGCCGGTGGCGAGCGCCCTGCCATCGTCGATGTTCTGCTCGTCATCGATACGGTGACGCTGCTCGACCGGCACCCCGAAGCAGCAGACAACCCCGTGACCGTCGACGGCGACGGCTGCTACGCACTCGCGCCCGATGCCAATGCACTCGATGGCGTCAACGCAGCGCCATGGCCTGTCGATGTACACACCGGAGACCGTTTGCGGCTGCGCTGGACGCCTCTGGCCATGCGTGGCGAACATGCGGTACTGCTCCAGCTCTCGCTCGCCGACGCGTCGTCCCTGAGCGGCTTGCAGTTGCACGTTCATGAGCACGCCACCCGCTACGCGCCTCAGCCCGGCGACCCGCAGGTGAGCGTCGCCCGAGCAGCGCCCGATGCCTTCTGGCAGGCCGATGTCGTGGCCAGCGGCACGGCGCAGGTCGACGTCGAGGCGATCGTCACGGACCGCGATGCGAACGTCCTCGCCCGCTTGCGTTGGCCGCTGCGTGTCGTTGTGCCGTAATCATGCGCAGCGGCGCCGTCAACCGCCGTCAACCCCGTCAACCCCGTCAAAAGCGTCGCGCCCTGACTTGCACCGCGGCGCTTTTTGCTACCGACGCCGCGCCGCGGCAAGTCCGGCGCCCAATTATTCAATAAACGAATGATGGGCATTTTTATATTTAATTTGTCGATGCTTGACCGGTTCGCTATCTTGCTTTCGTGGGCGTGAACGACCGCCCACAATTCACCTCAGAACACTGCAAGGTCTCTCTGATCCGACGGATCGGAACGAGACAGGAGCCATCAGGTATGTCGAAGACCCCCTACTACGCGCCGCACGGCGGGCACCCGGGCCAAACGGAATTACTCACCGACCGCGCCATGTTTACCGAGGCGTACGCCGTCATCCCGAAGGGCGTGATGCGCGATATCGTCACGAGCCATCTGCCATTCTGGGACAACACCCGACTTTGGGTGCTCGCCCGTCCGCTCTCCGGCTTCGCCGAAACGTTCGCGCAATACATCATGGAAGTCGGCGCGGGCGGCGGCAGCGACAAACCCGAACAGGACGCAAACGCCGAAGCCGTGCTGTTTGTCGTCGAAGGCGAGATCACGGTGACGATCCAGGGCAAAGCGAACCCGCTCACCCCTGGCGGCTATGCGTTCATCCCGCCCGAGACCGACTGGCAACTGCGCAACCACAGCCAGAGCACCGCTCGCTTCCATTGGATTCGCAAGCGCTACCAGGCCGTCGCAGGTCTGGCACACCCCGAGCCGTTCGTGAAGAACGAGCGCGACGTCGAACCGATTCCGATGCCCGGCACCGACGGCCGGTGGGTCACGACGCGCTTCGTCGATATTCAGGACATGCGCCATGACATGCATGTGAATATCGTGACGTTCCAGCCGGGCGGTGTCATTCCGTTCGCGGAAACGCACGTAATGGAGCACGGCCTGTATGTACTGGAAGGCAAGGCCGTCTATCGCCTGAATCAGGATTGGGTGGAAGTCGAAGCCGGCGACTTCATGTGGTTGCGCGCATTCTGCCCGCAGGCCTGCTACGCCGGAGGCCCCGGACCGTTCCGCTACCTGCTGTACAAAGACGTCAACCGCCACATGCCCCTGACGCTGGGCACGCCGCCGAACTGAGCCCACGCCGCTCGCGCGCCGCCGTCATCGCGCGAACGCCGTCCCCGGCGCGTCGCTCACTTCGGTGCGCGCGGTGTCGGCGCGAGCATGCCCACCAATACTTTGGCGAGCGCCACCACCATCGGATCGGCGCTCGGGCGGTGAAACACGGCGAGTTCGAATGCGTCGATGACCGGCAGCCCCTGCGCCCGGCCAAGCACCGCATGCCCCGGCAGCACAGCGCGCTGGGGTACGAGACTGATCCCCATCCCGTCGGCAACCGCGCCCTGAATGCCGCTCAGACTGGAACTGGTAAAACTGATGCGCCAGTTGCGCCCCATCGTCTCGAGCGTGTGGATCATGTCGTCGCGATACAGCCCGCGGGTGGGAAAGGTCACGAGCGGCACCGGATCGCGCCCGAACGAGGGATGCGTTGCGCTGTCGATCCACGCGAGCTTTTCGGGGCGGGATACGACCGACTCGCGACTATCCCGGCGTTGCTTGACCAGCACGAGATCGAGGGCGCCACGATCGTAACTGCCCAACAGATCGCGGCTCAGGCCACTCGTCACTTCGAGCTTGACCTGCGGATATTGCCGATTGAATCGCGCAAGCACCTGCGTCGTGGCGCCGGTCGCGAAGTCTTCCGGCACGCCCAGACGCACCGTCACGCCCCCGACCGCGCCGGAGAGCGCTTCGAACATCTGGTCGTTGAGCGCGAGCATCTGGCGCGCGTGTGCAAGCAGCATCTCGCCCGCGTCGGTGGCGCGGACTTCTCGATTGCCGCGATCGAGCAACTTGTGTCCGACCATGTCTTCAAGACGCCGGACCTTCTGGCTCACCGTGGATTGGGTCGAATGCAGACGCGCCGCCGCCGTGGTGAAGCTGCCGCAATCGGCCACCACGATGATCGAGCGCAATAGATCCAGATCGAAGAGCGGTCGATTCGATTTCGGCCTGCCAGCCATAAACGGTATTGGAATGTGCGATGGATGGCCGACCTTTTATCACGCGCGGCGAGCGCCCGGCAACTGGGGTTTGCGGCGTCGCCCGGCACGGCCCGTCGCGTGGCAGGCCGACGCTGCCGCCAGCGCCGGCCCGGGCGATTCACGCGTCGTAGCCTCGGAATAGCCCGCAGAGCCGGAACACGTCTTCCGTGTAGGGCATGTCCCTGACCTTGCAATAGCGGCTCGCGAGCTTCATCAGCTCCTTGATGTCGCGACCGCTCACGTTCGGATACCGGCCGGCGAGCGTGTCGATCAGGGTCTCGTCGAGATACGCTCCGACCTGCTCGGCCTGCATGCGCCAGAGGCGCCGCGCGTCGGCCGGGCACGGCGTCTCATAATGGATCGTGGCGATGCAGCGCGACAGAATGGCGTCGTCGACGTCGCCGATACGATTCGTCGTCATGAACAGCAGGCCGTGAAAGTATTCCAGCGAGCGCAGAAATTCCGCCACGATGGCGTTGTGTTCCAGATCGTTGTCGCGCCGGCGGATGTACACGTCCGCCTCGTCGAGCAACAGGATGGCATTCCAGCGCATGGCACGCCGCAGAATGCCCGTGAGCGCTGCGCCCACCGACGCCGCCGTCGTCCCCAATTGCCCCGAATGCACACGGTACAGCGGCTTGCCGACGACCTCGGCGTAGATCTCCGCCGTGAGCGTCTTGCCCAGTCCCGGCGCGCCCTGGCAGAGAATCGTCGCACCGCCCGACTTGCCGGGGACAAAGTCCGGCATCATCACATCCATGTTCGATGTCAGGATATCGATCAGATCGTGATGGTGCGACGGCAGAACGAGCTTGTCGCGCAGGCCAGGTTGATATTCGTACTCCGTCATGTTCTGCACGTGCACCCAGAGATTGCGGTGCCAGTCCAGATGGAACACATGTACATAGCAGTGCAGCGGAATTGTCTCAAACGCCTGATCGATCTCGGCGTTACGCCAGAAGTCGGCGTCGCACGCCACCTCGAAATTGCGCTCGAGGCGTTCCTCGTCGTTCACGCACTTCGCCGCCGCGCCGTCCACTACACGAATCAACTCCGTCGCGCCCTTCGGATCCACAGAGAACGCCGCGCGGCGCAGCACGAACTGCGCACCGAACGCCCGCTGCACGCGCAAGAAGCGCTGCGCATGCTGCTCGTATTCATGCTTGAACTCGGCGCATTCCTTGTAGAAGCCGAACTCCGCAAGCAACGCCGGAATCGTGCGATTGGCAATGTCGTCGCGAGTAAAGACGAGCGACGTCGTCATTCCCGAGCGACGCAGGCGATGCTCGGTCAGCGTCGAGTTGGCCGACTGCATCGTGTTCGCCAGCATGTCCATGACGACGTAGGGCGAGCCCTGCTCCGGCTCGACGTAACGCAGGCGACGCACGAGCCACGGCAGCAGTGCGCCGTCGCGGTGGCGTTGATACACCCAGCCGTCGATGACATCGCGTGCAAGATACGCCACGAGACCCGGCACGAGCTTGTCCAGACTCGGAATCACTCGCGCTTGCGGCGCGTTGTAGACGTTGTCGAGCGCAAGCATCTGAAACATCAACGCGCGTTCGTTCTGGGTCTTGCTCAGGACGTAGAGCGTGTTGAGCGACTTGGCGTCGAACCATTCGCTCGAGACCCGCATGTTGCCTCGGCACACGCCATAAGTCGTGAGCTGTTTGCCCAGCGGAGAATCGGCGCCGATCAATTGCAGCAGCGGATGAATCAGTGATTCGGGAATTTCGAAATCCATGAACGGCACTCCCCGTAAGGCGTAAGACGTAAGAGGTAAGACGTAAGAGGTAAGGCCCGTGCGTACTTTGCCCCTTGGCTGTGCGCGTTTCAGGCGAGGAAGAAGTCGATGGCACGGGCCACGACGCCCGGCTCGATGATGTGCAGCCCGTCGAATTCGACGTACTGCACGTCGTAGCCCGCGGCCTTGAGCTTGTTGGCGTTCTGACGGCCACTTGTCTCGATGGGCAATTGTTCGTCGTCGCGCCCGTGCGCGATGAAGATCCGAGGCTGACCTTCCTGAACGAAGACCGACATGAATCCGCCCGAGAAAGCGATGACATGACTCGCAATGTCGCCGTTCGTCACGCCGATGGACAACGCGTAGCTCGCGCCGTCGGAGAAGCCCGCAAACGCCACGCGCCCGGTATCGATGCGATAACGCGCGGCAAGCGCGCCCAATGCGTGTTGCAAACGCTCCAGATCGGGACCGCTGCCGCCGATCACGATGTCCCACGTCGGGAAGGTCGAATGCGGTGCGAGCACGAGAAACTTGTGACGCTGCGCGTGTGGCTCGATGAACGGCAGCACCTTTTCCGGAAAGCCCCCCGCCCCATGAAACATCACAAAAATGGGCACCGGCCTGTCGGTGGGCAGATCCGGCGGTACGTAAAGCACCGCGTCGCGGGCCTCACTGAGTCCGAGTGAATGACGGCCGGCAGGCAACGGGAACTGGAACGAGGATGGGGACGAGGACGAGGACGAGGACAGCCCGGTTGCCGATTCAGACACCGGCGGTGACACCCGCACGGCAGAGGCAGACACAAGAACGTCCGGTGGCATGCGGCCGAACAAGGAAGGGTCGAGCATGGCGCGGTGATGGTCTCGTGATTGTCGATATTATTGATATATTGTATATCATTCAATTTCCCTGCGGTCATGCGGCGTTGTCGCGGGCCCGGCCTTATTCAGCCATGTAGGTGGACAATCCGGCCACGAGCGCGTCGAACGTGACTTTGCAGCGTGGACTCGTGCGGAGATCTTCATGCATCGTCACCCACGTCTGCAGCGTGAAGCGGAAGGCCTTCGGCAACACGCGCACGAGCCGTGCATCGCGCCGCGCCAGCGGTGCCTGACATGCGCCAATGCCGTAGCCGGCCCGAGTCATCGCCAGTTGCGCCAAGTCGCTATCGGCGCGAAACGCAAAGGCCTCGCGCGACCAGGCCGGCGTGCCGCGTGTCGCCTCCCGGAGGAACGGCGTGATTCGATCGAAACCGATCACCGTGTGATGCGCAAGATCGTCCATCGAGGTCGGCGCGCCGTAGCGCGCCAGGTAATCTTGGCGCGCATACAGGCCAACGTCGATGTTGCCCACCCGACGCGCAATCAACGCCTCCTGCTGCGGTGAGGCCATTCGGACCGCAATGTCGACTTCGCGATGCAGCAGATCCTGGATCCGGTTCGTGGGCACGAGTTCGAGCACCAGCTCCGGATGCGCGCGGCGCAGCGCGCTCAGGATCGGCGGCAGCACTTCTACACCGACGACCTCGCTCGCCGAGATACGCACGACGCCGTTCACCCCTGCCCCGTCGCTCGCTGCGGCCCGCTCGAAGGCAAGCGCCGTGTGCTGCATCGCCTGCGCATGTGGGCGCAGCGACGCCGCCGCCTCCGTTAGCAACAAGCCCGTCTGCGAACGCGTGAAGAGCGTTTGTCCCAGCGCGGCCTCCAGCGCGGCGATATGCCGGCCTGCGGTCGGCTGCGTGATGCCCAGCGCCCGCGCCGCGCCCGAGAGCGAACCCTCGGTCAGCACGGCGAGAAACGTGCGGTAGAGATCCCAGCTCAGATTGTTTGTCATACGAAAATGTATAGCCGATAGATGATTTTCGGCAATTTTATTTGAATCGCCTCACGCGGAGAATAGCGTCACTCTCAACGTTCAAGGAGCGACATCATGACCGACAGGTCCCAATCTCAGGGGTCTCGCGCGCTGGTACTCGGGGCGACGGGCGGTATCGGCGGCGAGGTGACGCGCCAACTGCTCGCCGAAGGCTGGCACGTACGTGCCCTGCGCCGTGGCGGGGCGCCGCGCCCCCCTTTTTCGGAGCCGGGTGTCGAGTGGCTCGACGGCGACGCCATGCGCACGAGCGACGTACTCGCGGCGGCACGCGACTGCGATGTGATCGTGCATGCTGTCAATCCGCCCGGTTATCGTCACTGGGACACCCAAGTGTTACCTATGCTCGATAACACGATCGCGGCCGCCACGATGCATCACGCTACCGTCGTCCTGCCGGGCACGGTCTACAACTACGGTCCCGAGACGTTCCCGTTGCTCCGCCACGATTCGCCGCAACAGCCGCGCACGCGCAAGGGACGCATTCGGGCGACGATGGAACGCCGTCTGCTGGACGCAAGCCGCAATGGGGTGCAGACGATCATCGTGCGCGCGGGAGACTTCTTCGGCCCTCAAACCCGCAATAGCTGGTTCGCACAAGGCTTGGTGAAGCCGGGACAGACGGCGCGCATCGTGCGGGTGCCGAATGCTCACGGCGTGGGTCATCAATGGTCCTATCTGCCTGACGTGGGCCGCACGATGGTCATGCTCATTGCGCGCCGTGGCACGCTCGACGCCTTCTCCAATTTCCACATGGCCGGGCATTGGGACGCCGACGGCACGCAGATGGCTGCCGCGATCGCCCGCGTCATGACGAAATACAACGTCGACGTCAAGACGCGCAGATTCCCGTGGTGGCTGGTGCGGGCGGCATCGCCCTTCGTCACGACCCTGCATGAATTGCGCGAAATGCGCTACTTGTGGCAACAACCGGTGCGCATGGATAACACCCACCTCGTCGAGACCCTCGGGCACGAACCCCACACGCCGCTCGACCTCGCGGTGCATGCCACGCTCGACGGGCTCGGATGCCTGCCCGGCAAGCCGGGCGCGAAAGGGTCAGTCCGCGCGAGCGCCGCCGAGCAGGCGTGAGATGCGCCGGGCGGCGTCGGTGAGCGCCGCCACGGTTTGCGGATTCGGATGCGCCGGCAGATAGTGAATCGAGCCGACGATGGCGAGCGTGCCGAACAGCGAACCGTCATCCTGCACGATGGGGGCGGCGAGCGCATTGACACCGAGGAATACTTCCTCGGGCGCATCGGCCCAGCCCCGCTCGCGCACCAGCGCGAGTTCGTGCGAGAGCCGCATCGGATCGGTAATGGTGTGTGGCGTGCACGCTTCGAGCGGACCCGCGAGCACCGCTTCGCGACGCTCCGCCGGACCGTAAGCCAGCGCGATCTTGCCCTGCGCTACGCTGTGCAACTTGAACTGCGTGCCCGGGTGCAGCAGGATTTCCAGCGGACTGCGCCCACGCATGACGTCGAGCACGACCACATTGGACTCGGTAAACGAGCTGATGACGATGGTCTGACCGACGGCGTCGCGCAATTCTTCCATCACCGGACGCGCAAGCCCCACCACGTCGAACTGCTTGACCAGCTTCTGCCCCAAGAGGAAGAGCCGCCAGCCGATGCGATATCGGCTGGTGCGCGGATTCTGCACGACGTAACCCTCGTGGCGCAGCGCCGTCAGATGCCGGTGCACGCGTGCCTTGGGCACGCCGAGCGCCTCCGCCAGATGGGTCACGCCGCACTCGGCATTGCGCTCGGCCAGCAACTCCAGAATGCGCAGGGAAATGACCGAAGTCGACGAGGTGTTGAGTTCGTCGCCGCCCGGCTCGCCTCGTTCACCTCGTTCACCTCGCTCGCCAGTCGCTGGCGCCGCAGCGACGCTCGCGCCGAGAATGACGTCGTTCGGGGTGTCCTTCGATCGTTTCACTGTGTGTCCTTTGTGACTGTCGTCGCGCCGAAACTATTGAGCGTCGAGCGTAATGAAGCGCTCGCCGAACACGTGATAGCGCTGCGGCTTGTTCCTGTTCGCATCCTCCGGGCGCACATAACGAATCGAGCTGCGATTACGGCACGCCCGCGGCAGGATGAAGCACCGGACGAAGGTCGTGTCGCGCGACTCGGTCGTCGGTGCGAGCACCGGCGCATGGCCGAGTTCGAGCCACGCCTGTCCCGGCCCGTGCGTGTGCGACGCCCCAAGCGTCTCGATCGTGATCTCGCCTTCGAGCGTGCAGCGCACGCCAGGCCCTTGATGCACATGCAGGTGCGCCACGCCGCCGGGGGGGAATTGTACCTTGTCGCAACGCATGAGCCAGCGTTGGCGCGGGTCGAGCTCGATCGGGGCCGCCAACTTGAGCGTCGACGATGCCCCCGGCGCCGAGGCAATTTCTCCCGGCATCGGCGTATCGCCCGACATCAGTTCCCAGCGCCACAGGGTTGCGCCTTCGTGTCCGGCACTCAGCGCCACGTCGTCCTCACCGAGCCACGCGCTCTGCGCCCCATGATGCTGCGCGCCCGTCTCGAACTCGATGGCGACGTCGCCATGCACAACATAAATCGCCCGCCGCGCGGCCGGCAGATAGACAGGCGCATGGTTCGGCGCGATGACATCCTCGTACAAACGCAATTGGAACGGCTTCACTTCTCGATCTCCTGTAACCAGTCGATTGCCCCGACCATCGAGACAACCCCGGAACGAAGTATCGATGATCGATACGCAAAGCACCATTTATCGTTTACCACGAGACAAAACGTCGAACAGGTTTGCTACCATTCAAACGAAATCATTTCCATGCGTATCGTTTATCGATACATAGGCATGACACTCAACTGAGTTCCATGAAGGAGACAAGAATGGACACTGGCACGACCGCTCTGAAGGCGGCGGGCACGGCACGTCGGCCGTGGTATCGCGGCGCGAGTCCGGCGCAATGGCGGGCATTTGGTTCGGCGTACATCGGCTGGATGCTCGACATCATGGATCTGATGCTGTTCGCGATGGTGATTCGCTACATCAGCGCCGATCTGCATTTCGACAAAGGCATGGCGGGCATGATTGCCTCGCTCACGCTGCTGGCGACGGCCTTCGGAGGCCTGTTCTTCGGCTTCCTCGCCGATCGTATCGGCCGCACCCGGTCGATGATTCTCTCGATCCTGTGCTACTCCATCGGTACCGCCTTGTGCGGCTTTGCCGACTCGGTGACACAGCTTCTCGTGTTTCGTTTCCTGCTCGGACTGGGCATCGGCGGCGAGTGGTCGGCCGGCGCGGCCCTCATCACCGAGACGTGGCCCGCCGAGCATCGCGCGAAGGTCATGGCCTGGGTGCAGAGCGCCTTTGCGCTCGGCTACGCGGTGGCGGCCATCGTGGCGGCCGTCATCCTGCCGTACTTCGGCTGGCGCTGGGTGTTCGCATTCGGACTTCTGCCGACGGTGCTCGCGTTCTGGGTGCGCCGCCATGTCGAAGAGCCGGCCATCTGGCGCGAGCAGCGCGTACGCCTCACGCTTGGCCAGACACTGGGCATGCTGTTCGGCCCCTATGCACGCAGTACGATGGTCGGGCTCGCCTTCACGGCAGCGGCCATGTGCGGCTACTGGGGGCTGTTCACGTGGATTCCTGCCTACCTGGCCACCCCGGTGGCGCAGGGCGGACCGGGCTTCGATCTGCTGCGCTCGACGACGTGGATCGTCGTCATGCAGGCCGGCGCAGCGGCAGGCTTCGTGTGCTTCGGCTACATTGCCGATCGCATCGGGTGCCGCAAGTCGTTTCTGCTCTTCTTTATCGTGTCGGCGGTCACGGTGCCGCTCTATGTCGTGATTCGCGATCCGATGCTATTGCTGGCGTTCGGCCCGGTGGTGGCGTTTTTCGGCACGGGCTTCTATAGCGGCTTCGCACCGACGTTCGCCGAGATGTTCCCGACGCAGGTGCGCGCCACCGCGCAAGGTTTCATCTACAACACGGGCCGCGCCACCAGCGCGCTCGCGCCCGCCGCCGTCGGCTTGCTCTCACGCGGCGAGAACGTCAGTGCCGCGTTGGGCGCAACGGCCGGCTTCTTCCTGCTCGCGGCGCTCATCGTGTACTTCTTCCTGCCGGAGAGCCGCGGCGAGGCACTCGCCTGACCCACCCCCTCCCCTCATCAAGCGACGTTGCGCGCCAGTGGTCCCTTAAACCACCGGCGCGCGCGCTCTCTCGCATCCACGACCTGCGCCTTCGTGGCCATCAACTTAACGGCAACGGCAGGCGGATGACCGACGGGCAATCCGAGTAAAGCCGCGCCACGTCGTCGGCACGCAAGGCCAGTACAGCCCGCTGATTGACATAACCCTTGTCGGTAATCTCCCCTTCTTCAAGCGACGGCGGCGACGCCAGAATCACGGCGCGCGCGGCCCGTTGGGAACTGCCCGCGTCCTGCGCCAGATGCGAGAGGGCCTCGGCCACCGCCGCGCGAACATCCGCTCGCATCGCCATCGCCTTGCCCGCATGCGGCGCGTCGATCGGCGCGGCCGTGGCCCGCCAAGCCGCGCCTGGGAAGATCAACAGCCCGATCTCGTCACGGTCGTGCCCCGCAATCACCACGTCCGACGCGTACCGTGTCAGCGCCGTCAAGGCGCGCAGGCGTAGTGCGCCGACCGACACCCAGGTCCCGCTCGTCAGCTTGAAATCTTCGGAGACGCGCCCATCGAAGATCACGCCCGCGCCCGGATCGTCCGGATCGGACAATCGGCCCGCATCGCCCGTGCGGTAGAACCCTTCCTCGTCGAACGCGCCGGCCGTGGCATCGGGGTCGCCCGCATAGCGCCGAAACACCGACGGGCCACGCACGCGCATCTCGAGCTTGTCGCCGTTGGGCACGAACTTGAGTTCGTTGCCCGGCGCCGGCACACCGATATTGCCCGCGCCCGGAATCGGGAAATGCACACTGGTGATGAGCGGCGCCGTCTCCGTCGCGCCCCACGCCGAGGTAAAGAACGGCATCGTGTCGCAGTGCCGCGACGCCAGCCGCTCGAAACGCTGCCACACCGCCGGCGGCAGGCTCGCCGCCGCGTAGAACAACACCTGAAGGCGGCCGAAGAAGCGCGCGGCGAAGGCGTCGTCCGCTTCCAGGCACGGCGCGAGCGCTTCGAAGCCCTTGGGCACGTTGAAGTGAAGCGTGGGTGACACGTCGCGAAGATTCTCGACGGAGCGGCCGATCAACTCGGGCACCGGACGCCCATCATCGACGTAGAACGCACCGCCGTTGCGCAGCACCATGTGGAAGTTGTGATTCGCCCCGAACGTATGACTCCACGGCAGCCAATCGACCACCACCGGCGCCGCCTCGTCGATGAAATGCCAGCATTGCGCGATCATCTGTTGGTTTGCGGCAAGCATTCCGTGCGTGTTGACGACGATTTTCGGCGTTCCCGTAGAGCCCGACGTCAGTAGCAACTTGGCCGTGTCGTCCGGACACACCTGCGCGAACGCCGCATCGACCGCGGGCGATGCAGGCGTTGCGGCGAGCGTGTCGAAGTGCAGCCAGCCTGTGCGGACATGGCGGGTGGCGACGATCGGACATCGGATCGGTGCGCCCGCCAGCGCCCTCGCGTAGGCCTCGCCGTCTTCCACGTACACCAGCGCCGGATCGAGGCGCGCGACAATCCCGTGCAGCTTGCCCATGTCCTTCGCCACGCGGGAATACGCCGACGATACGATGGCCGTCTGGCGCCCCGCCATCATCGCGCCGAGCACGAGCAACGCATGATTGACGCTGTTGTCCGACAGAATCACCACCGGCCGGTCACGGGGCACGTCAAGGTCGAGCAACGCTTGCCCGATGCTGCGCGTCAGGGTCAACGCCTCGCCGTACGTCACCCGCTGCCATAGATCGTCGGCGGCGACACGCTCGCCGGGGTGACGCCGTTGCGCAATGAATACCGCATCGGGCGTGCGCGTGGCCCACTGCACGAGCCAGTCGACCGGGCTGCGTGCGAACGCGCCCAGCGCCGCACGCGAGCGGATCACGAAGCTGCCGTCGGCCCGGGTCTCGCGCTCGATGTCCGGCACGGCGAGACGGCGCGCCCCGAATGCTGCTGCGCTTAGTCGATCGTCCACTTGCCGCCCTTCACGGTGACGAGCACGCAACCGTCTTCGCCATAAGCCGAATGGTCCTGTGCGCTGACGTTGATCATGCCGTGCGTTGCCGCAAGGCTGCGGGTCTTCTCGATGGCACCGACCAGGGCATCGCGAAACGCTTGCGTGCCGGGTTGCGCCTGCTTCGCCGCCACGCCAACGGCGCCGCGCTTGAGCACCCGATAGGTGTCGTAGGCATAGCCGGCAAACAGACATAACGACCATGCGCCGCGCCGGGCGCGCGAAGCAGCCAAACTGCGTGTGAACCTGCGTGCCGCCATGTGACATGTCTCCTTGTCTTCTCATTTTTGGGGGCTGTACAGCTTGCGACGCACGACCTGGGATCACCGCACCGCGAACTCCGGCAACACGTCGCGATTGCGTGGCAGGCCCATGATTTCTCGGGCTTCGGCGGGTGTGGCCGGCTCGTAGCCCATCTCCCGCACAAGCCGCACCACGCGCTCGGTCAGTTGTTGGTTCGTCGCCAGCACGCCTTGCTCGTAATACAGGTTGTCCTCGAGGCCGACGCGCACGTGGCCACCGAGCAGCAGGGAATTCATTGCCGACGGGAGTTGCGCGGGGCCGATGCCACTCACGCAGAAGATGCTGCCCTTGGGCAGCAGATCGACCATCGATTGCAGCACGCGCGGCGTGTACGGCATGGCGTTCTGAAAGCCCCGATGCACGCCGAGTACGAGGTTGACGAAGAACGGCTCGTCGTCGAAGCCAGCGGCGGTGAGCGTGGCGAGATCCTGCACGATATGGGTCGGACTGAAGACTTCCCACTCCGGCTTGATGCCGCGCTTCTTCATCTCGATGGCGAGATGCTTCGAGCGCTCCGGCGACGTATGCATGAGCAGTTCGTTGCCACCGAAGCTCGCGATGATCGTGGTGGCATCGAGCGTACACATCTCTGCACCGGCATCCATGCCCTTGAGCCGCTCCTCCCAGAGGATCTCCCAGTAACCGTTCTCGGCCTGACCGATCATGTCGCCGTGCACGCCACCGCCCGTCGAGTTGTTGATGACGATGTCGCACTTGTCGCGAACGCGGCGGTTGATGTCGCGGTAGATCGCCGGGTCGCACGTTGCACCGTCGTCGCCCGGGCGCCGTGCATGAATCGCCACGACGCTCGCCCCCGCGTTGTAGCAGTCGTAGACATCGCGCGCGATCTCGTCGGGCCGGGTGGGCAGATGAGGATTCTGCGATTTGTACGCCATGCCGCCTGTCGGCGCGATGGTCACGATGACTTTCGGTTTGCTCATGCCAGTCTCCTTGGGTCCTTGGGTCCCTGAATACGAGGGCTTCGAATGGAAAATTAGGTACGCCGAGGCGTGTTGGCGGCAATCACGAAGACGACGGCTTGCTCGCGAGAATGCCGAGAATGATGGCGTCGCGCTGCGCTTCGAGCTGCGCGTTGTCGCGCCCGGCGAGTTCGTCGCTCACGCCAGCCGTAATGCGCGCCTTCAGATCGTCGGTCAGCACCGGCTGACCGAGATCGGCCCACCACGATTCGATGGGCGGGCCGAGATGCTCCAGCAAATGCGCAATGCCGCCGGCGCCGCCCGAGAGTTGCAGGTTGAGGAACGGACCGAGCGCCGCCCAGCGCAAACCGGGCCCGTAGGCGATCGCGTCGTCGATGTCGGCCACCGACGCGACACCCGTGTCGACCAGGTGGATCGCCTCACGCCAAAGCGCGGCCTGCAGCCGGTTCGCGATGTGCCCCTTGACCTCTTTCTTCACGTGAATGGCGCGCTTGCCGATCGCGCGGTAGAACTGCATCGCCGTGTCGATGGCGGCCTGCGACGACTGTGCGCCGCCGATGACTTCCACCAGCGGAATCAAATGCGGCGGATTGAACGGGTGCCCAAGCACCACGCGCTCCGGATGTACGCACACCGACTGCACACGGCTCATCAGCAATCCCGAGGAGCTCGAGGCAATCACGACGCCGGGCGCCAGCGCAGCGTCCATCCGTCGAAAAAGATCCTGCTTCAGGTCCTCGCGCTCGGGACCGCTCTCCTGCACAAAGTCGGCGCCCGCCAGCGCGGCGTCGAGCGTGTCGTGAAAAGTCAGCGCGTCGCGCGAGGCATTCGCCGACAGGCCGATCCGGATCAGCGTGGGCCAATGAGCATCGACCGCCTCGCGCAAGCGCTCGCGCGCCCCCGGTGCCGGATCCCAGGCACTCACGCGCAGACCGCGCGCGAGGAAGTAAGCCGCCCAACTCGCGCCAATGACGCCGGTGCCGATGACGGCCACCTGTTCGATGTTGTCGTATTTCACATTCGTCTCCGTGGGGGCCGGGCGGCTACCGTGCCGCGTGGCCCAAAAAGCGTTCCATGCGCTCGCGCGCGTCGGGGGTGGCCAGCATCAGCGCACTCGTCACCGATTCGGTGAACAGACCGTCGGCCATGGACATATCGTGAATGCGCGAAAGCGCATGAATCGTCGCCCAGTTCGACAACGCACTGTTGGCCGCCGTCTCACGAGCGAGCTGCGTGGCGAGTGCCAGCCCCTCGCCCACTTCGGTCAGGTAGTGGCCAAGGCCCAGACGCTCGCCATCGACGGCATTGTAGCGACGGCCGGTGAGCATCATTTCCGTCATGCGGTCCGGCCCGAGAATACGTGCCACACGCACCGATGCACCGCCACCGACGAAAATGCCGCGCTTGCCTTCGGGCAACTGAAAGAAGGCGCTTCGTTCGATGACGCGCACATGGGCTGCCAGCGCGAGTTCCAGCCCCCCGCCGATAACCGCGCCATGCAGCAGCGCGACCACTGGCCGGGTGCCGAACTGGATCTCGTGGAACACCTTATGCCAGCGTTGCGAGACGCGCAGCACGTCGAACGGCTCGCGCGTACTGTTCTCTGACAAGTCCAAGCCGGCGCAGAAGTGCTCGCCCTCGCCACGCAATACCACGGCGCGCACGCTGTCGTCGAAATCGCGAAACGCCGCCTCAAGCGAGTCGATCGCCGCGTCGCAAAGGGCGTTGCGCTTGTCTGCGCGATCCAGTGTCACGAAGGCGATGGCGTCTTCAACGCTTACGCGCAGGTAGGGATAGGTCATTGTCTGCATTCACTCCAAGTCGTGAAAAGTATCTTATAAGATATTTTCAATGTTGCGGCGTTTGTGCAATGCGATTCAAGGTTAACAGGGATTAACGGGCGAAATAGGCAATTTACTGCATATCTTTACCCTGACGGTTCCTCGCAATGGGCGATGCACGGCCCCACGACGGGTATCTCATAGTATATTTATCGCTCACCTGCCTGCGCGCCATAGCCGTCCATGATCCAACCGCCTGCCGACAGCCTTCCCCCGGATCCGGCCGATGAAGCCGATGCCGGCGCGTCGTCGCATCTGGCGTCGCTGGCGCGGCAGGTGCGCACGTTGCGAGCCCAGCGCGGCATGACGCGCAAGCAGCTCGCCGGGCAATCGGGCGTCTCGCTCCCCTATCTTGCGCGCGTGGAAGCGGGCACCGGCAACGTGTCGCTGGCCGTTCTGCACAAGCTTGCAGACGCGCTGAACGTCGGCGTGGAGGCGCTCGTGGCCGAGCGCACCGCCTATGACGGCGATCTACTGATTCTCGTCGAGTATCTTCGTCAGCAACCGCCGGACGTCCTCGCCCGTCTGCGGCGCCAGATCGTGATGCCAGGTGCGGCCGATGCCCGCCGCACAGGACAGCGCATCGCCCTCATCGGGTTGCGCGGCGCAGGCAAGTCGACCCTCGGGCCGCGCTTGGCCGACGCCATCGGTGCACCGTTCATTGAACTGGACAAGGAAGTCGAGCGGGCGGCGGGCATCGCCATCGGCGAAGTCATCACACTCTATGGCCAGGCGGCGATGCGTCGCATCGAGCTGGAATGTATCGAGCGGATCATTGCGACGCACGAACACGTCGTGCTTGCCACGGGCGGCGGGATCGTGTCAGAGGCGCCGACTTACGAGCGTGTGCTCAGGGCGTTTCGTACCGTGTGGCTTCGCGCCCGCCCCGAGGTTCACTTCCAGCGGGTGATGCAGCAAAACGATGCACGTATCGCCACAGAAGCACTGCGTAACGAGGCGCTCGATCACATCCACCGCATGCTCGATGCCCGCGAGTCGCTCTACCGATTGGCCGACAGCACGCTCGATACCTCGGACCTCACGCCGGACGCGGCCCTCGCGGCACTCAAGCACGATCTATCGCCCGCACGAGCCGCTTGATCGTCACGCCTATTACGTCACCTAGCGACCATCACGGGTGGCTGCTCGGTTGGTTGCGCGGTTGGTTGCTCGGTTGGTTGCGCAAGAAGCTGGGCAATGGATTCGACGCAGCCGATCTCGCACATGACACCGGCCTTCGCGTGCAACGTTTGGCCAAGTCAGCGAGTTGCGAATATGAAATCGCCGTGAGACGACATGACGCGACGCGCGTAAGGCATGTCCTACTACCGTAACGTAACGTTACGTTACGGTACGTGCCCGAAGGCGAGGCCACGTTTCGTAACACGGCGGGGTCAAGCGGACCTGTCGCGATGCCTGGCTTTCACTCCATGGCCTTGACCGGAAAGGGAGGACGTTTTCCCGCCGGGCCGTGATGCCCTAGGCATCGAACTTGCTCATCACCCTGCGTTGTTCCCACAACGGAGGAAAGGAATCATGAAACATCAGTTCAGAATGACGGCTATCCTCATGGCCGCGACTTCAGTGACGGCTGTCCCAGTTCATGCCCAATCATCGCAGATCGTCGGCGTCAATGATCTCGGCACGGTCATCGGTAACGCGGGCAGTGTTGTCGATAGCGGCGGCTCGACGGTCTCGGCACTTGGCTCCGTAATCGGTTCGCAATCGCTTCCGGGTGTCGGCTCGGCCGTCCCTCAATCGTTCGGGAGTATGGTGCAGAATGTCGGCGCCGGCGTCTCCACATTCGGTAGCGGTGTCTCTCAAGGTCTGGGGCAACTCGGCACAGGCGGAAATGCGCTCGGAACCACCCTTTCGAGCCTGGGCGGCGCGATTGGCAATACCGGCGGCGCCGTCATCGACGGCGGCAGTCTCATCGCCAACCTGACCAACGGTCCACTGGCTCCGCTCAGTGCGATTACGACACCGCTCGGTAACGCGGTCAGAACGCTCGGTGGCGCCATCACCAACGGTGGCGGCGCGCTGACGTCAGCCCTATCGACCGAGCCGGTCCAACAAATCACGCAAGCCATCAGCACCGCCATTACCCCGATGACCTCAACGCTCGCCGCCACAACGCAGACCGTTGGCTCGGCAACGGGACTTGGCGCTCCGGTGAGCGCCCTGCTATCGACGCTCGGCGGTGGCTTCGGCACAGCGGGTGGAGTCATCGTCGGGACCGGCGGTAACCCCATCACCACCGGTCTTGGCAGTGTTGTATCGAGAGTCGGCACGACGGTCGCTTCGATCGGCGGGCTAGTCGCCGGCGGAACCCCTGGCGGCGGTGGTCCGCTCGCGCCGGTCACGGGTTTGCTCTCGAGCGTCACCGGCACCTTGGGCGGCGCGACCAGCGGCGGCGGCAGCCCGCTCGCGCCGGTCACGGGTCTGCTCTCGAGCGTCACCGGCACCTTGGGCGGCGCGACCAGCGGCGGCGGCAGCCCGCTCGCGCCGGTCACGGGTCTGCTCTCGAGCGTCACCGGCACCTTTGGCGGCGCGACCAGCGGCGGCAGCAGCCCGCTCGCGCCCGTGACCAACCTGCTGGGTGGCGTGACGTCGGGCGCAGGCGGCGCCTCGGGCGGCCTGTTGGTCGGCCTTGCATCGAAAAAATAAAGTGAGCGCGTAAAGCGCAACACTCGGGAGGCGGCGGCCCCGACAACGGGTCCGCCGTCTTTTTATTGGGCCGACGTAGGTGACGTACTACGCCGGGGAACAGATCGTTTGCCCGCAATGTCATCCAGCGAAATCCCGGCAGCACGGCCGAGCGCGACCGGCGCCAAAGTCTGCAAAACCCACGCACCGTACTGACTTCGCAACCCGCGACGCGCCGTCGCCGCAATCCGTCCCTTCTCTTCGTAACAGCGCATCGCGGACGGCCCCCCCCGCGCGCTGCACGACTTCGCCAATGTCCAGTCGCACCGCGTCTTTGGTCTCGGCCTCTACGCGGGAGCCTGGCCGGTGAGCCTCGCACAATGCACAACACCAGGGTAAGGTGGCCCGCACGAGGCGCGCTTGAGCTGTCACAGACGCCGTACTATAGTGACCGACACCATGCATCGCTTGCAGTGCCTTGGCGTCCTCACAAAACGGCATGGCGGCGTTGCCCGCCAACTCAAGGATTTTGCCCACCATGGACACCACCGTCGTCGAAAGCTGGAAGGATTTCATGGAATTGTCCTCCCGCTTGGAAGGGTGGGCCTTTCGCGGACAGCAGGACGCGCGTTGGCACCTGCAAAGCTCACTCTCGCGGTATCTGCACGCCTATGTCTCCGACAAGGAACAGTGGCGCAGTCGCGAGGCACGCGCCATCCGCATCTTCCGGCGCAAGGCGCATAACCATGTGCCCTGGCCCGCGCTGTTGCACGACGACTTGCGGTGCCTCGGGCTGATGCAGCACCACGGCGCCCCCACCCGTTTGCTGGACTTCACGAAGTCGCCCTTCGTCGCCGCCTTCTTCGCGCTGGAGCGCGCCACGAGCGATTCGGCCATCTTCGCTCTGAATACCCCCGCGCTGTACGACGACCGCGCCCGCCCGCGCCATGCGCCCTGGCTCACGCGCGATACGATCGATCCGCGCGTCAAAGGGAACATGGAGAAGTACTTTCTCGGCAACGACAACGAAGTGGTCTGGTTCGGCGAACCCGAAGAGATGGACGGCCGGCTCATCGCGCAATCGGGGACATTGGTGGTGCCGGGGGTGATCGACCGGCCGCTGCATCGCATTCTCGAAGGTTACGAGAGCGATGAGCCGTTGCTGCGCAAGATCGTACTGCCGATGACGCTACGCGCGGACGCCATGAAATGGCTTTATCGGATGAACGTGACGAACGCTTCGTTGTTCCCGGACCTCGACGGCCTGGCGCGCTCGATTGCCGTCGAGATCGAAATGGTCTGGCCGACGCAGACGTTGGGATGAGCGCGCGTCAGGTCAGATCAAGCCCTTCAGGAAACCGGCTCCGCCGGATTTCCGCTCGGATTTGTTCGCATACATGCGCCGGTCGGCGACGCGAATGAGTTCGCTCATCGATTCGCCATCGTCGGGAAAAACCGCCACACCGACACTCACACGCACGCTCACGCTGGCGTCGTTCAACGAGACCACCTGCTCGATCTCCGCGCGCAGACGCGTGACGGCAAAGTCGATGCGCTCGACGATCTCCGCGTCCTGAACGATGGCAACGAACTCGTCGCCGGAGTGACGCGCCACAAAGCCGCATCCCGTGACCCCGGCCTTCATGCGCTGGCCGATCTCCTTGAGCAGCAGGTCGCCGACCGCGTGCCCGAGACTATCGTTGACCCCCTTGAATCCGTCGATATCGGCAAACAGCAGGGCCAGCTTCGCGTTGGTGCGCTGCGCACGGCGCACCGCTTCGCTCGCGAATTCACCGAACGTGCGGCGATTCGGCAAACCGGTCAGTTCGTCGAAGCGTGCCGCCTTGTAGAGATCGTCGATCAGTTGCTTACGCTCGATGGCCAGCGCCGTCTGGTCGCACACGAAGGCCAGCAGCCGCTGCGCCGCCTCGGCCTGCAACGCCCTCGCCGGCCCGTAGATCATGAGCGCGCCCACCGCGCGCCGCGCCGTTTGCATTGGAAAGACCACCAGTGCATGCTTGCCGGGCGGGACGACATCGTCCGGCAAGAACGGTTCGGCATGCACCTGGGCAGACGATTGGCCCGCCCCGTCGCCGGGTACGGCATCGATCAGCCGCCACAGCGATTGCTGCGCATGCGCGGCGTGCGCCGACAGATGTTGGGCCTGTGGCCAGTCAAGCACCGGGACCCCGGCGCTGTCGCGGTATTGATACACCCTTTCCCATCTCGCCTGCTCCGCGTCGCAGGTGGCCACGACGATGGCGTCAATGGGAAACAGCGTGCACAGCGTATCGTGCACGGCCTTGCAGAGCGTGCGGACGTCAGCCGCGTCGTGGGCGGCTTCGGAGATCGAGTACGTGGCACGCTGCAATGCTTCGGCCTGCTTCTTCGCCGACACGTCGCGCGCGACGCCAATGCGCAACCCATGCTCATCGGACCAGCGAGCGGACCACATGATGTGGACGAAGTGGCCGTCCTTGTGAATGTAGCGATTCTCGAAACCGATCCGGGGATGGCCGGCCATCACGCGCTTCGACTCTTCGATCGTGCGCTCGCGGTCTTCCTTCGCCACGAAATCGATCATCGAGCGCCCCACCAACTCTTGCGCCGAGTAGCCGAGAATAGCCTCGCAGGCCGGGCTCACATAGACGAGAGCGCCAGCCTTGTTGACGAGAAACACCGCGTCCAGCAGCAACCCCATACAGCTCGCCAGGACGTCTTTTGTTACGAATTCCATTGATTTTGAACGGACATGAAGCATCCGCGCAGTATAAGGCAATCTCACTATGTGAACATTTCACCACCGTGACAACACATCATTTGCGATCGCCCGCCTGCTTCGAACCACTCGGCGTCGATCAAAAGATCAATTGTTTGACCCAGCCTGGCGTTGCGACATTTGCCGCGCACTCCTTACGGACTTGCCGGCATGCGATGTCGTATTCGCTGCGAAGCAGACGGATTCTGGCCGCTACGAGATTGCGGAATTCCAACTCGCGGTGGCTGAACCCCACCCGATCCGAATATCTCGTGCCGTCGGGCAAAGCCCCTCGAATTTCGTAATAAATCACCCCGTCACGCGAATACTTCACGACTTTGGCTACCATCTTGTTCCAATGCTCATCAGTTTTCCCACCCGAGTTTTCCCTGTATTTCGCTTCGATTCCGGGATGTGATGCCGATTGTCACTTGGACGATTCAAATTGGCAACCACGCGCGCATGCGCCGGGCCGTCGGCATCGCGGCCGTCGGTCTCCGATCGAATGACGTGCGGACCTTTCCGATCGGGCCAGCGTCGATTAGCATGGGGAATATGAACGGCTGGACGATGCACGCCGCCCGTCACGACAGGAGACAGCAATGACGAAGCTCGTCACATGTGTATGGTTCGATCAGGGCAAAGCGCGTGAGGCGGCCGAGTTCTACGCCGCCACATTTCCCGACAGTCATGTCGACGCGAGTCACGCCTCGCCGATTCCCGGCATCGGCCAGGGCACCGAGTTGACGGTTGAATTCACCGTCCTCGGCCAACACTTCGTCGGCCTGAATGGCGGACCGGAATTCAAGCCGAACGAAGCCGTCAGCTTCATGGTGACCACACACAGTCAGGAGGAGACCGATCGCTACTGGAACGCCATCGTCGACAACGGCGGCGCGGCGTCGGCCTGTGGCTGGTGCAAGGATCGCTGGGGCTTCTCGTGGCAGATCACACCGCAGCGACTGCTCGATGTCGTCACGGGCCAGGATGTTGCGGCGGCGCGGCGCGCGATGCAGGCCATGATGACCATGCACAAGATCGACATCGCCGCCATCGAGCGCGCTGCGGCCGGCTGACGCAAAGCCGCGCTTGCGTCACGCGACCTGCTTGACATTGATGTGAGGTGCGACGGGTGCCAGCCGTCGCTGTCATCGGCACCCCATTGGGCGGAACGACGGCGAACGCAGCCTGACAGCCGAAACGCCGCGCTGCATGTCAGGCCGCGGCACTCAGTCGCTGCGGCTCCCGTGGTCCCGACAAGTCGCGATCCTCATGGGACGACTTGCCAACCGGGGCCGAGCGCGCATACGTGGTCATGCGCCGGGGCCCATCATCCTCGCGCGCCACGCGGAATTTCCCGGCTTCGTTGACCAGGTCGGCGGCCTGCTGGCGCAGGTGATCCGCCGCAGCCGCCGCCTCTTCGACGAGCGCGGCGTTCTGTTGCGTCACCTGGTCCATCTGCGTCACGGCCTGACCCACCTGCTCGATGCCGCGCGCCTGTTCGTCACTCGCGGCGGCGATCTCGGCAATCAACTCGCTGACACGCCGCACCGACACGACGATCTGATCCATCGTGCGGCCGGCGACTTCCACGCGCGACGTGCCGTCCTCGACCTGCTGCACGGATGCGGCGATCAATTCGCGAATCTCCTTGGCCGTGCCAGCCGAGCGTTGGGCGAGCGTGCGCACTTCCCCCGCCACGACGGCGAAGCCACGCCCTTGTTCGCCCGCGCGAGCTGCCTCCACGGCGGCGTTGAGCGCGAGGATGTTGGTCTGGAACGCGATGCCTTCGATGGCCTTGATCATGTCGCTCATGCGTGCAGACGCGCTGGCCATCGACTGCATCGTCTCGACAACGGCACGCACGCTTTGCGCCCCGGCATCCGCCACCCCGGAAGCCTCCTGAGACAGGCGTCTCGCCTGCATCGCATGTTCCACGTTCTGACGCACGGTCGACGTCAGCTCTTCCATCGACGCGGCCGTCTCTTCCAGCGACGCCGCCTGCTCTTCGGTACGTTGCGACAGGTCGGCGTTGCCTTGCGCAATCTCGCGTGCCGCATTGTCGATGGCCCCCGAGGCGCCCTGAATATTGCGCACCAGATGGCTGAGTTGTTCAATGGCCGTGTCGAGCGCAAGCGCCATCTGACCGATCTCGTCGCCACGTTCCGCGTGCACGCGATGCGTCAGATCGCCGCGCGCGAGCGCCGAAGCCCCCTCGACCGCGGCGCGCACCGGACGCGTGACCGAGCGCGTGATCGCCACCGCCGACATCACAGACACGGCAACCGACGCGAGCATCGCCGCGAGCAGCCACAACCGGGCTGCCGTATAGGCCGCGGTGGCATCGGCGGCTTCTGCCGCGCTCACCGATTTGCCGACCGTCATCAGGCCGTCGAGAGGGGCAAAGTGCGCCACCTGCGCCTTTTGCAGCGGCCCCATCAACTCCGATTTGGCTTCGGCGAAGTTGCCGCTGCGAACCAGCGCAACAACGGCGTCGAGCCGCTTTCCGTACGCCGCGTTCGTTTCGGCCAGCGTGCGGTAAAGCGCCTTGCCCTTGTCG
This sequence comes from Pandoraea sp., assembly GCF_041919235.1. Lineage (NCBI taxonomy): Bacteria > Pseudomonadati > Pseudomonadota > Betaproteobacteria > Burkholderiales > Burkholderiaceae > Pandoraea > Pandoraea sp. Next base: position 167,611 of record NZ_JAYRUC010000001.1, read on the forward strand.
GTGTAAAAGAGCGTCGCCATGCCGGCGATGCTCTTGTTGTTGGCTTGCCGAAGTTCGTCGATCTGGGCGAGGCGTGCGTCGAGCTGCGTGGCGTCTTCAGACATCACGATATCGCGCAGCATCACGGCGACGTGCGCCGCCCGATCCTTCAGACCGTGGAACTCGAGAATCTTGGTGTTCAGGTCGGAGACGATGAGTTGGGTGTTCGTATCCATCGTCGCCATTTTCGTCACGGCCACCACCGCCACGACCAACAGCATGAACACATTGACGGAAAAGGCGACGGCGAGCCGTTTGCTGATACTCAGATTCTTGAACATTGCCTTGCGCGCGTTGAGCGATTCGTCCTGCGGTGTTGTCGGTATTTCAGCCTGCTGCGGGCAAGCGCGGCAGGCCACTCTCTCTCGGTACCTATGAGAAGACTTAACGAGTGCTTTTGACGAAACTTGAGCGGCCACGCGAGAAAATCCGCGAAGATCGCGCGATGACCCGCCGGACAGGTGCTCCCCGGGCGAACGCCTGCCCCCCAACATCACATATGTTGTATATCAACTCAGCAATTCGTACGGGCCGCCGCGCGCGAGTGCGCGCTGATAGGCATCACGGGCATGAATGCGTTGAAGGAAGTCGGCAATCGCTGGCCATTGCCCTGGCGCCGTGCCACGCGCGGTCGCCGCTTCGAGCGGAAAGCTCATCTGAATATCCGCCGCACTGAAGCACTCGCCGACGAACCAGCCGGTCTTCGTCAGCGCATCGTTCACATAGTCGAAATGCAGGCGCAGTTGCGGGTCGACGAAGCTCGACTGCAGCGTTTCGCTGATTTTGCGCGCAATGGGGCGCACGAAGAACGGCATCGGCGCGCTTGCAATGCGCAGCGCCACGAGCTTGAGCAACAGCGGCGGCATGGCCGAACCCTCGGCGTAATGCAGCCAGTAAGTCCAGCGCAGCCGCTCCGGCGTGTCGCGTGGCGGCGCCAGCCGCCCCTGACCATAGCGCTCGACGAGATACTCGATGATGGCGCCGGACTCCGCCAGCGTCAGATCGCCGTCCGTCACCACGGGGGACTTGCCCAGCGGATGCACCTGGCGCAGTTCGGCAGGCGCAAGCATGGTCTTCGGATCGCGCTCATAGCGGCGCACGTCGTAAGGAACCCCCAGCTCTTCGAGCATCCACAGCACGCGCTGCGAGCGGGAGTTGTTCAAGTGATGAACCGTCAGCATGGTGTCTGGCTCCGGCGGGAAATCCGCCCGACATTGTCGCCGCAATGCCGGGTTTGAGGGTAATCTTGTCCATCGGCCTCGCCGGGGTTCGCGCCGGGCCACCCACCCACTCTCCCTCATCTCTCATGGACAGAATCGACGCCATGAAGGTCTTCGTCGCCACCGTCGACGAAGGAAGCCTCGCCGGTGCGGCCCGGCGTCTCGGGCGCTCGCCTGCCGCCGTCAGCCGCGCCATCGCCTTTCTCGAAGCACATACCGGCACGGCCCTGCTCCATCGCACGACCCGCACGCTCAAACTGAGCGTCGCGGGCGAGCGCTACGCCGCCGCGTGCCGCCGCATCCTGCTCGATCTGGACGACGCCGACGTGATCGCCGCCGGAGAACGTTCCGCCCCGCGCGGCATGCTCACCGTGTCTGCACCGCTTGCTGCTGGCGAAACCTTCATGCGCGAGATTGCCGACGCCTTCATCGAGCGCTACCCCGATGTCGTTGTCCGCTTGCAACTGAGCGACCTGCCCGTGAGCCTGATCGATGAAGGTGTCGACGTCGCGATGCGCGTCGCCCATCTGCCCGACTCCTCGCTCGTCGCCACGCAGGTGGGCGAGGTTCGGCGCATCGTTGCGGCCTCGCCGGCGTATCTCGCCGCCCACGGCCCCATCGAGACCCCGTCCGATCTCGCCAAGCAGCAGATCGTCTCGATGACGTACTTCGGCATCGACTCGTGGCGCTTCCCCGCCACCGGGCGTAATGCCGTGCCGCAGGTCGTGCAATTCATGCCGCGTCTGATCGTCAATTCGATTCGTGCCGCGATTGCGTCGGTCGTTGCCGGACACGGCGTGGCGCGCATGTTGACGTATCACATCGTCGACGAGTTGGAGCGCGGCGCGCTGAGCATCGTGCTGCAAGACCATGAGCACCCTCCCATGCCGGTTCACATCATCACCCCGCAAGGACGGCTCGCTGTGCCCAAGGTCCGAGCGTTCGTCGACTTCGCGGTACCCCGTCTACGCAAGCACTTCGCACGCGTGCACAAGCTGGCAAGCCGGGCCTGAGTCACGCATCGCGCCCGAGGATTGCCGCTCGCCCTCCGGGCGATTGTTACGCCGCACGGAAGAATGACTTCCGTGACATGACCGTTCTCCGATGCGACGCCTCAACCTAAACTGACCGCATTGCTGCCGCGCGACGCTTTGGCCGACGCCGAGACGCACGCAGCGCTCCCGGAGAGACCATGTCGAATGCAGTGCTTGGCGGCACCACGGCTGCCGCGTTCAACGCGTGGCGCGCCACGCTCTCGGCCGCATGCGCCAGCCTCATCGGTATCGGCTTTGCCCGCTTCGCCTACACGGCGCTGCTGCCCGCGATCATCGGTTCGCATTGGTTCGCCCCCGCTACCGCGGCCTATCTGGGGGCGGCCAATCTCGGCGGCTATCTGGCCGGTGCGCTGGGCGCACGCGTGCTCGCACGCCGCGCATCGAGCGTCGCGATCCTGCGTGCGATGATGCTGCTCGCCGTCGCCGCATTCTTCGCTTGCGCATGGCCCGTCTCGTTCCTCTGGTTCTTCGGCTGGCGCTTCGCGTCCGGCTTTGCGGGCGGTGTATTGATGGTGACCGCCGCGCCTTCGGTACTGGCGCATGTGGCGCCCGCGCGACGTGGCATCGCGAGCGGGGCAATCTTCGCGGGCATCGGTCTGGGCATCGCTGCCTCGGGCACGCTCGTACCGTTGTTGCTGCGGCAAGGCCTCGCGCAGGCATGGAGCGGTCTTGGCCTGCTCTCGCTCGTGCTCACCGCCGTCGCGTGGCGCGGCTGGCCGGGCGAGGTCCCTGTCGCGGTCCCTGTCGCGGCCAATGCGCGCGCCGCTGCGCACCCGCAACGTCGGACGGCCAGCCCGCTCGCGCTGCGGTCGCTTTACGTCGAATACGCGCTCAATGCCGTGGCGCTGGTCCCCCATATGATTTTCCTGGTCGACTACGTCGCGCGCGGGCTGGGCAAAGGGCTCGATGCTGGCGCGAACTATTGGGTACTGTACGGGCTGGGGGCGATTGTCGGGCCGCTCTTCGTTGGGCATCTCGCCGATCGGATCGGCTTCGCACGGGCCTTGCGCGTGGCGTATGTCACGCAGATGTGCGCGGTTCTGCTGCCGGTACTCGGCCTCGGCCTGCCCGCACTGATCGTCTCGAGCATGGTGATGGGTGCGTTCACGCCAGGCATCGTGCCGCTGGTGCTTGGCCGCACCAACGAACTGCTCGCCCATCACCCCGGCTCGCAGAAGGCGGCGTGGAGCACGGCAACGACCAGCTTTGCAACACTGCAAGCGGGCGCGGCATACGGAATGTCGTTCCTGTTCGCCGCGACGTCGGGCAACTATTCGCTGCTGTTCATGGTGGGCGGCGCGGCCATGGCGACCGGGTTGTTGATCAACGTGATCTCCGCCCGCCTCGCGCGCGCGTGAAGTTCGGCGTTATCTCGACGATCGGCCCGCGCCCCACTTCCCGGGCGACACGCCAAACGCGCGCCGAAAGTAGCGGGTGAAGTGCGACAGATCGTTGAAGCCTTGGGCAAGCGCCACCTCAGTGGCCGAGGCGCCGCCACGCAAGGCTGGCAAGGCCCGCACCACACGCAACTGATTGCGCCATGCGTGCGGCGCCAACCCTGTGTGGCGTGAGAACAGGCGTGCCGCGTGAAATGGCGAAAGCTCGACCGCCTCGGCCAATGCCGTGAGCGAGAGCGGCTCGGTGAGATCGGCCGAGAGTCGTGTCTTCATGGTCTCGACGCGCACCGCGTCACGATGCTCCTGCGCCTGCGGTGCCCGCGCCTGCGCGTGACGAACCAGCATCGTCGACACGGCCTCGATCAGCACGCTCTCCGCCAGCAGCGGATCGGCGCCACCCTGGAGTAGACGATGCGCGGCAACCAGACGCCACATCGCGTGAGCGTCGTGGATCACGCGCTCGCCAAACCACGGCAGTGCGTCGCCGGCCCCCGCGCCTTGCGCCACGTGGGCCAGCGGGCACATCAACTGGCGCTGCACACCTTGCACGAAACCGACCGGCAGGTAGAACACACGATAGCGCCACCCGAAGTCGGTTTCGCGCGCCCCCGTATGGACTTCGCCCGGGTGGATGATCGCCACGGACCCGGCATCCGCGACGTGCTCACCGCCCCGATAGGCATAGCGCTCCGCGCCTTCCACGATGCACGCAAACGTATAGGCGTCATGCCAGTGCGGCGCGAAGGTATGGTCGTTGTATTCGGCCGTGACCATGTCACCGCCCGGCACGAGCGGCGAACGCCAATACCGAGGTGCATTGCGAAATGGTCGAAATGGTCGAAATGGCCTAAGCGGCTGAGGCGGCTGAAATGCCTGAAGCGGCTGAATCGGCGGGTCAAGGGTGTCCATGCCCGCTACTCTACACCGGCCGACGCCCGTTTCGCCGCCCCGTCGCCCACGCAAACGGACTCGGCAACTCAGCCCCGCCCCAGTCGCGTGCAATCGCTGCCGGGCGATCGACTCAGCGCGTAGCGACCACGAAGAGCCGTGGAAACGGCAGCAGCACCGTACCGTCAGCCAGCGTCGGATACGCCTTGGCGATTTCGTCGGTGTAACGCGCCAGGAAAGTGTCCCGCGACGCGTCGTCGAGCGCCGCGAGGAATGGCCGCAACGCGCTGCCCTTGAACCACTCCACGACAGCGGGCGCCCCGCCCGCGAGCGGGTGATAGTAGGTCGTGCGCCAGATGTCGACGCGCGAGCACAGCGCGCGCAGCAGCGGGTAGTAGAACGTGGCGCCATGGCGCGCCGTACGCGCCACCCCTTTGAGCTGCGCCGCCCAACGTGCATCGGCCGCGACTTCCCGCATCAGTCGGTGCGCAGGCTCGTCGAGATTGTCCGGCGTCTGCACGGCCAGCGAGCCGCCGGGGGCGAGACATTCGACCAGGCGCGGATACAGCGTCTCGTGATCCGGTAACCATTGCAATACGGCATTGGCGAGCACTACGTCGAACGGGCCATCTTTCCAGTTCGCGATGTCGGCCAAATCGAAGCGGCATTGCGGCAGACGCGCGCGCGCCGCATCGACCATATCCTGCGAACTGTCCAGCCCGAGCACGTCGGCCTGGGAATAACGTGCGGCAAGCACCTCGGTGGAATTACCTGGGCCGCAGCCGATGTCGACGACGCGTGCAACGCTGCGATCCGAAAGGTTCGGAATCGCCGCAACGAGATCGCGCACGGGGCGCGTGCGTTCGTCTTCGAACTTGACGTATTGTGCGGCTTGCCACGCAGGATTCACCGGGGCGTGTGGCGACGACATTTGCGACATGACGGACTCCAGGGGGTCTCAGGCGATAGTCGTCACAATATCAGGTCGTCGCCCGCGCGGCGGGCGAGAACGTATGCGTCAGAGCGGGGAGTATTGCCAGCGCGTGGCCGCGCCGATCCCCCCGTGGAGGTGCCATGACGTCATGCCATCGAGTACCCGCTCGCAACCCTGCGCCGCGATGGGATCCGGCGCGCTCACCCTGCCCGTGCGGCGAAGCAACGGGCGCGGATCGACCGGGACACCCTGCCGACGCAGCTCGAAATGCAGGTGGGCGCCCGTCACCATGCCCGTCTTGCCGACCGCGCCGATGATATCGCCCGCTGCCACCGTCTCGCCGACGCGCAAACCCCGCGCCGTGGCGGACAAGTGAGCGTAGATCGTCTCACTGTCGTATCGATGCGAGACCACGATGTAGCGGCCGAACCCTCGACGCTCGAAGCCGATCGACTTCACGACGCCCTGCGCCACCACGCGCACCGGCGTTCCCGACGGCGCGACGAGATCGATGCCGGTGTGTCGATGCTTCACGCGTCGCACAGGGTGCTTGCGCGTGCCGAAATCGGACGAGACGCGCGAATAGGTCACCGGCATCACGAGCGGACCCGATGCACGCCCCGTCACTGACGTGGGGTGCAGCGGCGTCGCTTTGCCGCACGCGGATTGCCGAAGCGCCGCGCCCGTCAGCGGCACCGAGGATACCGCCGGTGCGAGAACGCTCGGGGGCGAGAAAGCAAACGACGGCGTCAGGCGCGGATGCAAACGCAACGCGTCATTCGGGGCGCTGCCTTCGGCCGCTGCGGCAAACGGCATGACCATGCACAACACGAGCCACACGGCTCGCCAGCGGGAGCGGCCACCCTCGCCCTGCTCCCGCAGGCCTCGTGCGCCGCCGTCCAACGCGTTGCACATGCGCCTGATGGAAGGAGAAGAGAAAGACATCGCTCGAAAAGTAAATTCGGAAACGACGCAGTCTACGGGGCAATAGCCCGCCAATTAACGGGAAATCACACAAAACATGCGGCAACGGCAGTCAAAGTGACGTCATTTGGGATGGCGCCTACGCAGAGGGCACGCAGGACGCGTTCCCATCCGATGCGATCGCCATCGTAGTGCGTCATGACGCGCGGCCTTGCCGAAGCGTCAGCGGTTGGCGGGCAACCGTTAGCCGCCCCGTCGAACAAACGCTCGCCGACATTGTCCGATGCCTTGAGTCCGCGCCGCCCGACGTCAGAATGTGTTCACACCAGGGTAGCGCGCGTAAGATAGCGTCTTCGCCCGGTGTCCCCTGGCATCGGGCCGTTATTCGGTAGTCATGTCTAGCGCCTGGATCACTATTACCAACTTCGGTGGTGCCGCCGTCACGGTGCCCGCCGCCGCCGCCCTCACTCTCTGGTTGCTCTCGGCCCGTGCATGGCGCATGGCCGTCACATGGGTCACCCTGTTTGCGGCTGGCGCGACGATCGTCGCCGTCTCCAAGATCATGTTCCTCGGCTGGGGAATTGGCGTACGCGAAGTCGATTTCACCGGCGTGAGCGGGCACACGATGCTCGCCGCCACGGTCTATCCGGTCATTGCGTGGTTACTGCTGCGCCATCAGGCGTGGCCATGGCGCGTGCTCGGCATGGGCGCGGCGACGCTCGGCAGCGCGGCGGTCGGCGTGTCACGCGTGGCGCTGTCGGCGCACTCGATTTCGGAGTCGGTGGCCGGCTGTGCGGTGGGTTTCGCCGTCTGCGCCGCCTTCGCGTGGCTCACGCGGCGCGACGATACGCCCAACCTCAAAACCCTGCCGATGGCGGCGAGCCTGTTCGTGCTTGTGATGTGGCTGCACGGTGAGCGCGTGCCGACGCAACGCTGGATCACGCATCTTGCGCTCTCGCTCTCCGGCCACGAACAACCCTTCCGCCGCATAAGCTGGCACGCCCGCAAGCATGTGCCCTCACCGGCAACCTCCACCGTCGCGCCAGCGATCCGAGTCCCGGCCCCCTGAGCCCTGTCTGTTGGCAATGATCGACAGTCCGCCCGCGAGTTGTCTCAGATCACGGTTCTTTCAAGCGGTGTGCGTTATATTCGCTGAAACGTCCTATGACGCATTGACATAACGGCAAGGCGCGCAGGTTTCCGGCCATTGCCGTCTCTCCTTTTTTGCCGCAGATGGCGCGCGTTTGCGTGTCGGCGGCAAGCCAGAACGGAGTCCGACATGCCTGCTCGCAGTGCCAAGACGTCCGCGCCCGCGTCCGCGTCCCCATCCGCCCAAGCGTCGCGCTCGCGCGGTACCTCCAAGACCGCCAATCCACCGACGCGTCGTGCCACGCCGCAAGGCCCTGCGCCGGTCGCGGTGGCAGCGGCCGATCCACCGTCGTCCGCCGAGGCACGCACGCCTGAGCAAAGGGTGACGCCCGAGGCAGCCTCCGCTTCGTCTGCTTCGTCTGCTTCCTCCGCTCCTCCCGCGTGGTCGTTCACCGACGGCCTGGATCGGGCGGCGATGGCTGCGACCGCGCGGTTTACCGGCAATGTCTCGCCCGCCGCGGTCTTGCTCGCCTGGACCGACTGGGCAATGCACGCCGCGACGGCGCCCGGGCATCAGCTCAACGTATTCAAGGCCTTCGCCGCCATCGACAAGCCGGGCGCTGGCCACGTGTCGAATGCCGGCGGTCCGCCCACCGCCGACCGGCGTTTTCACGATCCGCTGTGGGACCAGCCGCCGTTCGCCTGGTGGCGCGAGCGTTTCCTGCGTACGCAAGATTTCGTCGATGAGATGACCGGCGAGATTCCGGGCGTCGATCCGCACCACCGCGATGTCGTTCGGTTCATGGCACGACAATGGCTCGATGTGTTCTCGCCAAGCAATCTTTGGTATCTGAATCCCGAAGTGCTCGCCGCGATCCGCGAGACGCAGGGACAAAACCTCGTTCAGGGCGCGCAACGCTGGTGGTCCGACCTGCGCGACATGGCGGCGGGCCACGCCCCGGGCGCCGGACCGCAGGCGTGCAAAGCATTCTGCGTCGGCCACGAGATCGCCGCGACGCCCGGCAAGGTTGTCTACCGCAACGCCTATTTCGAACTGCTGCAATACGCGCCCGCAGAGCCGCAGACGTGGCGCGAACCGGTCCTGATCGTGCCGTCGTGGCTGCTCAAGTACTACATTCTCGATCTTGAGGCGCAGCACTCGCTCGTGCGCTATCTGGTCGCGCAGGGCCATAGCGTCTTCATGATTTCGTGGCACAACGCCGGGCCGAAGGACCGCGATCGGGGGTTGGATAACTACCTCAACGACGGACTGCTCACCGCTTTGCAGGAGGTGCGTCGGCTCACGGGCAACGTGCCCGTGCACGCATGCGGTTACTGTCTCGGTGGCACCCTGCTCGCCATCGCGGCGGCGACGCTTGCGCGCGAGGGCGGAAGCGGAGAATCAAACGGAAAAGCAAGCGGAAAAGCAAGCGACGTGCTCGCCAGCGTGACGTTGCTCGCTGCGCAGACCGACTTCAGTGAGCCTGGAGAGTTGGGGCTGTTCATCGACGCCAGTCAGGTCGCGTATCTCGAAGCGATGATGTGGCGGCAGGGATATATCAGCGGCGAGCAGCTCGCGGGCACCTTCCAACTGCTCAATTCGCGAGACCTGATCTGGTCGCGGCTCATGGGTGACTACCTGCTCGGCAAACCGGCACAGACGACCGACTTCACGGTGTGGAACGCTGACACCACGCGTATTCCTGCGCGGCTGCACAGCCAGTGCCTACGCGAGCTGTATCTGAACAACGCGCTGGCGACGGGTACGCTCAAGGTCGCCGGGCAGCCGATCGCGCTCTCGGATATTCGCGTGCCGATGTTCGTTGTAGCGACCGAGCGCGACCATATCTCTCCGTGGCGCTCCGTGTACAAGATGCACCTGCTCTACAACGGCGATCTCACGTTTGCGCTCGTCTCGGGCGGGCACAACGTGGGCGTGGTGTGTCCACCCGGACATCCTCACAGTCACCATCGGGTGGCCACCCGCACGGTGGGGTCGGCATACCGCGATCCGGACGATTGGTTCGCCACGACACCCGCCATGCAGAGCTCCTGGTGGCCGGCATGGCAGGCGTGGCTTCTGGCGCAGGGCAGCGGCAAATCCGTTGCCGCGCCCTGGCCCCCTGCACGGGGGCTCGACGATGCGCCCGGCGCTTACGTGCTTGAGCGCTGAGCTGGCGCTGCGCCGCGCTTGGGCGGCACGCGGCCGTTAAGCGGCGACTGCTGCGACACCGCCGCCTCGGTCGCCTGCGCGGCTTCCGCCGACATGCGACGCCAAGCGTCCATCGTGCCTTGCGTTGCGTCGTTGAACGCCTGGAACCACTTCTGCAGCGGGGCCTCGGCCGCCCTGGCGGCTTCACCGGCGGAGGTCCCCGCCCCCATCAGATCGGGCAGCGTCATTGCGCCGGCCATGCCGTGCTGGAGTTCTTCGCCGGTCTTGCGAACATGCTCCGCCCACAGCAGTTGATTGTTGGCGCACACCGCCAGCCACTCGCGCCAGAATTCGTTTTGCTGCGCGAGCTGTCCGTTGAGCAGTTGCAGGTGCGCGCTCAGCAGTCCGTTGAAGTCGTGGGCGCTCCCGAGCGACTTGGCCGCTTCAGAATGCGACTTGAGCAATTCGGTATCGCGCGCCGCCTGCAATTGGTGCATGCGTTGTGCGGCCTCCAGCAAAATGCCGTAGGCCCCCAATGCGCTCGCGGTGCCAAGTTTGGCCATCGACAGCGCCGGATTCGTTTCCTTTAACATTGCGACTCTCCAAAACAAAGGGTGGGTAGCGGCGCGTCACTCCATATGCATGCCGCCGTTGATGGCGAGGTTGCTGCCGGTAATGAAGCCTGCGTCGTCCGACACGAGAAAGGCGACGAGGGCGGCCACTTCATCGGGGCGCCCCAACCGGCCGACCGGAATCTGCGGAAGAATGCGCGACTCAAGCACGTCCTGCGGTACGGCGGTGACCATCTTCGTGGCGAGATATCCCGGCGATATCGTGTTGACCGTCACGCCGGATTTGGCAACTTCCAAGGCCAGCGACTTGGTGAACCCGTGCATGCCCGCCTTCGCCGCCGCGTAATTCGCTTGCCCAAAGGCGCCCCGGCTGCCGTTGACCGAAGAGATGCTCACAACACGCCCCCAGCCGCGCGCCACCATGCCGCCGAAAATCGGCCGGGTCATGTTGAATACGCTATCGAGGTCCGTGCGCAATACCGACTGCCAGTCTTCGGAAGTCATCTTGCGCATCGTCGCGTCGCGCGTAATGCCTGCATTATTGATGAGAATGTCCACTGGGCCGGTGTCGGATTCGACGGCCTTTGCGCAAGCCTCGCACGAAGCAAAGTCGGCCACATCGACCCGATAGGCGGCGAATTCACGGCCGGTCTCGCGCATGCGCGCGACCCACCCTTCGCAATCATGATTGCTGGGGGAGCAGGTGACTGCGACCCGATATCCGGCGTCGGCAAGTCTCAGGCTGATCGCCTCGCCCAATCCTCCCATACCTCCTGTAACCAAAGCGACTCGTGATGTCATGGCTCTGCGTCTCTGATAAACGTCGATCGTTAAACTACAGATACATCCAGCATAGTCGCGAACGCCCGAATTGCTGCGACGCCAGGCGCTCCGGCAAGCCTTGGGCTTGACCTCGATCAAGCTCGCGCACTCTGGCCGCGAAAGCTGACCGCCGGCCGCTGCCCGCTGTGCCGCCTGCGTCACGAACTGCCAGATGTCTTCGCTTCGGTGTCGCCTGTCGTTGCAACTGACCCGAGTGCGACTCCACGTGCGGCGCAACGTTCCTCGGTGATGACGGCTTTCCCCGGTCCATCACCCTCCATGAATGTGCAGTGCCTCGCATTCGTCACATTGTCGATTGCATGCAATGCCTTGAATACACTGCATTCGTGGCCGAATGACATCGTACTCCAAAATATTTCGACGGTTGAGCTTTCCCGGCACATCAACAACATTCCAATGGCGCGTTTCGAGCGATAGCCACACGGGCGATTGAAGCACCCCGCCCCTCTGTTGCAGCGCGCTGGCAATCCATATATCATCGCCCGTAGATTTTTCCCGGATCGTGCCGTTTCGCCGGTCGTCGCCGGTCGTCGCCGGTCGTCGCCGGTCGTCGCCGGTCTTACCGTCCAATGTTTTCGCTCGCCCGTCTTGGCACGCCGTCCTCACGTGCAGCCAACGTGTCGCGAACGCATTGCTCTCGTCTCGGATTTCTCACTTTGTGAGTCATGAGCGCATGATGACCCTTCTGCCCGACGCGGCGCCGCGCCGCCGCCGGCTGGCACTGGCCGTTGCCGCCACTGCCATTGCTGCCGCCAACCTCGCCGCGTGTTCGCGCAAGGCGCCGCCGCAGGCGCCCCCCCGCCCGGTCGTGGCCGTTGCCGCCAAGCTCGCCGAGCGCACGCCCATCGCGTCGCTGCCCGCCCAGATCGAGGCGCGCTACGCCACTCCGCTGTCGTTCCGTGTCGCGGGCAAGATCATCGACCGCTCGGCGCGACTCGGCGATGCAGTCAAGGCCGGGCAGATCGTCGCACGGCTGGATCCGGCCGATCTCTCGAAAAACGCCGCCAGTGCCCGTGCGCAGCTCGACGCTGCGCAGCATCAACTCGAGTACGCGACGCAAACCGTCACGCGAGACCGCGCGCAAGCGAAAGAGAACCTGATCGCGCCGGCGCAGCTCGAGCAGTCCGAGAACGCGTATGCGAGCGCACTGGCCCAGCGCAATCAGGCGAGTCAGCAGGCCGCGCTGGCCGCCGATCAATTGAGCTATGGCAATCTCAAAGCCGATCACGATGGTGTTATCACCGCCGAGCAGGCCGAAACGGGGCAGAACGTCAGCGCCGGCCAACCGGTGTACCAGTTGGCATGGAGCGGGGACATCGACGTGATCGTCGACGTGCCTGAAAGCGTCCTCAGTGCATTGCGCGTCGGGCAGACGGCAACCGTGTCGTTGCCCGCCGTGCCGGGCCGGACCTGGCAGGCGCGCGTGCGCGAAGTTGCCCCGGCAGCCGACCCGATGAGCCGCACCTATCGCGCCAAGCTTTCACTGCTCTCGCCCGGCCCCGACGTCAAACTCGGCATGACTGCCAATGTCGCCTTCGCGCAGCCGCTGGCGATTTCGACGACTTCCACCGCGCCGTCCACCCCGCCGACCGCTGCGGCGTCCGCGGCGTCCGCGGCGTCCGGCGCGAGCGCCGTCGCCGACGCTCGGCCGATCACGCTGCCCTCGACCGCGCTCTTCCACGACGCAAACCAACCCGCCGTGTGGGTCGTCAAGCCGGACGACACGCTGGCGCTGCGACGCGTGACGATTGCGCGCTACGGCGAGCGCACCGTCACGGTCGCGGGCGGCATTCAGCCCGGCGAGCGCATTGTCTGGCAAGGTGTCCACACCGTCACGGCAGGCGAGAAGGTGCGCGTGATTGCGCCGCTGCACCCGGAGGACTTCGCGTCATGAACACGCCGGACGGGAAGCCGCCCGTGCCCCAGACATCCCCCGCCGCGCCGGCGTCCGAACCGAACGACTATCGTCACGAGGAGGGGCGCTTCAATCTCTCCGCGTGGGCATTGCGGCACCGCTCGCTCGTGGTCTTCCTGATCGCGATGGCCACGATCTTCGGCATTCTGGCCTACTCGCGCCTCGCACAATCGGAAGATCCGCCCTTCACGTTCCGCGTGATGGTGATTCGCACGTTCTGGCCAGGCGCGACCGCCAAACAAGTGCAGGAGCAGGTCACCGATCGAATCGCGCGCAAGCTCCAGGAGATGCCGTCCATCGACTTCCAGCGCAGCTATTCGCGGCCCGGCGAGTCGTTGTTGTTCTTCTCGATGAAGGATTCGGCGCCCGCGAGCGAAGTGCCGGAAGAGTGGTATCAGGTACGCAAGAAGGTGGGAGACATCGCCTACACCTTGCCGCAAGGCGTCCAAGGGCCGTTCTTCAACGACGAGTTCGGCGACGTCTACACGCATATCTTTGCGCTTGAAGGCGACGGCTTCGGCCCCGCCCAGTTGCGCGACTATGCCGACGCACTGCGCACTGTGCTGCTGCGGGTACCGGGCGTGGCGAAGGTCGACTACTTCGGCGATCAGGATCAGCGCATCTACGTCGAGATCAGCAATACGCAGTTGACGCGCCTCGGCATCTCGCCGAACCAGATCGCACAGGCGGTGGACGCTCAGAATGCGGTCTCGCCCGCGGGCACCGTCCAAACGCCCAACGACCGTCTCGTCGTGCGCCCGAGCGGGCAGTTCCGGAGTGTCGAGCAACTCGCCGACACGCTCATCCGCGTGAACAACCGCACCTTCCGGCTCGGCGACATCGCGACGATCAAGCGCGGCTACGTCGACCCACCCGTGTCGGAAATGCGCTTCGGTGGCAAGCCCGTGCTCGGCATTGGCATCACCATGCAGAAGGGGTACGACGTCATTCACCTCGGCAAGGCCCTGGCCAGCACCATGGGTGAGCTGCGCGCGCAGTTGCCCGCAGGTCTCACGCTCACCGAAGTTGCGAGCATGTCGCAGTCCGTCTCGCATTCGGTCGACGACTTCCTCGAAGCGGTGGCCGAAGCCGTCGCCATCGTGTTGATCGTGAGCCTTGTCTCGCTGGGATTTCGAACCGGCATGGTCGTGGCGATTTCGATTCCGGTCGTCCTCGCCGTGACGGCGCTGTTCATGTACATCTTCGACATCGGCCTGCACAAGGTTTCGCTCGGCACGCTGATCCTGGCGCTCGGGCTGCTGGTGGACGATGCCATCATCGCCGTCGAGATGATGGCGGTGAAGCTCTCCCAAGGCTGGGAGCGCAAACGCGCCGCCGCCTTCGCCTATACGAGCACGGCATTTCCGATGCTCACCGGCACGCTTGTGACCGTGTCGGGCTTTCTGCCGATCGCCCTGGCGAAGTCGAGCACCGGCGAGTACACGCGCTCGATCTTCGAGGTCTCCGCCATTGCGCTGCTCGCCTCGTGGCTGGCGGCCGTGGTGCTTATCCCGCTGCTCGGCTACAAACTGTTGCCCGAACGCGCGCGAGAGGCGCATCACGGCGACGATCACGAACACGAGGTCTACGACACCCGTTTCTATAACCGCTTGCGCGGCTGGCTGAGTTGGTGCATCGAGCGCCGGTTCATCGTGCTCGCCATCACCGTCGTGCTGTTCCTGATCGCCATGGCCGGCTTCTCGCTCGTGCCCCAGCAGTTCTTCCCCAGTTCCGACCGGCCCGAGCTGATGGTGGACCTTCGTCTGCAGGAAGGGGCGTCGTACCAGGCGACGTTGCGCGAGACGCAGCGTCTGGAAAAGCTGCTCGAAGGCCGTAAAGAGATCGATCACACGGTGAGCTTTGTGGGCACCGGTGCGCCTCGCTTCTACCTCCCGCTCGACCAGCAGTTGCCGACACCGAACTTCGCGCAATTGGTCGTGACCGCCAAGTCGGTCGAGGCGCGCGAGGCGCTCGCTCAATGGCTCGAGCCGAAGCTGCGAGAGGCCATGCCCGGAGTACGCACGCGCCTGTCGCGACTGGAAAACGGGCCGCCGGTCGGCTTTCCGGTGCAGTTCCGCGTAAGCGGCGACGACATCGGCAAGGTGCGCAAGATCTCCGAGCAGGTCGCGGACGTCATGCGGGCGAATGGCGATACGGCAGACGTTCAGTTCGACTGGGACGAACCGTCGCAGCGCTCGGTTCGTTTTGAAGTGGATCAACAGAAAGCCCGCGCGCTTGGCGTCAGCTCGGCGGACATCTCGAACTTCATCGCCATGACGCTTACCGGCTACGACATCAGCCAGTACCGCGAACGCGACAAGCTGATCTCGATCACCCTGCGCTCGCCCAAGGCGGAGCGGGTCGACCCGGCAAAGATCGCCTCGCTCGCCATGCCGACCCCGAACGGCCCGGTGCCGTTGGCTACGCTCGGCCATGTGGTCAACGATCTGGAATACGGCGTGATCTGGGAGCGCGACCGGCAGCCGACCATCACCGTGCGCTCCGACGTGCGCGCGGGCAAGCAAGGCATCGACGTGACCGAAGCCGTCTACAAGTCGCTCGGCGATATTCGCCGGGCGCTTCCGGTCGGGTATCGGATCGAGATCGGCGGGTCGGTCGAAGAGTCGGGCAAGGGACAGGCGTCGATCATGGCGCAGATGCCGATCATGATTATCGCGGTGCTCACGCTGCTGATGATTCAGCTCCAGAGCTTTGCGCGCACTCTGCTCGTGGTGCTCACGGCCCCGCTCGGCATGATCGGCGTGGTCGCCACGTTGCTGCTGTTCGGCAAGCCGTTCGGCTTCGTGGCCATGCTCGGGGTGATCGCGATGTTCGGCATCATCATGCGCAACTCGGTGATCCTGGTCGATCAGATCGAGCAGGACGTGGCGGCCGGACACCCACGCTTCGACGCCATTGTGAGCGCCACGGTGCGGCGCTTCCGGCCGATCACGCTCACGGCCGCCGCCGCCGTGCTGGCGCTGATTCCCCTGCTGCGCAGCAACTTCTTCGGCCCGATGGCTACGGCGCTCATGGGTGGCATCACCAGCGCCACCATCCTGACCGTATTTTTCCTGCCCGCGTTGTACGCCACGGCGTTCCGCGTGCGCCACGATGAACGTGCGTCGCATGCCAGCGAGGCTCAGGCCGCCCGCTCGCAAGGAGATCGCTCATGACCTCGCGTCTCGCCCAGCGCTGGCGCACCCCGCTGGCGCCACTGGTTCCACTCCTCCCGCTCTGGCTCGGTGCCTGCTCGTTCACACCCGGCGACCTGCCGCCCGCCATGCCCTCGCCGGCTCACTATGGCGCCAGCGCGCTGCCGCAGCGCACCGTCACGGCGCAAGGGACAGCGCAGCAGTTCGACGTGGGCGCCACCCCGGTGAAAGCGTGGTGGCATGCCTACCGCTCGGAACCCCTCGATGCCCTCGTCGACGAAGGCCTGCGAAACAGTCCGACCCTCTCGTCGGCGGAGCATGCCTTGCAGGCGGCGCGTGAGCAGTTGAAGGCACAAATCGGGGCGTCGCTCTTCCCGTCGATCGATCTCGGCGGCGAGGCAGCGCGCGAGCGCAATCTCGCCATTCCGAATCTCGGCCCACCGACCGCGCTGTACAACATGTTTGTGGGACAAGTGCAGGCACGCTATACGTTCGACTTCTTCGGCGCATCGCGCTTTGCCAATGCGTCGCTGGCAGCCCAGGTCGATCAACAGGCGTTCCAATTGGAGTCCGCCCGGCAGGCGCTCGCGGCAAACATTGTCTCCGGCGCGATCGGCGCATCCGTGCTGGGCGCGCAGGTCAAGGCGACGGAACGCCTCGTGGCACTCGCCCAAGCCGACGCCACGGATATGGCGCGCCGCGAGGCGCTTGGCGCCGTCTCGCGCGCCGACGCGCTCGCCTCCGAACAGAATGCCGAGTCGCTCGCGGCGTCGCTGCCCGGCCTGCGTGCGCAGCACCAGTCCACGCGTCACGCGCTGGCCGTGTTGCTCGGACGCACGCCCGATCGCGCGCCCGACGATCTGCCGCTGGGTGCGCTGAAGGTACCGGATCGGGTGCCCGTCGTCGTACCGTCGACGCTGCTCCAATCGCGGCCCGACATTCAGGCAGCCGAGATGGCCCTGAAGGCGGCATCGGCCGAGGTCGGCGTGGCGACCGCGCAAATGTTCCCGAGTCTGTCGCTCAGTGCCTCGATGGGTAAAGGGGGGTTCAACTGGACGACGGTGATGTCCAACGCCGGGTCGTTGTGGAGCGTGGCGGCGTCGATCACGCAGCCCCTGTTCCACGGCGGCGCGTTGCTCGCGCAGCGGCGTGCCGCGAAGGCCTCTTACGAGGCCGCCGTCGACCAATACAAGCAGACGGTGCTTGCCGCGTTCAAGAACGTCGCCGATACGTTGGCGTCGCTCGAAGCGGACAATGCGTCGCTGCTGCACGCCGACAACGCCAGCGCGGCCGCCGAGCAGATCTATCGCGACGCGGCCGCCCGCGTGCGCCTGGGCGCCCTGCCGGTCTCGGCGGCACGCGGGCGCGAGCAGCAATACTGGAACGCCTATATGACGACCGTGCGCGCAACCGGCGCGCGTTTGTCGGATACTGCCCTGCTGTTTTACGCGATGGGCGTGCCGCCCGAGGCCGAGACCACTATGCCTGCTTCGGCGGCTTCGGCGGCTTCCGCGGCTTCGGTTGCTTCGTCCGCGTCACCGGAGACGGTGGATCGAGGCCGGGCACAGGCGCCGAGCGCGACTACAGCGCAACCCGCAAGCCCCCCGCATGACATTGCCCGACGATGACTGCCACGCCGAACACACGGGGCCGACGCCCCAAACACCTGCCCGACGGCCGCGCGGCGCTGCTTGCCGCCGCCGTCGATGCGTTCTCGCGGCTCGGCTACGACGGCGCCAACCTGCGCGGCATTGCCCGTGCGGCAAAGGTCGACGCCAGCCTCGTGCGCGTGCACTTCGGCTCGAAGGAGCAAATGTGGCGCGCATGCGTGGACACCCTCGAGGCGGCACTCGTGGCGCCGGGCGAGCGTCTGCGCGCGCTCTCGCTCGACACCGCGCGCCCGGTGACCGAGCGCCTCAAGGAAGCCATTGCGATCATCGCGACCCACGCGGCCAACCATCCGGAGCACAAGCAGTTCATCGCCCAGCATGCATCCGAGACGGGGGAGCGCGGCGCAATTCTGCACCGCCATCTGGTCATGCCCGTGTATGACTGCATGGAGCCGCTCATCGTCCAGGGAATACGCACGGGCGTGGTGCGTGCCGAACATCCCGCCATGTACTTCTGCCTGCTCGTGCACGCGTTGCACCCACCGCCCGGCTCGCCGGTGCTGATGCAATTGATCGCGCCGCAGGTCGGTGGCGACGCGTTCGGGCCCGCGCTGGTCAAGCAGGTTGAAATGCTTTTCTTCGCTACGCCGGGCGAAAAAAAGGGCTGACGCGCGTCAGCCCTCATCGTCATCCCGGCGCGGGGCGCCAGGTGCCCGGGTTATCTTGCTGCCGAGGTGCCCGGCGGCAGGCCGCTGCTCCCCGACACCTCTGCCCCGGTGTGCAGCGACACGCCGCGACGCTCGCGTCCGAAGTAGATCAATACCGCGATCACCACCGCCACCGTCCCTGCCACGAGCGCCATCGCCAGGCCGAAATTGCCGCCATGCGCCTTGGCGATGCTCGTCTGCAGGTTGGCGTTGACCGATGCGAACAGATTTCCCAGTTGGTAGACCAGGCCCGGGAACGTCGCGCGAATCTCGTCGGGCGACAACTCGTTCAAATGCGCCGGGATCACACCCCAAGCACCTTGCACCGAGATCTGCATCAGGAAAGCGCCAATCGCGAGCAGCACGGCGCCGCTGGAGAACGCCCAGAGCGGCAACACCGGCAACGCGATGAGCGCGGCGATGATGATGGCCCGGCGACGGCCGATCTTCTCCGAAATCGCCCCGAAGAACAGCCCGCCGATGATGGCGCCGACGTTATACGTGATTGCGATCCAACTGACCGTGTGCGTATCGAACTTGTGCTGCACCTGCAGGAAGGTCGGATACAGATCCTGCGTTCCGTGCGAGAAGAAATTGAACGCCGTCATCAGCACGATGGCATAGAGCGCGAGCTTCCAGTCTCGCGCGAGAACCTGCACGAAATTGGCGCGCGGTGCGGCGCGCTCGGCCGCGCCCTGCTGCCAAGCAGGCGACTCCGGCACATGCCGCCGGATGTAGAGCACGAGCAGCGCGGGCAGCACGCCGACGAAGAACATGCCCCGCCAGCCGATGCTGTCGTAAAACAGGCCATACACCACCGATGCCAGCAGGTAGCCGCTGGGATAGCCCGCCTGAAGCAGCCCCGAGACGATGCCGCGCGAGCGCGCCGGCACGCTTTCCATCGTGAGCGCGGCGCCCACGCCCCACTCGCCTCCCATCGCAATGCCGAAGAGCGCTCGCAGCACCAACAACACCGTCAGACTCGGCGCAAAGCCCGACGCCAGCTCCAGCAATGCATAGAGCAGCACGCTCGCCATCATCGCCGGACGTCGCCCGAACTTATCTCCCATCCGCCCGAAGATGAACGCGCCGACCGGGCGCATCGCCAGCGTCAGCAGCAGCGCGAACGCCACGCTGCCAAGTTCGGTGTGGAATTCCTTGGCGATGTCCTTGAGCACGAACACCATCAGAAAGAAATCGAACGCGTCGAGCGTCCACCCAAGATAGCTTGCCGTTACCACATGCTTCTGTTCGCGTGTCCAGGCCATGGCGTCTCCTCCCTCTTCGACAGAGTTGTGCGACGCGCCCACTCTACGCCTGAACGCGAGACGCCATGCAAGTCGCGTCAAAACCGCCCGCAAACCCGCATGAATGCTGGCAACACGGCATTGCAACGGAGGTTTTGTCTGACACAACGCCGCGCGGCGGCGAGCGACGTGCGCACTGCGCAAGTGCCATCTTGCCGGTATCCGGGACGCGATCTGCACGCCGATGCATTACACTGGCGGCCGCATTCTTCCGCTTTCACGCTCAATGTCCGAAGCTACTTCCACTACTGTCATTCTCGGCGCGGGTCAGGCCGGCGGCGAGACCGCCCTCGCGCTGCGTCAACTCGGCTACACCGGCCGCATCGTGCTTGCCGGCAGCGAGGCCCATCTGCCCTATCGCCGTCCGCCGCTCTCGAAGGCGTTTCTGGCCGGTCAGGCCGATGAAGCCAGTCTGCTGATTCGTCCAGCGGACGCCTGGGTGAAGGCCGACATCGACGTGCGTCTGGGCGTGAGCGCCACCGCCATCGACCGCACTGCGCGCACCGTCTCGTTCGACGACGGCCAAACGCTCGCCTACGACCATTTGGTGCTGGCGCTTGGTGGCCGCGTGCGTCCCCTGCCAATTCCGGGCGGCGATGCGCCGAACGTCTACTATTTGCGCAACATCGCCGACGCGCAGCGACTGCGCGATGCGCTCACGCCGGACAAGCGAGTCGTTGTGGTCGGAGGCGGCTACATTGGTCTGGAAGTGGCGGCAAGTGCGGTCAAGGCCGGCGCCCGCGTCACCGTGCTCGAAGCCGCACCGCGCTTGCTGGCGCGCGTGGCGGAAGCCGATCTCGCGGAATTCTTCGCGACGCTGCATCGCGAGAACGGTGTGGATGTGCAGGTCGGCGTCGGTGTGACGGCGCTGGCGCAGGATGCCGCCGGTCAGGTCGTGGCGGTCGTGGCGGGAGACCAGCGTCTGCCGGCCGACGTCGTCGTCGTGGGCATCGGACTCATTCCGAATACCGAACTGGCACAGGCGGCGGGCCTGGCCGTCGACAATGGCATCGTTGTCGACGAGTTTGCGCGCACGAGCGATCCGAACATTCTGGCGGTGGGAGACTGCGCGCACCACGAGCACCCCGC
The DNA here is from genome assembly GCF_041919235.1 of Pandoraea sp. NCBI lineage: Bacteria > Pseudomonadati > Pseudomonadota > Betaproteobacteria > Burkholderiales > Burkholderiaceae > Pandoraea > Pandoraea sp. Next base: position 188,507 of record NZ_JAYRUC010000001.1, read on the forward strand.
GCTAGGCCGACGCATTCGGCTGGAATCGGTGCCGAGCGCCAGCGAAATGGCCAAGGTCGCCGCGAGCGTGGTCCACGGCGACGCGCCCAAGCCCGTCGCGACGGCACCCTGGTTCTGGTCCGATCAGTTCAACGCGAAGTTGCAGATGGTGGGCATGACCGAGGGCCACGACACCATGGTCGAGCGCCGTCTGCCGGATGCGCAAGGCGCCGCCGTGTTCATGCGCTTCTACCTGCGCGAGGGTGCGGTGGTGGCGGCGGCGAGCGTCAACCGGGCGCAGGAGTTTCTGGCCGCGCGCGAACTCGTCGGCCGCCGAGCGGTGATCGACCCGGTACGACTGGCCGACCCTGCCACGCCGCTCAAGACACTTCTCGCGGAACTCGGCCCAGCCACCTGAGGTCGATCGCGCGCCCAAGTGTGCGGGCTAGGGCCGGTTTGGGTCGGAGATTGTGCCCTTCCCCCGCCTGCCGTCACGCACGCCCGGCGGCGGTTGCCCATCCGGCCATCGTCGCCGCTAAGCGGCCGGGGCGTGCGCGGGCAGCAGCAGCACCGGGCGGCCCGCGTGACGCGCCGTATCCTCGGCCACGCTGCCCAGCGTGAAGCGCCGGAAGCCTCGGCGGCCGTGCGTGCCGAGCACGATCACGTCGGCGTCGACCTCCTTGCCCGCTGCAATGATCTGATCGGCCACGCCCTCGCCGACCGGCTGAATCTCCCGCATCTCGACGTCGCCCGGCACACCGGCGTCACGCAGGCGCTGCGTCGCCCAGGTCAGCGCCTGCTCGCCCACGGTACGCACTGCATTGAGCAACGGTGTCGGGTCGAAGCCCTCAGGAAACGGGCCTGGCAAATCCAGTACGTGCACGATGCGCAACGACGCCCCATGCGTGCGCGCAAGCGACAGCGAGTATTCAAAGGCGCGGCGAGACGTTTCACTATCGTCGAGTGCGACGAGAATTCGCTCGTAATGGCCACCGGAACGCAGCGGTGAATGCGGACGCGCCTCGCCCGCCACCAGCATCACCGGCACCTCCGCGCTGCGCAGAATCTGCTCCGCAACGCTGCCCAGCATGACGCGACGCACGCCGCTGCGACCGTGCGTGCCGACGATGATGATGTCGGCCCCCCATTCGCAGGCCTCGCGGGTCATGGCCTCGGGCACCGTCTCGCCGGTGGTGCGCAGATCGAGCAGATGGGCCTGTGCGTCGAACCCTTCCTCCCGCAGATACAGCACTGCGCGCGCCAGATGCTCTTCGCCTTCGCGCTGCATGTCGCGGCGCACCTGTTCAAGATCGATGAGCTTGCCGAACGCCGTCGTCAGCAAATTGACGGGATCTTCCACCGTATGGATGACGCGGATCATGTCGCCATTGCGCGCGAAGGCAGCGGCCTCGCGCAGCGCACGGCGCGACGATTCGCTACCGTCGGTCGCCAGCAGGATGCGTTTTGTCATGAACAGCCTCGCATTGGGAGGGGAAAGAAAGCCGCGCACGTATTCGGCGGGACTGGCGTCCGGTGACGCCCCAGTCGTTTCAGCGATTGAACCGCCGCACGACATTCTTACTATAGCGCGCTCATACGGCCGCGCCCCCTCTTTGTCGGCTTCGTCATCGCGCCCCAACGACAATGTTTGACCCAACGCAAACGCCACAGGCCCGACGCAGCGGGCCTGTGGGCAGATGCATTCCCGCCTGAAACCGGCGGGACCGTGCGCTTAGCGGGCGGCGTCGCCCCAGCGATAGGCATGCGACGCGTCGTCGAGCTTCGCCTTGAGGCTCGGGTCGAGCGTGTAGTCGACGGTACCGAGCGTTTCGGTCAGTTGTTCGACGCGGCTTGCGCCGATGATCGCCGACGTGACCACCGGGTTCGCGAGCACCCAGGCGAGCGACAGGCGCGTCAGCGACTCACCCGCGTCCTTCGCAATGCCTTTGAGCGACTCGATAGTCTCGAATTCACGCTCGTGCCAGTAGCGTTGCTGATACATCGACCCGGCTTTGCCGACCGTCGCCGTGGTGAATCGCCCTTCGCTCGGCGCGGCGTCGTGGCGGTACTTCCCCGTCAGCAACCCGCCCGCGAGCGGGTTGTACGGAATGACCGCCAGACCTTCTTCGCCGGCGAGCGGCAGCAGTTCGCGTTCGATCTGGCGAAACAGCAGGTTGTAGCGTGGTTGCACGGACACGAAGCGCGCTACCCGCAGTGCGTCGGCCCGGCCCAGTGCCCGCGCAAGGCGATAGGCAAGGTAGTTCGACACGCCGATATAGCGGGCCTTGCCGGACTTCACGATGGTGTCGAGCGCTTCGAGCGTCTCGTCGATGGGCGTGTCCGTATCGTCCGAATGGAGCTGGTAAAGATCGACGTAGTCGGTACCCAGGCGACGCAGCGACGCGTCGATGGCATCCAGCAGATGTTTGCGCGACGCGCCCTTGTCCCACGGTGACGGTCCCATCTCGCCGCACGCCTTGGTGGCGACGATGAAGTTGTGCCGGCGCCCCTTGAGCCAGCGCCCGACGATCTCTTCGGTGCGTCCGACCAGCGAGGTGTCGGCGCCGAGCGGATAGACGTCGGCCACGTCGATGAAGTTGACGCCCGCGCCGGTCGTGCGGTCGAGGATAGCGTGGCTCGCGGCTTCCTCGGTTTGGAGACCGAACGTCATGGTACCCAGGCACAGACGGGAAACGGTCAGGCCGGTTCGGCCGAATTTCGTGAATTGCACGGTAGCTCCCGGAGGTTTCGAATCAAGCGATATCAGATCTCGATACAAGACTGCGCTGCCCGCTCGCGCGGGCAAGACGCACAGTATGCGCGATTCCGGGAAAACGCGTGCACGGGTTGCGCTACTCCATGGATTTCAGGTCCAGCCAGACGCCGTCCACACCGCGAATGAGCGTCTTGCCGTCGTACTTCATGACAGTGGTCTGCTCGTTGGCCGACACGAATGCCGTCTGCGGCAGATCGTTCGCATACTGCGCGAGATCGGGCGTTCCCGCGAACGGGTTGTTCGCGATCAGATGCGAGACGAGTGTCATCAATGCGAGATAGCTCGTGGGCGTGGAAATCGCGATGGGGGTGCCGTGCGCGGACGCCGCTCCCTTGCCAAAGCCAACGAGCTTGACCGCCACCGGCACGTCGGTGAGCTCGGGCAGCGGGATCTCGCGCATGCCCGAGATCTGCAGCTTGCTGCCTCGCAGCGCAGCCCCGTGCTCCGGCACAAACACCACGACGGCCTTGCGGCCCGACTGGGCAATAGTGTCGATGAACTGGCCGAAGTCGTCGAACAGCGTTTTCGTTCGGATCGGGAAGCTCTGCTCGCTGGTGAGCGTGGAGCCGTCGATGCGGTTGCCGTCATGCAGCGAGATGGTGTTGTAGTATAGCGCCACGCGTTTGTCCGGCATGGCGGTGCGCTGCTTCCACCAGGATTGCAGCACGTCGCCATCGGAGCGGATCGGCGTTTCGTCGAATGCGCGCATGGAGACGCGCGTGCGCGTGATATCGAACGGCGTGACACCCTGCACGTTGAAGTTCTGCTTGACTTCCTGCATGAAGTTATCGAAATGGCCGTCGTGATTCATTGCGAGCGCCGGCGTAAAGCCGAGACGCTTCAGGTCGCTCATCACGTAGCACTGCGGCCCGGCGGGATCGTAGAGCGCCTTGTGCGTCGGCTGGCCGCAGTTGCCGCGCAGCAGTCGAATGGCGGCTGGGCCGCTATAGCTCGCTGCCGAATTGAAGTGCTTGAAGACGAAATCGAAGCGCGACAACAAAGGCAGATTGGCGAGATTGTCGACGTCGAGATCGTCCTGCGCGAGCGAACAGATATGCAGGAAAATGATATCGAAGTCCGGGCCGGCCCCGACCTGGGACGGCATTGAGACCGAGCGCGTCAGTTCGCGTGTATAGAAGGTGTCGAGCGCCGCATTCGGATTCGCGCCCAACGGCACCTCGCCGTCGCCCGACACGAATTCGCCCGCGCCCGGTGCCGCAGCGCGCGCACTCGACTTCGCGACGGCCGCCGTATCGCCCTGCGCCGCGACCACAGGCGCGACCGACGCCCACGTTCCGAGACGCAGCACGGCGGGCACGATCAGGAGCGAGAGCAGCACAAAGGTCGTCACGCGCACCCAGCGATTCACGATCCAGAAAACGAGCACCATGATCGCGAGCAGCAGCCAGTATCTTGCCGGCACGAAGCGTCCGAGCAGCTCAACGATGTACGAGAACCGGAATTGCAGTAGCTCGGGCAATTGCTCGACGAAGCGGGCGAACGGCGGCAGGTTCGAATCGTAGTAAAGCAATGCCGCCCCGGCCGGCACAGCGATCACCTGTCGCGCGATACGCGCCCAACGCGGACGCAGCCGGATCGTGAGCAATACCGCGAAGATGAAGTTCGGCAGCACGTGAAAGCCGATGGTGCCGGCCCACAGCAGCAAGAGCTTCAGGATGAAATAGAGGTTCCAGATGCCCATCGTATGGTTCCCTTGGCGCCGGTTCCGTCCGGCTCAGATCTCGCTCGCTTTCGTTTTGCCGCGCTCATGCGCCGTGCCCCGGCTGCCTCACGTCTTCCGCATGTCTGCCTCACGTCTGCCTCACGTCTGCCTCATGGCTGCCTCACGTCTGGCGCATGCCGCGCAGGCGATTCTGCCAACGCATCACGAGCTTGCTCAGCAGATAGTTCGCCAGCACCTGATAGCCACGCAGGCCCATCACCAGCATATCGAAAAGCGCCTTGATCGGCTCGTCGTGAGGGCGCTCCGCGTCCCAGTCGCGCCAGGCGTCGGCGCGTCCGAATGTGAATTGCACGAGATGCTTGTCCTGCTCCGGTGTGAGCGGCATGAACGCGAGATAGAGATCATGTCCGCGCGCGCCGACCACGCTCACCGGAAAGCCGTACTCGTTCACGCCCCGCGCCAGGGTGACCAGCGCCTCGCTGCCCACGCTCAGATTGAGCGTCACGGGCAACCGTAGCCCAAGGCCGCCTCCCGAAAAGTCGCGCGTGTGGCACGCCAGCGTGCGTCCGTCCGGCAGTGCCAGCGTGGCTGGCATGCGCATCGATACCCGATGCGTGCGCCGCACTTGCTTGACTTCGGTCGCCACCGCGACCGCAGCGCCCAACACCGCCAGGTTGAACGTCACCCATGCCAGGTTGAAGATCAGGGCCCCCGTCTCGTGCGAAGGTCCATAGAAGAAGCGTGCGATGCCGGCGAGAAAGCCCAGCAGATTGAAGCCGAGCAGCACGAGATACGGCTTCGAGATGTTCCAGTCGAAGAAGCTATGCTCGATCAACCCGCCCTTGGCCGTCACGTTGAACTTGCCATAGCGCGGGTTGAAAAACGCCACCGTGGTCGGCAGCGCGACATACCACGCCAGCACGGCTTCATAGACATCCGACCAGAAGGAGTGACGATACTTGCCTTGAATACGTGAGTTCGCGATATTCGCGTGCGCAATGTGCGGCAACACGTAGGCACAGATGCTCAGCGCGGCGGCCTGCACGATATGCAGGCCGAAGAACAGATAGCAGATCGGCGCCAGCAGAAAGATGATGCGCGGAATGCCATAGAAGAAATGCAGCATGGCGTTTGCGTAGCAGATGCGCTGTCCGAACTTCAGTCCGCGGCCGAAGAGCGGGTTGTCGACACGGAAGATCTGGGCCATGCCGCGCGCCCAGCGAATGCGTTGACCCACGTGTCCGGAAAGCGACTCGGTCGCGAGACCGGCCGCCTGCACCACCTTCAGGTAAACCGTGTTCCAGCCCCGGCGGTGCATCTTGAGGGCCGTGTGTGCGTCTTCCGTCACCGTTTCGACGGCCACGCCGCCGACTTCCTCGAGCGCCGTGCGACGCAACACCGCACATGACCCGCAGAAGAACGCGGCATTCCAGAAGTCGTTGCCGTCCTGCACGATCCCGTAGAACAGCCGTCCCTCGTTGGGGACGGCGCCGCGCGTGGCGAGGTTACGCTCGAACGGATCGTCCGAGAAGAAGTGATGCGGCGTTTGCACCAACGAGCAGCGCGCGTCCTTGAGGAAGGCGCCCATCGTCGTCTGCAGGAACGAGCGCACGGGAATGTGATCGCAGTCGAAGATGGCGATGAACTCACCCTGCGTCATGCCGAGCGCGTGGTTGATGTTGCCCGCCTTGGCATGCCGGTTGTCGGGGCGTGTCACGTAATGCACCCCCGCGTGAGCGGCGAATTCGCGCATCACTTCGCGGCGTCCGTCGTCGAGCAGATAGATATTGAGCTTATCCGACGGCCAGTCGATCCCGCAGGCGGCATACACGGTCGGGCGCACCACATCGAGGCCCTCGTTGTACGTGGGGATGTAGATATCGACGCTGGGCCACTCGCGGGTGTCCGGCGGCAGCGGTACGATGCGGCGCTGTAACGGCCAGACCGTCTGGAGGTAGCCCATCAGCAGGATCAGCCAGGTGTACATCTCGGCAGCCACGAGCGTATAGCCAACCGCCGCTTCGGCCACCGTATCGAACGCCAGCGATTGCGTGAGACGCCACCAAACGTAGCGAATCGTCGAGATCAGCGACAAGCCGATCAGCACGAGCACCGAATACTGACTGTCGAGACGACGGAACACCAGCGCCAGCGTCAGGGTGCAGATCGAGAACAGCAATTGCTCGAACGGATCGAACGGCGTCGTCACGATCCAGAACACACCGATCAGCCCGAGCAGTGCGACCACGGCCGACGTCACGCGCCACTGCATCACGCGCGCCAGGTGCACGTCGAAGCGGTGCGCGAGCTGCGCGGGCGTGTCGGGCGGAATGCCGAAGAGCGTATGCACTATCCACAGGCGCGCGCGGTCATAGTTGTCCCGGAACGCCAGCCATGCCACATAGGGCGGGAAGGCCGGCCGGCGGTCGCCCCGGCGCCACACCAGCGCGCGGACGATCTGCCAGAAGCCTGCACCCGCCGGCACCTCGAGCCGTTGCGTGACACGTTCGTTGACCCACGCCAGCGCACGCCCCGGATAGTCGGGCCGTCCGGTGCGTGCGGGCTGAAACAGGATACGCAGCCACCAGTCGCGCCACTCGTCGACCTGGCGGACGTCGAGCCGCATCGCCAAACGCGCCACGACTTCATCGCTGAACTGCAGGATCCACCGCCGGTGCGCCGGCGAGCGCAAGGTCGCGGCAAGCATCCATTCAAAGGCACCTGGCGAGCGTCCGCCCGGCCGCTGCAGCACCGCGAGACGTACTGCCAGAATCTCACTGCCCAGTCGGTAGACGGAGTGCAGCGCGTCGCGAATCATTCGCCGGCCCTCCCCGTGCGCGTCGCGGCATCGTCCACTGTCGTCGCGCGCAGCAACCACGCGGCCAGATGCACGAAATCGAGCGCCGCCTGTGAGCCATGCCCCGCCTGCACCAACGTTTGGCCGCTGGCCGCGACCGTACCGATCGCTTCGTCACGGTGAATGCGCAGCGGCACGACGGCGTCACCTCCGCGCGTCTGAATCAGATGCAGGAGATCGTTATTGAGCGGCGAGCTGGCCGCCGCCAGATTCGGCACCATCTGTGCGCGGCCCGCGCATGCCGCCATCATATTGGGCTGCGTAACGTAGCCGGTCGTCGTGGCGGGCACCACGCCGATCACCAGATCGGCCGCTGCAACGGCCGCTTGCGCCACCACATCGGGCAAGCGTTGCGTGTCGATGATGACGCGTGTGTCTTCGGGCATCCCGAGCGCGTCGAGTTGGCGGCGCAGCCCACCGACGTCCTGCCGCAACCATTGACCGATGGCGGCCACACTGGCTGCGTCGGCGCGGCCTGCCGGCAGCAACGGCACCCCCGAAGGGGTCTCGCACAACACGCGACGCCAGGCGTCCGGCGCGACCCCCGGCGAAAGCACGCCGATCTCGCAGGTCTGACGCAAGCCAAGGAGCGCGCCGATGCTGTTCTGCGCGTCGAGTTCGAGCACCGCGACCGGATGCGACGTGTGGGCGAGTTGCGCGGCCAGATGGGCCGTCACCGTGCTGCGCCCCGCGCCACCGGCGCCGGAGACGATGGCGATGAGCGTCAACATGTGCGCGCCTCCGTGGCCCTGATCTCGGCCCCGTGTGACACGACAGCGATGAAAGCGGAATCGACGCGAGCGCGCATGGGTCAGTAACTCCAGATTGGGCGTACTGGCGAAGGCGGCATCGGCACGTCGCCACGACGGGCGTCGAAGTGATACCGCAGATAGACGAGGAAGCGATTCGGTGCGTAGTAGTCGGAACGTTCGAACTGCACCTGGGTGCCGACCACCCAATGGCGGTTGACCCAATACTCTGCGCGCCCGAGCACCGAGAAGCCGACACCGAAGCCACCGCCCGAGCCGTACGTCAAGTTGCCGCTGGCCGCTTGCAACGCGCCGTCTGTCGGGAAGTACGGCATCGACTTCTCCTGACTCTGCGAGACCGACACCGAGCCGCGCAGATAGTACGACCAGCGCTGCATGCGTCCGTACCATTCCAATGGCAGTGTCAGCGACACATAGGTTTGCGGGCTGTAGTAACCCCCGTGTCCGAAGGTGTAATAGCGCTCGTTCTGCGCGAAGCTATCGAAGAACAGCGTCAAGCCGGTGTTCATGCGCATGTCGCGCTTGTAGATGAGCGGCAGGTCGACGCCGGCACGCGCCGAGACCTCCGAATTGTTCAGCACATTCTCACCCGTGAGCCGCGCCACGCTTGCTTCGCCGAACACACCCCACTTGGCAAAGTCGCGCGAAGCATGGAACGTGAGCGCATCGCGCCGCACGCCGCCCCATTTGCCGTCGCCGAAAATGTCGGGCAGCGGCAGATACGACCCGGCGTACGACAGCATGCTGCCGGTCATCGGCCGGCGCGATGCGTCGACCCAATAGTTGTAGCGTCCGAGATCGCCATACAGGCGCACGCCGCCGGTCACATAAGAGATTGGGAAGCCGACGGGCGTATGGCCGATGTCCGCCCGAATCCAGTCGTTCGTATAACCGATCATGAGCGCCTGGCCGTGCGCCTTCTGACGCTTCGTGCCGTAGTCGCCCACGACCCCCGGATGGGCAGCGCGGAACGCGGATACGTCGAGAAACGGCAGCGTGCCGAATTGCGATGTGCCGTTGAGCGGCAAATCGCCGGAATCTGCGCTGACATAGTCCGTCTGGGCGAACACGTGGCCGTCGTAGCCGATCGCGTACTGGCCGTAGAGCGGCACGGCTCGCGCGTTGAACATCGAGATGCCGCCGTCGCCCTTCTTCTGGTCGATTTCGTAGCCCGCCGCAACATAACTGTTCCGACGCGACTCGAGCGAGTCGATTGCCGACTCGGCCGATGTCATGCCGTCGTAGCCGGGCAGCGCGCCTTGCACGATTTCCTCCTTGCGCGCCTGGTCGTACCACCGCTTCGCCTCGTTGTAGTGCCGCTGCGACTGTGCGATGCGCCCGCGCTGCACCGTCACTGCCGGCGTGTCGGGGAATTGTGTGCGCAGCTTGTCGTTGAGCGCGATGGCTTCGTCGAAGCGCTGCATGGCGCTCAAACGCCGGACGGCGGCAAGCTGCGTCCAGACATCGTCAGCCGACGTCTCGGCCAGGGCGCGGTCGAGTTCGCGGTTGGCGGCGGCATCGTCCTGCATCTCGTAGAGCACGCGCACCAGCGACAGGCGCGCATCCTGATCGTTCGGGTCCTGGCGAAGCTGCGCTTCTGCGATCTTGCGAGCGTCGTCGAAACGGCGTTCGTCGAAATAGAGGTCCCCGAGCGCCGACAGAGCGCGTTTATCCGACGGCTGTCGCGAAAGCAAAGGTGCAAGCTTGTCGCGCGCGGTCTTGAAGTCACCCAGCGCCCGTGCGCGATCAGCCTCGCGCAGTGCGAGACGGTCCTGCAAATCTCGCCACTCATCGCGTTGATCCGTCCCGAGTGTGGCGGGATCCATGCTCGCCAGGAACGTTCCGAGTTCCGTGTCACGCTCGGCCGTGTTGAGCAACTCTGCGTAGCGCAGTTGCGCGTCGGGGTGGGGTTTGTCCGCGTGCGCCGCGAGCCAGTTGCGCATGAGCGCGAGCCCTTGCTCCGGCTGCCCCGCCGAGACGCGTGCACGGGCGACTTCGCCGATCAGATCGGGGTCGTCGCCCGCCATCGCCAACGCTTCGCTGTAGCGTCGTTCGCTCTGCGCTTCATCGCCTGCCGCGCGCGCCTCCCGAGCCTGACGCGCCGTATCGCGAATTGCCAGCGTCGCCTGCATGCGTTTGATCGACGGCGTAACGTTCGCTGCGGGAATCTGCGCGAGCGAGGCCCGCGCGCCGGCTTCGTCGTCGATGACATTCAAGTAGAGCGCCTGGGCGTACAGCATCTGCGCGCGGTCGTCGGGCTTGAGCGGCTGGCGCATGCCTTCGGCCATGACTTCACGGCCGATCTGCGGCAGACGCAGCTTCCGGTAGAGGCTTGCGAGCGAGTAGCGTGTCCAGGCGTTGCCCGGATCGAGCGCGACGGCGCGCTCGAGCGCCGCGAGCGCCGGGCCGTTGTGTCCTTGCGCAATCAAACGGTCGGCGTCGTCGGCCAACGCTGCGGCCTCGGCCCTGTCCAGGCGCGCCTTGTCCTGGGGGAAGCGTCGCCGCAGATCGCCGAGCAGGTTCGACAGTTCCGTGCGGCGCTGCTCACGCGAGTACAAGGTGATCATGCCGCGCAGTGCCGTGTCGTTATCCGGCTCGATCTTCAGCACCTGTTGAAAGAGCCGCTCGGCGTCATCGTTGCGCTTGTCGTCGAGCGCAATGTCGCCGAGGAGCGCCAGGCCGTCGGGATTGCGTGGGTCGCTCGCCAGCGCACTGCGCACGAGCCGGTCCGCCTCGTCGAGACGGCCGGCGTCACGGGCATCGCGCGCCGCTGACATCGCGCCCCAGAACTGCGACGACTTGAGTAGCGCGCGCCACTTGCCCGCGTTCCCGGGGTCCTCACGCAACGCCTGCGCAAACAACGCCTGCGCGCCCTTGTGATCACCCTGACGCATCTTCACGAGCCCCAGCGAACCGGCCAGCTCACCGTCGTTTGGACGCTTGGCGCGCGCCGCGTCGAGCGACTTTTCGGCATCGCTCAGGCGCCCCTGGTCGAGCGCACGAATGCCTGCCTGCCGTGCCTTGTAGGCCGGGTCGTTGAGCATGCGCGTGCGGGCGGCCTGTTGTGCGTTGAGTTTGTCGTACGCCGCACGAATGTCGGTATCGTTTGGCGCCAACGCCAGATAGCGTTGATACAGCGGCAGCCATGCGAGGTCGCCGTCTGCGCGGGACAACCCCTTCTTCCAGAGCGGCAGCAAAGCGTTCATATCGGCGTTGGGGCGGGCCGCGAGTTCGGCCACCATGCGCGTGCCTGCCAGGCGGCTCGCCGGCCGGTCGATCATCAACTCGGCCAGCGACTGCGAAGCGCGCGTATCCTCGCGCGCGCCCTTCGCCAGATTCGCCAACCCTTGTTGCGCCGCCGGCCAACCGTTCGTGGCGTTGGCTTGCGCCCGATAGTACTCAACGCCAAGATCGCCACTCGGCGGGCCATCCGGGAAGAGTGCGCGGTACTCGGCAAACGCGGCATCGGCTTGTCCGCTTCGCTGGAGCAGACGGGCGCGCGCCATGCGGGCCTTGTCGACCGTATTCACACGGATCACGTCGGCCAGCGCCTTCGTCGCAGCGGCGTTCGGATAGCGCGCGCGTAACGTCTTCAATGCCTTGTCCGCTTGCTGCGGATGATTCTCTTCGATCTCGATCTGTCCGAGCAGCGAAAGCGCGTCGGGCTGTTCCGGCTGCACGAGCAGCGCCTTTTCGAGGGCGGCACGGGCGAGATCGTTGCGATGACGCGAATGCCAGAGCGCCGCGCTCGAGAGCAATTCGCTCACATTGCGATTCGCGGTCGTCGCACCAGGCGAGCTTCCGGCGTTTGGGGCCGGTGCGGCACGCACATGCGTCCCGCCTGCGGCCATCAGCGCACAGGTCATGCACGCAGAGCGGATCAGCGTGTCGCGCAAGTCCCCTCCCATGGCACTTGCAACGTGCCGTCGGCGGCGAAACGGAAGCGTCCGTCCTGCCAGCCAAGCCCGAACAACGAGAGCACCGAACTGTAGTATCCCGGTGCCGATTGCGCCTCGAGCGAACGCACTCGCGCGACTTGCGCCTGTGCCTGCGCCGTATCGCCCACCGCTTGAAGCAGCGGGACGAGTGCCGCCGAAAATCCCGACCCGCCGTTCTGTCGGGCGGTGCCGTCGCGCGTATTGACCCGTTCGGGCGGTGCACCATGGGCTGCCACATACTTCAACATGCCGCCGAAGGTGTGCTTCAACGCACGAAAATCATCGCCACCGGGGGCGAGCATGCCCGCCCAAAGATAGACGCGAATGGCGTTGTAGCTGCCTTCGCCCTGGGTCTCGGGATCGATCTCGAAACCGCGGCTCGCACGAAACATCGCCCATTCCGGAGCGAATCCCAGCGGCGCGGCGCTCAGCGTGATTTGCTTGAGCGACGACGCGATCATTTGTGCCCACCCGCTGTCCGGAAACAGCCCAGCCAGGCGACGGACCACCTGCATCGGCACGTAGCTGGGATTGAGCCGCCACAGGTCCTTCGCGGGATGAAAGCCGACCGGTGCGGGGAGCAACGTGGGGCCGAGCCCGGGAATATAGTCCGACTCCTCCGCCGCAACCCGGCGTGCCAGGAGCGCACCGAGCGCCGAGTAGCGCCGCACGTTCCACAATCGCCCGGCCTCGCCCAGCGCGTAGGCGATCCACATGTCGGCGTCGCTCGCGGGGTTGCTGTCGAGCACGCCCCACTGGCCGTCGTCCTTCTTGCCCCAGAGCCAGGCGGGCAGATGCGCCGTCAGATCGCCCTGAGCCAGATTGTTGACGGTCCAGTCGAGAATCTTGTCGAACAAAGCGGCATCGTTGGCGATCAGTGCGAACGTCAACCCATACGCCTGGCCCTCCGACACCGTACGTTGATCGTTCATGCCGCGATCGATCACACGTCCGTCGTCGCTCAGAAATCCCGCCTTGAAGCGGGTCCAGTCAGGCCAGTCGACAGGCGTGCACTTCCGCGCGGCGGCGGCGGGCACAGGTGCGGACTTCGACGGCGCGCCGTGAGCCGTGCGCGTGAGACCGGCGAGCATCGGCACGGTGCCGCATGCGGCGAGCGCACGCAGCACGGCACGACGGCGCCGCCCGCTGACATCGGCGCGTTCCATCTACTTCTCCAGGCGACGTGCAGCGCGGCGCTGCAACCAGCCGAAGCACTTGAGCGCAATCGCAAACGCCGCAAGCAACGCCACCAGACCGACCAGAATCGGATGACTCGAGAGGTGATAGCGAATACGCGTCCACCAACTCACGTCGCCGACGAAATACGTCTGACCCAGTCGGAAGGAATTGACACGGTCGCCGCTGACCACCGCCAGATCGCCATGAATGGCTGTGCGGCGGGTGGTGTCGTCGATGGCATCGACCACACTGCGCAAGGCGTCGTCGCTCGACGCACTGATCGCGACCACCGAGCGCGTGCGGCTCACAGGCGACTCGAATCCAACGAGCGCCGCGAGCGGTCCATCGGACGACGCGTCCATGTGCGCCGGACCGACGCGGCTTGCCGCAAGCGCCGAGCCGGTCGCGCCATCGCCCCGATAGCCTTGCGGCTGGGCCGTCATCACGCGCCGCGACTGGTCGATGATCAGCGGCAAATTCTTACCCCACTGAGTCAGAAGGCCGGCCACATCCTTGCCTCCGACGATCAGCAGGTCACGATCCTTGAAGCGGTCGGTCTGGGTCGGGTCGAGCACTTCGAAGCGGTCGGCATAAACTCCGGTCGAACGACCGAACTGGCCCAGCGCCGAGAATACGGTCTCGAGTTCCGCCGTGTCGGGCGTCTTCGACATCACGACTGCCGTCTGCGCGAGATCGGCGTACTTCGTGAATGGAAATCCGCTGCCGACGAAGAAGCCCAGGTTCGGCATTTCGGCGTAGTGCGGCAGACCGCTGAAATCGATCGTCGAGTCGGCATCGATGGCCGAGCGTGCCGCGTTCGTGATCGACTGGCTGCACATGCCGTCCTTGTGCGGCTGCATCGCGAACTGGAACGACAACGCGTTGCGCGAAGCCACCTGAAACGCAGGGATGCGCACCGACTTATGCTCGGCCATCGTGCCGTCGGCAAGCAGTTCGACCAGCATGTGACTCTTGTCCGTGCTGTCGCCTGCCGCGCGCAGACGATAGGCTCGCACGAACTGATCGTTGATCGACACGCTCATCGACGAATCGTCGGGCTTGACCGGCGGCGTGTAGCGATACTTCAGATCCATCGGCACGCCCGTGTTCTGCCAGGTGAGCAGATCGGCGGGCAGATTGAGCTGGATGCGGATCGGCCAAGGCATATAGCCGTTCGCTTGCAAGTCGCTCGGGTTATCGACCAGTTCACCGAACTTGACCGGGCGGTCGGTGCGCACCCAACGCGGTGCGTCATAGGCCGGCCGAGGCGGCAGGGGCTTGAGCGACGCGATTCGTGTCACATCGCCCGAGAGCGCGGCACGTCCCGAGACGAGGGCGAGCGCGGCCGTCTCCAGGTCCTTCGCGTCACGTCCCTGAACCACCAGCAGCTTGAGCGACGGATCGTTAGGGTTGGACATCATGCGCAGCGTCGGCGCGTCGACCTTGGGTACATCGAGCCCCGGCACCATCGTGTCGTTCGTGACGAACACAATGGCGTGCTTCGACGGCAACGTCTTGACGCTTACGGGGAAGCGCGTACGGCGATAGTCGCCGAAAGCACCTGCCCATGTCGCGACCACGCCGGCGGCATGCACCACGGCGAGCGATGGCGGTGCCCCGAACACGAACGGAACCGTCTGGTCGCGGTTGTCGTGGCGATCGAAGAACGGTGCGGGCAGCGATGCCAGATCGTTGCGCAGCGTCAGTGGCTGGGTGCTCGTGACGATCTCGCTCTGCGGGCTGATGTCAGCCCACAGGCTGGAGTGCATCGGGTCCTCGCACTCCATCGTGTAGTGTCCGATGAGTACCAGGCGCACACGATTGAAGTCGGAGAGCATGCGCGGGTCGAGCGGGATATCTCGCACGAGATTCTTGCCGCCGTCCTGCTTGTTGAATGGCAGTGTGGCGATCAGCTCTTCGTTGAGATAAACCTTGATTTGCGACAAATCGGGAATCAGCGCGGGCGAATAAGTGTAGCGCAGCCGCAACAGCGCCGACGCGACCGTTTGATCGAGTCGGATTCCGAAGTTGACGTCGCCCGTTCCCTCGGTGCCTCGCAGGCGCAGCCCGTCGGTCTGCCCCAACTGGGCAAACGTGACGGTGCGCTGGCTTGTGCCGGGGGGTGTCGTGAGGGGGGGGACAGCGACGGCGTTGGCTTTCGAATCGGGTGAAGCGGCGGCGCCGGGTGGTGAGAGCGGCGCGGAAGCGGCGTCTGACTGCACTGGGGTTTTGCCCGTGCGGGCCGTTGCGGGCGCGGCGCCTGCGGGCCTGACGCCCCCGAGGTCCATCGCTGCGGCGACCAGCAGGCAGATGGCTGCGACCTTTGTGTAACGTGAACACGACGCTCGAAGCTGCATGTGCGATGCCTCTCATCTGTTCTTGTGCTGAATTATGGTCACTTCCGCACGAGCCTCACCCGATCGACCCGACGCCTCACCTCGTCGTTGACAGGCGATCGCAAGATCGCCAGGGTCCAGCGGGACAATGCAGCTCGTGAGCCCGAGAGCGACACGATGTCCCATGCTAGCGCTCCTTGACACAAGTGCACAAGTAATCAAGTCAACAAATTCGTCGGTGTTGATAGCCGGGTGCACCGGATGACCGGTTGGCAGGCCAATTGCCCTGTGCATGACGCAACGTATAGAATGCAAAGCATGAACCAGAACGAACTTTCGTCCTCCGCTGCCGCTTCGTCCCTGGCACGCGTCGCGCCTAGCCCGCAGGCAGCCGACATGGCAATCGAGCGTCGCTATCCGTCGGATATCGATCGATTGCGCGAGGTCGTCGGCGCCGACGTGCTGCCGTTCTACCGTGACGAGCAGGCCGTCATTGCGAGCGAGCAGGCTGGCGAGCGTTGGCCGCATCTGGTGGCCTTTGCGGACTCACGCGTCGCGGCATTGAGCGATTCAGCGTCATCGCTGCCGTTGGGCGCGACCTGACATCGCATGCGAGACGCTTCCATCGTTGCCGCTTTCGATTTCGACGGGACGATTTCCACCACCGACAGTCTTCGTGTATTCGTGCGTAGCACGGTGGGCACGGCGCGTTTCGTTGCTGGCGCGGTGCTCGCTTCGCCGTGGTTGATTGGTGCGGCGCTTGGCGTGGTCGAGCGTGGCACTGCCAAGGCAGCGTTCTTGCGGGCGTCGCTTGGTGCACGCACGCGCGGCCAGCTTGAAGACGATGCCGACCGGTTCGTCACGCAACGTTTGCCCGAACTGATTCGTCCGGAGATGATCGCGCGGTTGCGGCAGCACCGGGCGATGGGACACCGGCTCGTTCTTGTCAGTGCGTCGCCGGGCTTATACCTTAGGCGTTGGGCGGCCACGGTCGGATTCGATGCAGTGTTGAGTACTGAGTTGGCCTTTGATGGTCGAGGGCGATTTGCGGGTCGATTTGCGGAGCCGAATTGTTGGGGGCCGGAAAAAGTGCGGCGTCTTGAAGCTTGGTGGGTGGCGTCGCCGCCGCGCGTCCTTTTCGTCTATGGCGACAGTCGGGGAGACAAGGAGATGGCCGAGCGTGCCGATCGTGTCTGGATTCGCGGCCGGGGCAAGCTCATGCCGTTGATCGATGTCGACACCACTTCGCGTGTAATCTGAAGACGATCCTTTTCCGTCATGTCGCCGTCGCCGGGATCTTTGGTTGCCGCATTGGGGGGATGGGTGAGTGTGTGGGGGGGGGGGGAAGTCATTTGGGCGGAGGCGAG
>NZ_JAYRUC010000001.1:205402-350844 GCF_041919235.1 Pandoraea sp.
CCCCCCCCCCCCCCCCCCCCCCCCCCCCCCCCCCCCCCCCCCCCCCCCCCGCCCCCCCCCCCCCCCCCCCCCCCCCCCCCCCCCAAGTCATTTGGGCGGAGGCGAGTGAACGCGGGCATAATGCGGGCTTCTGGCGCATCCTGAAGAAAGAGAAGAAGACGGACCGGAGCCCCTTTTTGCAGCGAGTTGGGTTTATGTCTGAGCGGCGGAAAGGGGCTCCGGTCCGTCTGGGGTGGGCATCCCGAGGGGGTTTGGAGCGTCTAGGGGGGGGTCTCTCAAAGGGGGGTTCCGATTCGACTGGGCCGGACTCCCAAAGGCGGCTCCGATTTGACTAGGCGGGTGTCCCAAAGGCGGCTCCGATTCGGCTGGGCCGATCTCCCAAAGGTGGGGCTCAGTTCCGACTGGTGCGGGCCTTCCCAAAGCGGCTGCGATGCGTCGCCACGTAATTCAGAAGACAAAGCATGAACACAATCCCGACGGTATCCTGGACTGAAGACGGTCGTCCCGTCAATGCGCGCTGGCGCTCCGAGGCGGGCGTAATGCCGCCGCGCAGAGTTGAAGTTGTTGACGACACGTTGACGGCTGACGACGCCTACCACATGGCCTGTGGCGGCACGGCGATGCTGTATCGAGGCGACTATCAGAATGCGCGCCAGTTGATGCAGGCGATGGCACGGCGGGTAGATCGAGTGCCGCATCGTCCGCGCCGCAAGTCGGTTGGCAAGGATACGGTTGCGCAGTCGAGCGCGGCAGAGGCGTTCCATAAGCATCGTATGGCGCAGGCGCAGCGGGCGCGCATCCTTGGCATGGTGCTTATTCCGTTGGATGCGGACTATGGAATTCCGTTGCGTCGCGCGCCGGAGGTTCGCGACGCTTGCGCAGAGGCGTGGGGGGTGCCGGACGGGGAGACGTCGGTGGCATCGCTGCGAGAAATACTTGGGTTGATCGGCGCGCATGAGTGGCGCAAAAAGGGCGTGGCGATTCCCGCGCTGGGCGCAGCGATCCATCCTTGGTACGGGGTGTTTTCCCCCGTACGCGGAGAGTACCTTCAGCTAATCGAGCAGGCGCCGTTGCCGGCGACCTCGTTGGCGTTCGACGTGGGCACGGGCACGGGGGTGATTGCAGCGTTGCTGGCTCATCGGGGAGTGGAGCACGTCGTCGGTACGGATCGTGACGCTCGCGCGCTGGCGTGTGCGCGGGAGAACATAGCGCGGCTGGGGTATGACCGTTCGGTGAAGATCGTGGAAGCCGATCTCTTTCCCGAGGGGCATGCACCGTTGATCGTCTGCAATCCGCCGTGGCTGCCGGCCAAGGCCAATGCGCCCATCGAGCATGCCATCTACGATCCGGACAGCCAGATGCTCAGAGGTTTCCTGAACGGACTGCAAGCGCATCTGAGCCCTGGAGGCGAAGGCTGGCTGATCCTGTCGGATTTGGCCGAACACTTGGGCCTGCGTACACGCGAGACGTTGCTGTCGTGGATTCACGCTGCCGGACTCGTGGTGCTCGCGCGTCACGATGTGCGGCCGCAACACGCAAAGGCGGGCGACGCCAGCGATCCGCTTCATGCTGCGCGACGCGCCGAAGTAACGTCGCTGTGGCGTCTGGGCGTTCGGCCGGCGCAACGTTAAGCGCAGAGACACCTGTCGGCCAATGGACCGTCGGGTGATATCAGCGCAGGGCCGCAAGATACGCTGCGGCGCCCTCGCCCGCCACACAGGCGCTGGCGAAGCATGCCGTGAGGAGATACCCGCCGGTGGGGGCTTCCCAATCGAGCATTTCCCCGGCACAGAACACGCCGGGCAAGCCCTTCACCATCAACCGCGCGTCCAGCGCTTCGAGCGCGACCCCCCCTGCACTGCTGATGACCTCGGCCATCGGGCGAGTGCGTAACAGCGTCAACGGCAGCCGCTTGATACCGGCTGCGAGCGCCGCCGGATCGTTGAACGTCTCGCGCGGCAGGCACTCGCGCAGTAGCGCCGCCTTCACGCCCGCAATGCCCAGGCGGCTCTGCAGATGACTGGCCAGCGAACGCGAACCGCGCGGGCGGGTCATTTCCTCGGTCACGCGCGCCGGCTGCCAGTCCGGCAGCAGGTCGAGATACACCTGCGTGCTGCCGTTGGTCAGGATCGCGTCGCGAATCGGCGCACACAACGCGTACACCAGACTGCCTTCGATGCCGTGCGTCGAGATCACGAACTCGCCTTTGCGCGTCGTGCCGTCCGGCGACGTCATCGTGACCGACTTTACCGGATGACCCGCGAACCGCTCTCGCATATGCGAAGTCCAGTCCGTCTCGAAGCCCGCGTTGGCAGGCATCAGCGGAGCGATATCCACGCCGTGATCGCGCAACCAGGGCACCCAGGCGGCGTCCGAACCCAGTTGCGGCCAACTCGCGCCGCCCAGCGTCAGCACCACGGCCTTCGCACGAACGCGACGCACGCCACCGGGCGTCGCGAATCTCAGATCATCCGCGCCTGCCGATGTTCGTGCGTCCCAGCCCAGCCAGCGGTGACGCACATGCAGACGGACCCCCGCCGCACGCAATCGGCTGAGCCATGCCCGCAACAACGGTGCGGCCTTCATGTCGACGGGAAAGACGCGCCCCGAGGTGCCAACGAACGTATCGATGCCCAACCGATGCGCCCATGAGCGCACGTCGTCGGCGCTGAATCGGCGCAGCCACTGACCCACCGCATCCGCCCGCTTGCCGTATCGGGCCACGAACGGCTCGGCGGGTTCGCTATGGGTAAGATTCATGCCGCCCTTGCCGGCCATCAGGAACTTGCGCCCCACCGACGGCATGGCGTCGTACACATCGACACGCCATCCCGCCGACGAGAGCACTTCGGCGGCCATCAAGCCGGCCGGACCCGCGCCTATCACGGCGACATCGATCATATCGACAGGCGCAGAGGTCGGGTTGTCAGAGGGCGTGTGAGAAGCGTACGAAGGGGTCATGCCTGGGAGCGATGTCGCGGGATAACAGCCGCCACACAGCACCGCTCGATAAGGCAAAGCAGAGCCGCGCGTCGTTGGCGTTGAAGGCCGCCATTGTCCCACATCAGTGCCATCCGGGCACTCGATTCTCCCGAGTGGGCCGTGCGGATCGGTGCGGCACCGTCATCGACGCTCATCCGCGACTCCCCCGGCATTGCGCTCGCCGAACCGGTCGAGTGACGGATCTCTGACCACACACGTCACGACGCGTCGTGCGACCCCCAAGGAATGAGCATCGTCGCCGTGCAGGTGGCCCCAGCCAGCACCACGGCCACGCCGTAGCGCGACACCTCGGGCAGGCTGAACAGCAAACCGTGAATCGTGGCGAAAACGCCCCCCAGCGTTACGAACGCCGCAAGGGAAGCAATGAACACGCGGGTATCCGAGCACATGGGTCACCTCGCAACGAGGCCACGCGCGTTGCGAAGCGCTTCATGCGGGGAAATCGACGAGACCCGCGGCTTGCTCAGCCGGGGCCACGCGAGTTTCGGCTGACTTCGGCGGCGTCCCTCATCTAGCAGTTTAGGCCGCAACCCGCCGAACGGCTACACGGCTAAACCGCTAAACGGACTCAGGGCTTGGAATTGGAATTGGCCTTGGACTTGGCAGCGCGCTCATCGTCACGCGGCCAAGGCGTGAGCATCACGACGACGAACAGAATACCGAACAGCGCCGTGATCACGCCGCCCTGCATCACGCGCGTTTGGTCGTAAAGCAGGCCGTGGATGGTGGCGAACGCCCCGGCCAATGTCATAAAGGCCGCAATCGAAGCAATGACGATACGGAATTCCGAACCCATGGCGACTCCTTGGACTGATCGGCAATGGTGCCGCTGAGGCATCCTCAACCGCAGCGATACCAGTGTACGCCACCGCCTAAGGCTCGCCTATCGAGTCGCAGGGCCAAACAATCGGGGATTTGACGCGCGTCAAAACCGTTCGACGAATTACCACTGTGTGGACCCGCGTCGATCAACGCCACGCCTCATGTCGCTTGGCCTCCCGGACCCAGCGAAAGTGCCCGCTGCGCAGTCGCACGGGGCCGGCGAGCCCCATCGTCAGATACTCACGGGTGAGCGCTTGAATATGACTGCGCCCGTGTTCGAAAGCGTGCAACAGATCGTCGGCGCGGGCCGAGTAGGCGCCGAAGTGATCCTCCAATGCTTCAGCAGATACCGCGCAATCAATCGGGCGACCGTTGACGACCACAGCGAACTCGATCGTCAAATCTTCGTAATTGAACACCGGCCGGTGATCCGGAAACTCGATTTGCATGGCAGCACCCCCGGTTGACGAAAGCACGCGATCGACGTGTCGGGCGACACGTTCCATCCAGCATAGTGCATCGACGGACAATTCGCGCGTCGGGTCATTAATCGATTCGTCAACGGCGATGGGTAGGTGCTCGAGCCTCCACCAAGACTCTCATAAATGGCATTAAAAAATTCACGTAATTCATTGATTTTAATATTTTTACAATTAATTTCTGTGTTCGAGAAATGCAACGAACCCGGCAATGAACGCCGCCAGTTGCTGCCGAACGCCGTCGTCCTGGAGATGCCCGTCCGCATCGAAGACCGTATTCGCGTGTGACACCATCAAACGCCCCTGCCACCAAGGAGCGGTTTGCAGCGTACGCAATACCGGCATCCACGCGTTCTGACTCAGAATCGTGCCGAACCCGCCGGGCGATGCCCCGATCATGGCCACCGGCTTGTCGCGAAACACGCGTGCGCTATCGGCGGGCGGTCGCGATAGCCAGTCGATACCGTTCTTGAACACCCCCGGTATGCCGTTGTTGTACTCCGGCGTGGCGAGCAGCAAACCATCGGCCTGTGCGATCGCGTCCTTCAGCGCGGCGACAGCGGCCGGAATCCCCTCGTTCGCCTCAACGTCGGCGTCATAGAGCGGAATGCCGTGCAGCGTGCGAACGTCGAGTGAGATGCCTGCGGGGGCAACCGCCTTCGCCGCCGCCAGCAGCGCCGTATTGAACGAGCCCTTGCGCAGGCTGCCGGACAGGCCAATGATTGTCGTCATCGAATCGACTCCTATCGTGATGAATCGGAAGTTACGGTGGCGCGGCACAATGGCCGGCCGAGCGCGCTCAAGCGTCGCGCTGGAACGGATACAGGCAACCCAGGCCAAGCAATCGCGTAAGTTCATCGAGGGCGGTGCGGCATTCGTCGAGCAGCGCCGGGTCGGCCAGATCGCTCACCGCCAGGCGGTCACGATAGTGGCGCTTCACCCAGTCGGCGAGCGCCGCGTAACGCGCATCGTCGATCCATATCCCCGCGTGGGTGGCGTTGCGCTCCTCGTCAGTCAAAACCACGCGCAAGCGCAGACACGCCGGCCCGCCGCCGTTGCGCATGCTCTCGCGCAAATCGAACACGCGCAGTTCGCGAATCGGTCCGCCACCGGCCACCTGCGATTCGAGATAGCGCCACACGGCCGGACGTTCGCGGCACTCCTGCGGCACAACCAAACACATCCCCCCACCCGCCTCCGGGGCGCGGGTGAGTAGCTGGCTGTTGAAAAGATAGCTGCCCACCGCGTCCGCCAGCGAAACCTCATCGACCCGTCCAATCGCGTGCCTCTGGCCGCCAGCCGTTCGCGAAGCCTTGCCAGCACCGCCGCCTGATCGACAAACGCCTGCGCATGACAAAACAGCACGTTGCCATTGCCCACGGCAATCACGTCATTATGAAAAACACCCGCGTCGATGGCGTCCGGATGCTGCTGCGCGAACACCACGTCGCCGTCGGCCAGCCCATGCACGCGCGCAATCGCCTGACTGGCCTGCAACGTCTGACGCGCAGGAAAGCGGCGCGGTGTCGGCGCGCTCGCGAGGTCGTCCCGCCCATAGACGAAGAACTCGACACCGCGCTCGCCATAGGCGCCACATAGCCGCGTATGATTCGCCGCCCCCTCGTCCCCCAGGGAAGGCCAGCCCGGCAACGCGTTGTGATGCGCGAAGCGTGCCTCGTCCGGGAATGCTGCACGCAGAACCCGCGCTGTCGTCTCGTGCTCAAACGCACGGTGCAACTTGCTGCACAGATTGGCCGGCGTGAAATGCACCCGGCCATCCGCCGTATCGGCCGACGGGCTGACCGTGGCCGCGTTGGCCGTCCACATGCTCGCGGCCGAACACGCCGCACCCAGTAACCCTGGGGCGGTGCGGGCCGCCTCGCGAATGACAGCGCGGTCATCCCCCGAAAAGCCCAATGTGCGCAACAACCCGACCGACGGACGCTCCTGCGGCGGCAATACGCCCTGTGCGTAGCCAAGATCGGCCAGCGCCTTCATCTTGGCAAGACCTTGCAGCGCGGCCTCACGCGGATTCGACACGCGATTGGCGTTGTTTGCCGAGGCAACGTTGCCGAACGATAAACCCGCATAGTTATGCGTGGGGCCGACCAATCCGTCGAAGTTGGCTTCGAGGGCAGAACGCGTCATGTCAATTCCTGAAAAAAGCGCAAAACAAGTCGATCAACGAGAATCAGTGCGAAGCGAAGTCCAATCCCGGACTCAGGTGCTCGGGCATGACCGCACGCGGCGCTTCCATCGACGCCATCGGGTACGCGCAGTAATCCGCCGCGTACCAGGCACTGGGTCGATGGTTGCCCGATTCGCCAATGCCGCCGAACGGCGCGGTCCCGGCCGCGCCCGTCGTCGGCCGGTTCCAGTTGACGACGCCCGCCCGAATCTCCGCGAGAAACTGCTCGTAACGCGCGGGATCGTCGGACAGCAGACCGGCCGCCAGCCCATAGCGCGTGCGATTCGCCAGCGCAATGGCCTCATCGAACGCGTCGTAGCGCAGCACCTGGAGCAACGGGCCGAAATACTCTTCGTCGGGCAATGCATCGCGCGTGGCAAGCGCCGTGACGTCGATCAATCCCGGGGTCAACAATGCCGCGCGGCTATCCGGCTGGGTCAGCGGCAGCATCGCGCGACTGCCGAGCGCCATCAAGTCGGCCTGAGCCGCAAGCATGCGGCGCGCCGCCTGCAACGACACCACGGCGCCCATGAAAGGCTGCGGCTGTGCGTCGTAACGTCCCACGCGAATGCGTTGCGTCACGAACACCAGCCGTTCGACGAACGCATCCCCCTGAGGCCCGCGCGGCACCAGCAGACGCCGCGCGCAGGTACATCGCTGCCCCGCCGAGAGGAAAGCGGATTGGATCGCCACGTGAACGGCCGCGTCGATATCGGCCGGTGCGTCGACGATCAGCGGGTTGTTGCCGCCCATCTCCAGCGCAAGGATCTTGCCGGGACGCCCGGCGAATTGCTGATGCAGCACGCGGCCCGTGGCGGAACTGCCTGTGAAGCAGACCCCGTCGATATCGTCATGCGCTGCAAGCGCCGCGCCCGTATCACGCGCGCCCTGCACAAGATTCAGGACGCCCGGCGGAAGGCCCGCTTCGATCCAGCATTGCACCGTGCGCTCAGCCACGCCGGGCGTCAGCTCGCTGGGTTTGAAGACAACGGTATTGCCCGCGAGCAACGCCGGGACGATATGCCCGTTCGGCAAATGGCCGGGAAAATTGTACGGCCCGAAGACTGCCATCACGCCATGCGCCCGATGACGTACGACGCTCTGGCCGTCCACCATGGCACCACGTCGCTCGCCCGTGCGCTCCTGGTACGCGTTCGCCGAATGCGTCACCTTTGCAGACATCGTCGCGACTTCGGTGCGCGCCTCCCATAAGGGCTTGCCGGTCTCTCGACCGATCGCGTCGGCAAGCGTGTCGGCTCGTGCGCTCACGATGGCCGCGAAACGCTGCAATACGCCAAGACGCTCGTCGGCACTGTATCGCGCCCAGCCCCGCTGCCCGCGACGCGCGGCCTTGACGGCAGCATCGACATCGGCCGAATCGGCCGCGTGGCCCTGCCACACGACATCGCCCGACATAGGGTCGAGCGAGTGAAATTCGGCACCGCTGGCGGTGCTCCAGACACCTTCGACATATAGATCCGTCATGAACGGTCCCCCTGCGTGCCACGCTCGATGGTACGGCGTGCGATGCGGATCATCATGACACGGATTCGGTCGCCGGAACAACGCGCACACGCCGGAACTGCCGTCAAACGCACATGAGCAGGACGTTGCGGGGCGTTGCGGGGCGTTGAGTGGCGTTGGCGCCGCCGTATGGCCGCGACGCCGATACCATGCATAAAATACGCGTCTGAGCCCCCGGAGATCCTTCATCATGACCGACGCCAACCGTTCGGCCTTGCGCCACTGGCTAAGCGACGTACGCGACTCGCGCGATAGTGCGCTCGTCGCAGGCACCGATCCCTGCGGTGTGCGCTGGCAACGGCACGCGCAAGGCGTTCTGGAACTGACGCCAGCCGATGCGCCAACCGATGCGCCAGATGTGGGCGATGCTCGCGATGCGACGGACACGAGCGTCGGGCGCCATCGCCCGCGCTTCGACGCCATCCTCTCGTGCGGCATTCACGGCGACGAAACGGCGCCGATCGAAATCGTCGACGCCATTCTGCATGACATTGCCGACGGCCGCCTGACGCTGCGCGAGCGTGTGCTCGTCGTGCTTGGCAACCCCGACGCCGTGCGGGCCGGCAAACGCTATCTCGAGTGCGACCTGAACCGCCTGTTCCAGGGCGCGCATGCCAAGCGTGCGGAGTCGCCCGCCGTACAGCGCGCGCGCGAGCTCGAAGTGATCGTTGCCCAGTTCTTCGCCGGCACGAACGGCGCGCGCCGTCTGCGACGGCATGTCGATATGCACACCGCGATCCGAGCGTCACTCTTCCCTCGCTTTGCAGTCGTGCCGGGAACACCACAGCACCCGCCGAGCGATGACTGGATCGATACCCTTGCCGCCGCCGACATCGAAGCGATCATGCTCACCGAGCAGCCATCGGTCACGTTTTCGTATCACACCTGCGCACGATTCGGCGCCGAGAGCTGCACGCTTGAGTTGGGAAAGGTCGCGCCGTTCGGACAGAACCGTCTGGAAAACTTCGCGGGTATCGACGCTGCACTCCGCCGCTGGTTGTCCGGCGCCGAAATGGGAGCGCGCGACGATGGCAAGACCCTGCGCGCGCAACGCTTTCGTGTGGCCGCGGAGATCGTGCGCCGGACCGACGCGTTCGTCCTCGACGTCCCCGCAAACACACCGAACTTCACCCCGTTCGCGGCAGGCACGGTGCTCGCGCGCGATGGCGAGAACACTTACACCGTTTCGCATCCGCAGGAACGGATCGTGTTTCCCAACCCCGATGTCGCGAATGGATTGCGCGCCGGCGTGATGGTGGTCCCGGTGGTGCCGGTGGTCCCGGTGGTGCCGGTGGTACCCGATGCGTGACACGCAGGTTGTGGAATCCCCCACCAATCAACATTTGACGGCCTGAGGCCGCTACGCAGCATCGCGAATTAACGACTTCAAACGACTGTTCAAGCGTGGCCGCAGCGGGCAGACGCGCGTAGCATCGCCCGCTTCATTTCGTCCTTTCATGCCTGCGGCGCAGTACCTCGCCGCTGCCCAAGTCACGCCCTTGACGCCATGCTCCGCAATTGCTGCTCGTGCTTTCCCCCGATTTCCAGCGCCACCCCGACCACCCGCGGTACCACGCCACTCAACGACGCCGAGCGTGGCGAACCGGCCTCCCCGCTTGCCGAAGATTTTGCGCGTGCCCAGCAGGCCGCTGTACAGGCCAGCGTCGCGGCTGGTGCGCCGCCAATGCCGATGACGCCGAATGGCATCCGAGCGTCGGCGGCGTTGGCGCCCGTGCCCGTCTTTCGCACGTCGTCCGCCCCGGCCGCGCCGTCACGGCCATCGAGCACAAACGCGCCTATCTTCACGATCGATTTGTCGACGGGGCCAGGCGCAACCAACGCGCGACGCATCGCCGACGCGTTATGGCGCGACGTCGCCATACCTGCACTTCAGGCGCTGGAAACGTCCACCGAAGCGAGCGAGTGGGACGACCGATTGGCGCCGCTCGAGCCGCCGGACGCGAATGAGCGGGCGTGGTCCGTCGACGCAAGCGAACCAGGCAGCCTGGCAACACAGCCCTGGTGTGACACGTTGCGTGCTCATCTGCATTGGCATGCGCGCACTTTGGCCCTCCACGGCCTCGACGTAGCAGCGGTGAGCGAGCGGTTCGAGACGCTCTTGCGCGAGCAGCGCCCGGGGTTCTCGTGGCGGTCGTTCTGCATCGGCACCCTGCGCGACGCCATGCCGTTCGCCGTGGGCTCGACCCTCGCTTCGCTGCTGGCGGAATCGACGGATCCTACCCGGTCCCAAGCATGGCTTTGGCCCCCATTGGCCGCGCTGACCATCATCGGGGTCAATCTGCTCGGCATGGCGGGCTTCAACGCGACCCAATTGCAATACCGCAACCGGATCGAACGCACGACCCCGGCGCCAGACCTGGAAGGATTGAGCGCGATCCTCTCCACGCCCTATCGCGCCGCCTTTGCGCAGGTGCTCGGCTTCGTCCTATGCTACGGCGTACTGCGCAACGGCGCCCGCTATGGCGTTGAGCGTGCCATATCGAACTGGTTTCCCGGCATTCTGACGCGGCGATTCGGCGACACACTGCACGCGTCGCTTGAAATTCCGCTGGCGCCGGTGCCTGGCATTCTGCTGCTGCCCATCATCCACCGAATGGGAACGACGCGGCACAACGCCAGCCTGCAAATTCTCACGCAAGACAACCTCGCCGAGTTGCTGATCGATACGCCGCAACGGGACCCCCTCCCTCGGGAATGGCGCGCGTACCTTCACGATATCGTCCAGGATCTCTCCGACATGCTTCGCTCTGCGCCCCCTCGGCTCATCTGGTTCGCGCTCATGACCACCTTCTACTATCTGGCGTGGATAGGCGACGGCCTGGCGCACGGGCACGGGAGCACCAATGCGACTGCACCGAACGACTCGCCCACCGCGCATAACGCAACGCTCGATGTGCCCGGCACGGTTTCCTCAAGCCTGTCCGAAGAAGCCCACGTTTTCGCGGTGCTGGACGTCCTTTACGGCGTCATCGGTCTGATCTTCTCGATAGGACACAGCGCCGCACAACGCGAGGACATCCGCACCGCGCACGAACGGCGCGCGCCTCGTCCAAAAATCAGTACCTGCACGGTCGTGACGATGGCCGACTCGGGCGTTTCCTCGGTCAGCTCCATGTCGATGCGGCGCGAGAGCCCGCGTAGTGTCAGCCCCCCCGAGATGAACAACAACTCACTCACGAGTACGCGATTTCCCTTCCCCGCCTCGCACACACCTGACGCGTTCTCCCCCCCCGCTGCGCTCGAGCACCGCGACGTGCAAATGGGGGCGAGCCGTCGCCCGGCCGGCATCCGTCGGCACGGCACCACGACGCCACCGCGCGAACTGCGTACGTTGCAGCACCGACCGAGGTGGCCAAGTGTCTCGTCCGACGGCTCCGACGACGACACTCGGCTAACGACTCCGCTCTAGGGCGCATGCGCGGCGCACTTGCCGCGCCCGCCTCGGCGTGGCATCTTGCTTACCAAGCGCACACCGTGTGCGAGGAGTACGTCCAGGCGCACGTAGATGCGCGCCTGCCCCCTGCCTGCCGGAGCACCCATGCTTTCCACGACCCCGAGCGAACTCGCCCGTAACCTGCTGATCGTTCTCGTTCTCAGCCTGCTGATGATCGGCACGTTATGGGTGTTGCTCCCGTTTCTGCCGGCATTCATCTGGGCGGTGACCATCGTCGCTTCCACCTGGCCGCTCCTCATCGGCCTGCAGCATCGACTGTGGGGCAAGCGCTGGCTCGCGACCACCGTGATGATCCTCGTCATGCTGGTGATCGTTGTCGCACCGTTGTCTGCCGCCATCGGCACACTGATCGTGCACGCATCCGACATCAGCGATCAAGTCCATTCCTTCGGCCAACGTGGCCTGCCGATGCCACCCGACTGGCTCGCACGCATTCCGCTGATCGGCCAGCGCGCGAGCGAAGAATGGCAGGCACTGGCGGTCGCCGGCCCGGGCGGTCTGTTGGCTAAGGTTCAGCCCTACGCCGCCAAGGCCGCTTCCTGGGCATTTTCCAAGCTGGGGTCGATCGGTCTGCTCGTGGTTCACCTCGGCCTCACGCTGATCATTTCCGGCATTCTCTTCATGCAGGGAGACCGGGCGGCCCGAGGGCTGATTCGCATGGCGCGGCGACTCGGCGGCGATCGCGGCGAAGAGTCGGTGCGGCTCGCCGGTATGTCGATTCGGGCAGTGGCGCTCGGCATCGTGGTCACCGCAGTCACGCAGTCGCTGCTCGGCGGCCTGGGTCTGTGGCTGACGGGCGTGCCGTTGTCAGGCGTGCTGACCGCGCTCATGCTGGTGCTGTGTGTGGCGCAGATCGGCCCGTTTCCGGTGCTTCTATCGAGCGTCGCGTGGCTGTACTGGCAGGACAGCCCGGTCCTCGCCACCCTGCTGCTCGTGCTCTCGGTATTCATCGGCATGCTCGACAATGTCATGCGCCCGATGCTCATCCGCAGAGGCGCCGATTTGCCAATGACGCTGATTCTCGCGGGCGTGCTCGGAGGGATGCTCACCTTGGGCATCGTCGGCCTGTTCGTTGGGCCCGTGATTCTGGCCGTGACCTACACGCTGCTGACCGCCTGGATCAACGAAGGCCTGAACCGTGCGCCCGCGCCGCCCAGCGGTGCACCGACGGTTACCGCCCCCTCGCCTGCGAATGTCACGCAGTCTGCAGACGACGCATTGCCTGTCGATGCCGGAGTCAAGGCGCCGTCGACGCCAAGCGACAAGCGTCATTGAGCCCGCGAGTGCGCAAGGTACGCCCGTCACGCGAATCGGACGTACTTTTCGGATGGCTTCACCTGTCGCCGCATGCCGCAATGTGGCTAAATACTTCCCATACTCATGTGATTCCGGGAAGTATCAAATGTCGCACGCCCCATCCCAATCCCCATCCCCCAACCCAACGCGTGCGCCCGCGCGGCGCTCGCTGCGCGTGCCGCGCCGCGCGCGTCTCGGCGATCCGCCGCTGTTGCGCCGGGTCGGCGACGAGCTCGCCTATACGCCAACGCGCTGCCGAGTCACCGCGAGCCTGATCGTCGGCCGAATCGATCCTTGGTGGCAGCGGCTGCGACCCGCTCAGCCGACGCCGCCTTGCATGCACGAGACATCACCGGTCCCGCCAACGCCCCACGCGCCGGCCGGTCACCCGGCACGACACGTTGCGCACACATGAATCGGTAGGGCCGGCGTCGAACTGGGCGTGACATCGATCGCGTTGATCGAATTGATCGCGCCTATCGCGCTTATCGCGCTTATCGCACTTATCGCGCCTATCGCGCCTTCGCGGGCAGAATCTTGCCCGTGACGTCACCGAAGCCGATGCGGTAGCCCGCCCCTTGACACCAGCCGGCCATCACCACCGTATCGCCGTCTTCGATGAACGTGCGCTTTGCACCGCTCGCGAGCGTAATCGGGTTCTTGCCGTTCCATGTCAGTTCAAGCAGGCTGCCGAACGAATCCGGCGTCGGGCCGCTGATCGTGCCCGAGCCCATCAGATCGCCAACGCGGACATTGCAGCCCGAGACGGTATGGTGAGCGAACTGCTGCGCCATGCTCCAGTACATGTGGCGGAAGTTGGTCCGGCAGATGGACGTCGCCTGGGCGTCGCCGTCCGCTTGCAACAGGACTTCCAGTTCGATGTCGAAGGCATGTTTGCCCTGCTGCTGCAGGTAAGAGAGCGGCTGCGGATTCTGCTCGGGGCCGGCCACGCGGAACGGTTCGAGTGCGTCCATCGTCACCACCCACGGCGAGATTGACGTGCCGAACGTCTTGGCGTTGAACGGGCCGAGCGGCACGTATTCCCATTGCTGCAGGTCGCGCGCCGACCAGTCGTTGAGCAGCACCATCCCGAAAATCGCCGCTTCGGCTGCGTCTACGCTCAGGGTCTCGCCCAGCGACGTATCACGACCGACGATGAAGCCGGTTTCGAGTTCGAAGTCCAGCTTGCGACAGCTATCGAAGATCGGGCGCGGTGTATCGGGCAATTTGATCTGCCCGTTCGGTCGATGAATCGGTGTGCCGCTCACGACCACCGAGCTCGCGCGCCCGTTGTAGCCGATGGGAATTTCCAGCCAGTTCGGCAGGAGCGCGTTGGCGGGATCGCGGAACATGCTGCCCACATTGGTTGCATGCTCTTTCGACGAGTAGAAGTCGGTGTAGCCCGGCACTTGAACCGGCAGATGCAATGTGGCCTGCGCGAGCGGCACAAGCGCCTGTGCCCGCAGCGAGGCGTTTTCGCGCAGGGCGGCGTCGCCATCCACGGCGAGCAGCGCCGTCAGCCGCGCCCGTGTGGCACGCCAGGCCGCGCTGCCCAGCGCCACGAAGGCGTTGATGCTGGGCTGTGCAAAAACGGCCGTGTCGGCCGCCTTGAGCAGGCCGGCCGCTTCGAGCGCCGCCAGATCAAGCACCTGATCGCCGATGGCCACGCCAACGCGCGGCGTGGGTTGCGACGGGGTACTGAACACGCCATACGGCAGGTTTTGCAACGGAAAGTCCGTCACGCCAGTGTTGGCGGACGCGACCCAGCTTTGCGGGAGTGCGGACATGTGGAATTCCTTCTTCGGGATAGCGCTTCGGCCGGTACTGCGCATGCGGTGTGCGCGTCCGGCCGGTTCACGGGGTGGCGAAATCGCGGCGCGATGCCGCTTACTTCCGGTTCGGGTTGAAGTGCTTCTTCAGACCCTGCCAGCAGGTGTAATAGTTGTCCTGCAATTGCTTGCTCTCCAGCGCGAAGCGCGTCGGACGAATGACCGTCGGCGTCTCGAACATGAACGCCATCGTCGCGTCGACCTTATGCGGCTTGCTCGTGTCGGCCGCCGAGGCCTTCTCGAACGTGTCCGCATCGGGGCCATGACCCGACATGCAGTTGTGCAGGCTCGCGCCGCCCGGCACGAAGCCCTCGGCCTTCGCGTCGTACACGCCGTGAATGAGTCCCATGAACTCGCTGGCAATATTGCGGTGGAACCAAGGCGGACGGAACGAGTTTTCCATCGCCAGCCAGCGTGGCGGGAAGATCACGAAGTCGATATCGTCGACGCCCGGCGTATTGCTTTGCGATTGCAGCACCAGGAAGATCGACGGATCCGGATGATCGTAGCTGATCGAGCCGATCGTGTTGAAGCGGCGCAGGTCGTACTTGTAGGGCGCGTAGTTGCCGTGCCAGGCCACGACATCGAGCGGCGAGTGACCGATATCGGCACGCCACAGCCCACCGCCGAACTTCGCCACCAGTTCGAAATCGCCTTCGAGGTCTTCATACGCCGCGACGGGCGTGAGGAAGTCGCGCGGGTTCGCGAGGCCGTTCGAGCCGATCGGGCCGAGGTCCGGCAGACGGAACAACGCGCCGTAGTTCTCACACACGTAGCCGCGTGCACGGCCGTCGGGCAACGTCACACGAAAACGCACGCCACGCGGGAGTACGGCGATCTCGTGGGGCTCGACGTCGAGCACGCCGAACTCCGTCGCAATATGCAAGCGCCCTTCCTGCGGCACGACGAGCAGTTCACCGTCGGCGTTGTAGAAGAAGCGGCCATCCATCGATTTGTTGGCCGCATAGAGGTGAATACCGCAACCTCGCCCGCCGTCCGGCCCCCCATTGCCGCCCATCGTGACCATACCGTCGACGAAATCGGTAGGCGCTTCCGGCATCGGCAGCGGATCCCAACGCATCTGGTTGGGCGGCGCGGGCACGTCGTCGAAACGGCTCAGCCAGCGCGACTGCGCAATCGCGGTGAACGGCTTGTGCATCGCGGCGGGACGAATGCGATACACCCAGGAGCGACGGTTATGCGCCCGGGGCGCGGTGAATGCCGCCCCCGAGAGTTGTTCTGCATAGAGGCCATACGGCACACGTTGCGGTGAGTTCTGCCCGATCGGCAGCGCACCGGGCAACGCCTCCGTCGCGAACTCGTTGGCAAAACCGGACAGATAGCCCGCTTCTCCTTGAATTTGGTCTGCTTGGCGCATGAATGGCCTCGTCTCCTGATCTCGAATGCCATCATTGTCCGACAAGCCACCACATTTTGCGATATAAATAGACGAATCAACTATATTCACAACATGAATAACATTACCCCATCATGATTGCCTTACGCGACGTCGATTTGAACCTGCTGGTGGTCTTTCATGCGGTACTCACGCATCGAAGCATTTCTCAGGCCGCTCGGGAGTTGGGCTTGTCGCAACCGGCGGTGAGCAACGGGTTGGCCCGCCTGCGGCAGACTTTCGAGGACGAACTGTTCACGCGGACCGGCGCAGGGATGCAGCCCACGCCCTTTGCCGAGGCACTTGCGGAGCCGGTCTCGGCGGCCCTTTCGGGGATCTCGCGGGCCATCAATCACCGAGAGGCGTTCGATCCGGCGAGCAGTCAGCGCGCGTTTACGTTGGCGATGACGGATGTGGGAGAGGTGTATTTCATGCCGGCGCTGGTCGATCTGTGCACGCGGCTCGCGCCCGGCGTGCACATCCGCACGGTACGGGCAACGCTGCCCGATCTGAAGGAAGCCATGGCTGCGGGGCGCATCGATCTCGCCGTGGGAGCGTTCGACGATCTGACCGGCCCCTTCTTCCAGCGCAGGTTGTTTCGTCAGCAGTACGTGAGCATGTTCCGCATCGGGCACGCGCTCGACACCCCTCGCGCAGGGCTGGCGCAATTCCAGGCGGCGCGCCATCTGTTCGTCGCCACCGGCGACAACCCTTACGCGCGCGTCAACCAACTCTTGGCGCAGGCCGGCTTCGGTGCCGACGCCAATTTCTGGGTGCCTCACTTCATCGCCGTTCCGTACGTGGTAAGTGCCAACGATCTCGTGGTCACCGTACCGCAAAAGTTTGCCGAGCGCGCCGCTGCGCCATTCGGTCTGCGCTTCGTCAAGCCGCCGCTTCGACTTCCTGCGTTGCAAACGAATGTGTTTTGGCACCGCCGATATCATCAGGACGCCGGGAACCAATGGTTGCGTCAGTTGATTTCGGAACACTTCGTCGAGGCGTGAAGCAGCACGCCTGACGCTGCGCTCAGGCGTCAGGGCTCACGCATCGCTCGCAATGGCATGCCCTTGTGCACGCAGCCAGTCGTTCCACGCCGTGTCGAGTGCTTCGAACGCGGCCTCCATCTGCCCCACGGATGCCTGGGGTGCCAGATGTTCCACCTGCGCCGCAAGCGACGCCAGAGAACTCAGCCCGAACGCCATGAAGCCGCCACGCAAACGATGCGCCGAGTGACGAAGCGGGTCGCGCGACACGTCGGCCAGCGCGGCACGGCAATTCGCGATGTCCTGATCCGCAATCTTGACGAACGTGTCGAGCATTTCCGACAATGGCAAACGCCAGTCCTTCGCCGCCACATTGTCCGGCGCCGTCTTGGGTGGGCTTTCGATCTGACCCATTGACGCGGGAAGCGGCGCAATCTCAACGCAAAGCGACGGATAGTTCGCCCGGACGAGTTCGATGACGCGCAGCAAGGAGCGGGCATCCACCGGTTTGTAGACGACGGCGTCGTACGGCGACTTCCCGTCACGGTCGGCGCGCAGCGTGACGTCGGCCGTAGCGACCACCACCGGCACATGCGGCGCACGCGCCTTGAGCTGCGTGGCGAGGGCATGCCCGGAGAGATGCGGCATATTGGCGTCCGTGATCACGAGCATGTGCGATTCTGCGTCGAACGCATCCAGCGCCTCGCGCGGGTCGTGGTAACAATCGACGATCGCGCCCAGCCCTTCCAACTGGCGGGACATCAACATGCCGCTGATCGGATGGTCATCCGCGACAAGCACGTACCAACCGGCCAGCGGCCTGACATGCGCCTTTGCGTTCGCGGCAGCCGGCAAGTCACCGCTCGCGGCATGCCCGGGCCGCGACTCGGTGCCTAGCACTTCCCAGAGCTCTGCCTGCTGGAACATGGCGACATCGCGCGGCCAGGCGGGCGTGCTGCCGGCCGGACGATCGACAGGTGTCGAGCGCAGCAGATAGACTTCAGCCCCGGCCATGCCGCGCACCGGCCACTCGTCGGCAAACATGAGCAGACCGGCGTCCTGCACGCGGCCAGCGCCGGACGACCACGACACGGCATCGTCGTACCTGAGCGGCTCGTAGCCGGCGCGGCGAATCAACGCGTCGAGATACCAGTGGCGACGCTCAAGCGCGCTCACATAGGCAAACGTCTCCCCCATGTCGACAACGAGCGGCGCTTCACTGCCCGACGCCCAGGGTAAATGGAGCGTGAAGCGCATTGTGGTGCCCTCCCCCTCCTGACTGTCGACCTGCAACTGGCCGCCCAGCATGGCGACGAACTGATGCGAAATCGCCAGCCCCAACCCCGTGCCGTGCTGCATGCCGGGCTCGGTGGTGCTCTTGCCGAATGGCCGGAACAAGTCCGCCAGATCGGCCGCCGCAATCCCGACCCCGCTGTCGCTGACCGTGAAGGCCACGTCGCAGCCCTGCGTGTCCGCGCGCGTCACCATCGCGCTGAAGGCGACGTGCCCTTTTTCGGTGAACTTGATGGCATTGCCGACAAGATTCGTGACCACCTGCCCGAGTCGCAGGGCGTCGGTATGCACGCCGCGCGAGAGCCGAGGATCGATCATCCAATCCAGCGTGAGCCCTTGCAATCGCGCACGTCCCGTGAACGACAGTCCGACCGCTTCAAGCTCCTTGAGCAACGATCCGTCACGCGTATTGAGCTCGAAGCGGCCGACCTGAATTCGCGAATAGTCGAGCAGATCGTTGATGAGATCGAGCAGATTACGTGTCGAACTCTCCATCACATCGACGTAATAGCGGTGATCGTCGCCCAGCGTCTGAGCGCTTAACAACTCGAGCGAAGCGAGCGTGCCATATAGCGGCGTGCGCATTTCGTGGCTTACGGTCGTCAGGAAGACGTCTTTGGCGCGATTCGCGCTCTCGGCAGCAAGGCGCGCCTTGCGTTGCTCCAGTTCGAAGCGGCGTTGCTCCGTGACGTCCGACAGCGTGCCGATCAGCACCGGCTGCTCACGAAAAACCGTGTCGACGAAGCTCACGGCGTAGTGACGCTCACCGGCTTCGTCGAGTGCACTCAGCAAGCGCCGCACCGGCCGCGTCACCACGCCGCTGTGCATTTGCCGATACATGCGCGTCAGCTCGCCATCGCCCAGATGTCGCAGCAGATCGACGGTGCCCGCATACGCGGGATTGCTCATGACCACGCTGGGCTCGAACGGATCGATGATCGCCATCCCAACCGGCGCCGTCTCGATGAGCGTTTGCGTGAAGGCATCCCGCTCGAGCAATGCGGTCGTACGCCGACGTGCCGGCTCGATGATGCGCTGACGCATGTAGCGCGTGCCAGCGTAGACGCCGGCCGCATAGAGGAACAACAGCAGCGTGGCGCCGAGCAACAGCGTGGCGCTCTGCTGGAGCAAATCGACCGGCCGCACGGCATATCGCACGAACCACGGCGACGACGCGAGATGGCGCTCGAAGATCACGCGTTGACCGTCATAGCGCAGCACCATTTGCGCATCGCCAAACATGGGCAACGTCACGATTGTACGCAGACGTCCCAACGTTGAGAGCGGTGCGCCAGCGCTGGCGACGACGAAGCCGTCCGCCGACACGAATTGGAGCGCTTCGCCCGTATGCTCCAACGTGCGCAGTCGCGGCGGGACAATCATGTCGGGCGCCATGCTCGTGCCGACATAGAGCATCAGATGTCCGTCGAGATCGCGGATCGGGACGAAGCTCGAGACTGCCGTCAAATGCGTGAGGGGATTTTCGTAGTTGTAGGTCCAGAAGGGTGTATCGTTGCCTGCCGGATGGCGCGCCGTGTAGCGCTCGACCTTGTTGATTTCCGCGAGCATCGCGTTGGTATCCCGCGCGAGATCGGCTGCGCTTGCCGATTGCATGTCGACAGCCGTTCGGCGAGCGGCAAACGCGCCGTCAGCAGAGATGATGAAGGTCTCGTCCTGTCCGCCGAGCGCACTCCAGAAGTTGGCGTCGAGAATCATCAACCGGAGGGTCATCCGTGCCAATACCTCGGCACGCTCAGGCGGAATGTCGGCCAGTTTGACAATCTGGAAGTCGCCGTCCCACCCCGCGCCCTCAATACGCTTTGCCGTGCCCACCGGCATGGCGAGGAGCGGCTTCACGATCCGATCGGCGAGCGCCTGCGTGACGCCGCCCGTACGAACGTGGCTCGCCAGCGCGGTTTGCGCCATCGCACTGGCTTGCTCGTTGAATATTTCGATATCGCGAATCTCGTGTCCTACGGTCGCGAAGAAAGCCGCCGTCTTCTGACTACCTTGCCAGACCATGCCGAATAACGCATAGGACACCGCCGCAACCCAGACCGAGAAACCGAAAAGGAGTGCAAGCAGCCCCCCAATGCGGAGCAATCGGCCGGCGATCGCGATATCACGCGTCATTGTCCGGGCGGGCATAGACGCCAATGTCGTGTGTCGGGACAAACTCAGACTGCGCTCGGTGATTCGACTTCGCCGTCACGTGAAAACTGGACCGGGCTCGATACGTGAAGCTTGAACAGCTCCATGTCGGTACGGCAGCCAAGCTTGCTCATCGCCATACGCTTCTGGTTGTTGATGGTCTTGGCCGAGCGCTTGAGCGCGTCGGCAATCTGCGAGACGTTCAATCCGTCCAGGTACATGCGCAGGACTTCCATTTCCTTCGGGGAGAGCGGGCGGCGCGCGGTCGGCTTGCGGCGCATCTGCTCTTCGAGAATCTGCTCGGCACGTCCGCCACGATAGCTCATGCCACGGCGGCAGCGCTCCACGCACACCGTGATTTCGCGCAGGTCGTCCGACTTGGTCATCACGCCCAGCACGCCGCAACTGTCGAGCGCGTGAATGATGGCCGGCTGCTCGATCGACGTGAACACGATGATCTTGACGTCCGGATACTTGCGACGCACACGGTTGATCATGACCAGACCGTCACCAAAGGTGCCGCCGGGCATGCAGTAATCGGTAATCAGCACGTCGACCGAATTGGTCTCGAGCGCCTTGAACAACTCGGTCGAGTTGGTGACGGGCGGCAGGACGTGAAAACCCGGATCCGGGGAAAGCATTTCACGCAGCGTGGAGGCGATGATCGGATGATCATCGGCAATCAGAATTTTTACCATCATTTTGCAGAATCCTTTTAAAAGAAGTCAGCCGTGGGCGCGCGCGATCCTTCGCCGTGTCTACGCGTCATGGCTTCCCAAAAGAGGAATGTGGGTCGAGCCGACACACTCGTTGGTCACGAAAGCGTGACCGCATTGATACTTCCAACGTTTGCAGGACTTGAAGGTCCGGCCCATCGCCATCGCCGGCCACGGATCGTCAGGCTTCATCAGCCTTCATTCAGTTACCGCCGTCATGCACAGCCGTCATGCACAGCATTACGCGCCGCATGCAAACGCTACCCGGCGATGCCGGCCGCGCTTGCGCCGTCCACCGTCGTCCAGCCTGAGCACGTCTTGTGCCCCGTCAGCCGCGATGCGCCCTCACCGATCACCGGTTTGACACAGTAACGAATACGTACACCGCGCAATCCCGCCGACGGCATCATGTCGCGCGCTCGCCCGACAACACGAATTCGTGTCGGTCCGGATGCCGCTTCCCACAGATGCACGCTACGGGTCTCGGGCCAATCGGCCATCCATCGATACGTTCCGCTCACGACGCGCCCAACTTGCGGCGTGCCACTCATTGCCACCGCCGCCGCTACCGGCCGCATACGCACTCCCACTTCACGCGATGTCGTGACCGGTTGCGAAAACGCCGACGCTCGCGCTCCGGTACTTTCCCATTTGTCAGTCGCACCCGACTCACGCGTTGCCGACGCCTTGTATTCACTGCAACCCGCAAGCAACGCCATGGCAATGGCGCCGCTCAGGCTCGTCAGGGTTGCAACAGTGCGCCGAACCAGGGCTGACCTGACACTCAAGCAGCGGGACAAGGGTGACGCAAATGAGTCGGCGTGTGTCGTGGTCATCAGTGCAAAGCCAATCGCGTCGCCGCGTGACACTTCGACGTTACGCGGCGTTGATGCGACCAGCAGAAATATAGGATAAATCTACAAAATCCTGCCGTTTTGGATCTGCTTATAGGAAATATCCTAGTCCAAATTAGGAGGATTACTAGGTGTGGCACTCATGGTGTACGCGGAATGCGGCCAATCCATGCGGAAACAACCCGAATCACGTACCGTTCACGCATGTGCCACGTCCCAATGGACCATCAGGTGACGAAAAGATTCATTTGATGCGTCCCCAGCGTGTCAACCACAGTCGGTACGCGGTGGGGTACGCAAATTCACGTGACACGGAGGGTCACGCAGAAGGCGTTGCGTTACTGAGAAGATTTACACGCGCATCGCGTTGGCACGCGTGCGACACGCGGCATGCGCCGTTTAGTGCCAGAAGGCCTTGGCAAACATGCCGAGCGCGACGACGGCCATCAGCGCAGAGAAAATTTGCTGTAGCCTCGACGCCGCAATATGGGGCGCGAGGGCACGTCCGAGGACCATGCCGACGATTGCACCGGCCACGAATATCCAACCTTGGGTGCCCGGATGCATGCCGTGCCACCACGCGATGGCAACCGTTCCTGCGGAGATCAGTGCGATGACGAAAAGCGAGGTCGCCACAACGCCGTGCACCGAGATATCGGTGAAGCGCCGCAACGCGGGGACGATCACAAACCCGCCGCCGACGCCCAGCAGTCCCGACGCAAAGCCGGACACCGCACCGATGATACCCAGCGTGCCCGCGACGCGTCGCGTCCAGTGCAACCGCCCTGTCTCCGGGTTCAAACGGCAGGCTGGCAGCACCGCGTCGTCTGGCGACGCCTCGTTGGTCGAGGGC
This sequence comes from Pandoraea sp., assembly GCF_041919235.1. NCBI lineage: Bacteria > Pseudomonadati > Pseudomonadota > Betaproteobacteria > Burkholderiales > Burkholderiaceae > Pandoraea > Pandoraea sp. The sequence continues at coordinate 228,265 of NZ_JAYRUC010000001.1, forward strand.
TTGCCACCGCCGGCAACGCGCGACGCCTGATACATGCGCGCGGCCACGATCAGCATGGCGATTGCGAAAAGACCTACGAGCCAGCGCTCCGGCAGGCGCTGTGCCATCCACGTACCAAGCGGCGCGACGCACACCCCGATCACGGCCATCAGCGTTGCCGCACGATAGCGCACAAGTCCGGCACGCAATCCATGGGCGCTGCCCACTGCGGCACTCGCGCCGACGGCGAGCAAGGCCACCGGCCCGGCCTGCGGCACCCCCCATCCAAGCCCGAACACCAGCGCCGGAACGGCGAAGATCCCGCCACCCGCACCGGTCAATCCCAATACGAGACCGACCGCAGCCCCCAACAAGGCGGCCACTGGCGAAGTACTCAAGAGTTCGGAGAACATGGGCGGGCGTCCAACAGAGCGCGACTTGGCGATCCAAATCACTAGAAGTCATATGCTTATGACTGGATATTATATAGATACCGAGGGCGACGGAACAGCTCTCAGCGGCGGGGGCCGCAGGCGCAACAAAGGCCGACGGCCGAGGGCACCCTTGCGACGTTGTCGCCAGCGCCACGCAAGCGCCGCCGGTAGAGGCCGGTAGAGGCCGGAGGGGCCGGCAACGCCGCGCGAACCCGGTACGCCGGGACCGCTCAGGTCGCCCGGCCAGCGATACGACGACTACCGGCCGCGCGCGCGGTCGGATAACTCGCCAGGCAACGCCCACTCGGCTTCGAGTTCGGCGAGGATATCGCCCGTGTGCTCACCCGGCGCAGGCGGGTCCAGATGGGTGACAGGACGCTGACCGTTGAGCCGAACCGGTGAGACGATCGTGTGCGTCGTCTGGCCGCCGGGCAGCACCATCGGGCGCACCCATCCCATATGGGCGACCTGCGGATCGGCCAGTACCCGCGAATACGTGCTGATGGCCGTACACGGAACGCCCACGGCGATCAGACGGGCGAGCCACACGCTGCGATCCTCGAGCATGAAGACCGCCTCGAGCAAGTCGCGCAGTGCGCCCTGATGCCGCGCCCGCTCGCGCGCATTGGCAAATCGCGAGTCGTCGAGCAGATCGACGCGATGCACGAGCGCGCAGATCGCCTGCCAATGCGCCTGTCCATCGAGATCCATGCCGAAATAACCATCTCGGGCCCGGAACGTCGGCCAAGGCGCCGACGGCCCTCCGAAGCGCGCCGTATCGTCGTCGATCGTCAGCGGCGACGCATGACTGCGCACCCCGATCTCCGTCAGCCCATTCCGGTATACACTCGCCGCATCGGCAGGCTCGAGCGAGGTGACCGAAGCCTCACCCGGCACGGTGGCCGGCACCAACCCGGCGCGTTGCGCGGCTTGCGCGCCCTCATCTCCCGCGTGCAACGCGGCGATGGCGAGCGTTGCCCCGAGCATCGGCACGTCAATGTGCACACCGCGCCCCTGCTGCTTGGCGGCAACCAACGCGGCCGACGCCGAGAACGCCGCATAGAGTCCCGCGGCCAGATCGGCGATCGGCAAATCGCGTGGCGGCTCCAGCCCCCCCGGCGACGCCCCCAGCATGCCGCGCATGGCCTCGATCGCCGGAACGCCGGGTTGCGCCGCAAAACGCGGGCCATCCTGTCCGAATGCGGAAATCGAAACATAGACCAGGTGCGGCTGCTCGGCCAATAGCGCGTCGTATCCGAGCCCGGCGCGCCCCAGCGTACCCGGCGGCAGACATTCGATGACGACGTCCGCGCCGCGCGCCAGCGTGCGAGCCAGCCTGCGGCCTTCGGGCGTGCTCAAATCGAGCGCGACGGCGCGCTTGTTGCGCCGCAAACCCAACTGCGCCGATTCACCGAGGGGCCTCTGGCGATCGCTGGAATTGTCGTCGACGAGGCCGTCGACCACGATGACATCGGCGCCCATGTCTGCCAGCAGCAAGCCGCAGTAGGCACCCGCCGCGCCTCGACAGAATTCGATGACGCGGATCCCCGAGAGTGGTGCGTTCAATATCTGACCCCTATTCGCCTGGCGTTTGTTGTCGTTCTCAACCCTTGGCAACCGTCTAACGCGGCGTTGACGCATTCTAGTGCAATAGCTCTACCCCGGTCATCGCAGAAATCGGGGCGTCGGCAGGCCCCGTTGTCCCCCGACAACAAGGCGTATCGAGAGGACATCGTGCCACACGCCCGACATCGAAGCGGCGTTCGTCGCGGGGTCGCTCAACCCGTTGGCGACGGCGCTTCCCGCCCCCGATCTCACAGCCAGCCGGCCTTGCGGAATTTGACGAACAGCAGCCCATCGATGATGAGCATCACGGCAATGCACAACGGGTAGCCGTATTGGAATTTCAGCTCGGGGATATCGGCGAAGTTCATGCCGTAAATCCCGGCGATCATCGTCGGCACGGCGAAGAGTGCGGCAAACGAACCCAGGCGCTTGGTCGTCTCATTCTCGGAGAGCGAGATCATGCCGAGATTGACCGACAGTGCGGTCGTGACCATTTCACGCAACAGATCGATGTTCTTCGTAATGCGCTGGAGATGGTCGAAGACGTCGCGGAAATACTCCTGCATGCCACCGCACAGCTTGGGTGCCATCGCCCCGAACAGCTTGCTGACGGCCTCCATCAGGGGCACACACGCGTGCTGCAGCGTAATGAGCCGACGCTTGAGCTGATAGAGATCTTCGATGATCGCCCGTCCCTTTGCGGGGGCGTTCGGCGTGAAGATCTCCTCCTCGATCGTTTCGAGTTGCGCTTCCAGATCGTTGAGCACCGGAAAGTAGCTATCGACGATGGCGTCCATGAGCGCATAGAGCACGAAGATCGAGCCCTGACGCAGCAGATTCGGCTCCTTTTCCGCGCGCGCACGCACAGTACCGAGTCCCTGCGTGGCGTTCGAGCGCACCGATAGCACGTAGTTGTGCCCCGCGAAGATCGCCACCTCGCCAATCGAGAAATCGCCTGCCGAGTCCTTGTTCAGCACATGCAAAACGGCAAAGAGCGAGTCGCCGTACTGCTCGATCTTCGGACGCTGATGACCGTGCTGCGCGTCTTCCACGGCAAGGTCGTGCAGGCCGAACTCATGCTGCATGTGCGACAACTCTCCGGGACCGGGGTCCTTGAGCGCCACCCAGACAAAGCAGTGCGGGCGCTCGAGATAGTCCGAGATTTCGTCGGGATGCAGATCGGCAATCTTGCGGCCGTCCTCATAGGCCACACAATTCACTAGCATTCGTCTTCCTGATGTAGGCGAGTGCCCTGCCCCCAGTGCAAGCGCCCGGCACCGCAGAGGTGCCGGCAGCGACCGTCACACTCTGCGAGTCTCCCGCGCCTGCGCCGTCTGTTGCAGCGGCAGTCGGATATGAAGAACGCCCGCCTCCATCTCCTTGGTCTCGACAAAGCCGAGATGACGGGCGAGTGTCAGCATACGCGTATTTGCCGTGAGCACATAGCCGATGAGCTCCCCGGTGCCCCGCTTGCGGCTGTACTCGACGATGTGCTCCATGAGCGCACGCCCAAGCCCGCGCCCTTGCGCTGCGGGACTCACCGTCACCGAGAACTCGGCCACCGTGTTGTCCGGGTCGGCCAACGCCTGCACCACGCCGAGCAGGCGCGTATTGCCCGCTTCGTCCCTTTCCGTGGCGACGAACGTCATCGCGCGATCGTAGTCGATCTGCGTGACGCGGGCCATCTGGGAATGCGACAGCTCCTTGATCAGACCGAAATAGCGGAACTGCACGTCCTGCGGGGTCAGCGTATGGAAGAACGCTTGATAGGCAGGCTCGTCCTCCGGCCGGATCGGACGCACCCGCACCGGCTTGCCGCCGGCGTCGACCGTGCTCTCCAGTTCCTGCGGATACGGCCGGATCGCCAGACGTCCATGCCCCAGCGACGCCGGCGTGCGCGCCACGATGCGCGCGTCGAGTGCAAGCACACCGTGCGCATCGGCAAACAGCGGATTGATGTCGAGCTCGGCCACCTCGGGCACATCGCACACCAGTTGCGAGAGCTTCACGAGCGTGAGGTAGATGGCTTCATGGTCGGCGGCAGGCCGGTTGCGATAACCGGCGAGCAGCTTCGACACGCGCGAGCGCGCCACCATGTCGCGCGCGAGATTCAGATTCAGCGGCGGCAGTCCGATGGTGCGATCGGCGATCACCTCCACCGCCGTGCCCCCCTGCCCGAACAACAGGACCGGCCCGAACACGCTGTCCGTCGCCACCCCGACGATCAACTCGAAAGCTTCGGCCCCATTGGCCATGCGTTGCACCGAATAGCCGGTCACGCGCGCCTGCGGTTTCGCCGCGAGCACACGCTTTCGAATTTGACACGCGGCCTCGCGCGCCTGCTCGGGCGTTTCGATGTTGAGAACCACACCGCCAACGTCCGACTTATGCGTAATATCGGGCGAAATGAGTTTGACCGCGACCGGAAAGCCGATGCCTTGCGCCAATTCGCCCGCCTGCTCCGGCGTCTGGGCGACGAGCGTCTGCACCACTGGAATGCCATACGCGGCGAGCACGCCCTTCGCTTCGGGCTCGGAGAGCAACGTCCGCCCCTCGCGCATGGCGTCGCCGACAATGGCGCGTGCCCGCGCCACGTCCGGTGCGAAGCCCGGCGGAATCGACGGCGGCGTTTCCATGAGCAGCGACTGGTTGCGACGATAGTTGACGGCTTCCAGAAACGCGCGCGCGGCATTCTCCGGCGTGTCGTATGTCGGCCATCCGGCCTCCCGGCAGATACGGCGCGCGCGCTCGGCTGTCTCACCGCCAAGCCAGCAGGTAAACACGTTCTTCGACGGCTTCGGCAGCGCCGCTAGGGCGTTCGCCACTTCCCGACTCGGCATGACTGCGGTCGGTGCCTGAATGAACAGCACGGCCGCCGTATCCGCGTCGTCACACAAGGCCTCCAGGGTGGTGGTATAGCGCGCCAGATCGGCGTCGCCCCCGATGTCCACCGGATTGACCCGGCCGAGCGTCGCCGGCAGCGCGGCATCGAGCACCGCGCGCGTCTTGTCGGTCAGATGCGCAAGCTTGCCGCCCGCGAGCACCAGGGCGTCGGTGGCCATCACCCCGGCACCACCGCCATTGGTCATGATCGACAGCTTGTCGCCGTGAAATGGACGCAGTCGCGCAAGCGTCTCCACCGCCGCGAACAGATCGTCGGTCGTGTCGACGCGCAGCATGCCGGCGCGACGGATCGCCGCGTCGTACACATCGTCAGAACCTGCCAGCGCCCCCGTGTGTGAAGCGGCTGCCTGCGCCCCTTCCGGCACCCGCCCCGACTTGATGACGACCACGGGCTTGTTGCGGGCAGCGGCGCGCGCGGCAGACATGAACTTGCGCGCATCGCGAATCGATTCCATATACATCAGAATGGCGTCGGTGCCGGGATCGCTCGCCAGGTAGTCGAGCATGTCGCCGAAGTCCACGTCGGCGCTGTCGCCGAGCGAGACGAAGTGCGAGAAGCCAATGTCGCGCGCATCGGCCCAGTCGAGCACGGCAGTCGTTAGCGCGCCAGACTGCGACACGAAGGCAAGCTTGCCCGGGCGGGCACCCATATGCGCAAAGCTGGCGTTGAGCCCAATGCCTGGACTCAACAGCCCGATGCAATTCGGTCCCAGAATGCGCAGCAGGTGGGGCTTCGCGTTCTTGAGCATGCGGTCCTGCAATGTCACCCCGTCGCGATCGCGTTCGCGGGCAAGCCCCGAGGTGAGGACCACAACCGCGCGTGTGCCGCGATCGCCGAGTTCGCGAATGAGATCGGGTACCGTCGCCGGCGGCGTACAGATCACGGCCAGATCGGGCGCCTGCGGCAGTTCGCCGACATCGCGGTAACACTTGCGCTGCGCGAGCATCGAGTATTTCGGATTGACCGGATAGATCTCCCCTTTGAAGCCCCCGTCGATGACGTTTTGCAGCACCGTGGTGCCCACGCGTCGCTCGCGATTGGACGCGCCGATGACGGCGACCGACTTCGGCTGAAGCATCTGGCTCAGATTGCGGGTGGTCATAACAGCTCCGGGGGCGAGAGGAAGACATGCGAGCGCGCGCACCGGACACCGCCGGGGCGCGCGGCGTCATTTCGCGAGCCGTCGGACTAGGGCACGGCGAGCGGGCACCCGGGCGGGTGCCCGGCAACGTCGCCGTTATTCGCCGCGCAGGTGCGCTTCCACCTTCCACAAGTAGACGTCAACACCCCGAGAGATTTCCGTGAAGATGTCCGACGTGGTGGCGTCGCCGATCGACGCCGAGGCGTCGATCAGGCTACGAATGATTTCGCCGTAGCCGGCGAGCGCTTCAGCCAGCGCGGCAGCGTGATCGAGGCCGCGCTTGAACTCGTTTTTATACGGCGACAGTTCGGTCTTCTGTGCGACGGTCTGCACCCGGGCATCGGCCACGCCGCCAAGCGCCACGAGTCGCTCCGCACAGAGATCGCTCCATTCGGTGGCGGCGTCGTAGACCTCGTCGAACAGCAGGTGCAGCGCGATGAAGCTCGGGCCGTGCACGTTCCAGTGCGCCTGTTTGGCCTGGCGCTGGACATCGACGCCGACGATCAGCGCCCGACTCAACTGGTTGACCGATTCGATACGAACCTTCTCACCGAGGGTGTTACGCGTATGATTCAAAGCCATTTCACACTCCTGACGTCTGACAGCCCGCAGGCTGCCGGGAAAGTCGTCGGCATCGGGCGGAGAAAACCGCCCCGTGCGGACGAAGGGAACCTCGCACGACTCGGAACGGCGGTGCGACTACGACCGCAGGTGTCCCGAGGGTGCCTGCGACGCGCCGTGTGCGACGCCCCGCAATTTGAATCCGGCCATGACCAGCAGCACACCCCAGACAATGGCCCACGACCCAATGGCCCAGATCAGCGCAAGCGCGCCCGCGCCCGGTTGCCACATGATGAACATGGCGAACAAAATGCTGAACACACCGGAGAGAATGATCCACAGTTCGCCCTTGATCTCGCGACGCAGCGCGATGCCGGCGGCCACCTGCAACACGCCGGTGACAAAACTCCAGGCCACGATATAGATAAGCAAGGCAACGGCGGTCAACGCCGGATTGAGATAAGTCAGGACACCGATGACAACGCCCGCAATGCCTTGTAACAGCGGCAGCCACCAGTCGGCATGCTCGCGGCGCGCACTCCACGCCCCGCCTAGCGAAAAAACGCCGTCCACGAACGAAAAAGCGCCGAAACACAGCACGAGCACCGCAATCGTCACACCGGGCAACGCAAATGCCGCGATGCCGAAAATCACGGCCAGTCCACCGCGCAACGCAAGCAACCACCAGTATTTCGACAGAAGTCGGAGCATGGCATCCCTCTCGTGAGATATCCGCAGGTAGCGAACACGCGCAATGAGCGTCATATCACACGTATGGCGTGAATGTCGCCCGATGCGCATCAAGAAGTCATTCTAGAGACTGCCTCGTTGCGAGATCAAGTGAAATATGCGCAACGACGCGTACCATCTGCACGCGCTTTGATTGACGTCATGATGCCGCGTGCTTCCTGCCCAGTTCGCACCCGCGCCTTCGACGACGTCTCCCGCCTCAGCACCGCAGCATTCAGTCACAAGCGGCGTGAAACATGCCCCGCAACCTTCCCGCGCAGATATCGCCATGCGCGCTGCGTCACCTCGATGCATGCGCTTTGCGCGTATTCGAACGACACCTGACGTGCGGTATTTCGCCCTTTCGATGGGATTATTCCGAAAGCCCTGCGCACACAGATACATCGGGCAAATGCCCCCATAAACTACGTAAAAAGCGGTTGAAAGTCGGCACCACAAAAGACGCCATTTGCGTAGCTCCAACGTCCCATCCCTGTTTCTTCAAATAGGACTCCAAAGGAGAATGACGATGAACCGATCTCTGCTGTGTCTGGCCATTTTCGCAATCGCCTGTATGGTGGTTCTCGGCGTACCGGCACACGCCGCCGTCTATACCAATGGGTCGGCAACGGCGCAAATGCGCGTGCAGTTGACGATTCTTCCCGGCTGTACGATTGCCGCCACGCCGATGACGTTCAATCCGGTCCAGGGATCGGCGACCGGCCCGGTGGCGAGCACATCGTCGCTGACCGTGATCTGCACGGCGTCGACGGGATACAACATCGGCCTGAACGCGGGCACCGTGGCGAGCTCGACCGAAACGAATCGCCTGCTGGCCGGTGCCGTCTCCGGCAATTCCACCACGATTCCCTTCGGCCTCTATCAGGACGCCGACTACGCCATGCCATGGGGCAACACACAAGGGGCGAATACCTTGAGCGACTTGGGCACCGGCACGACCAAGGTTCACACCGTCTACGGACAGGCCACGCTCTCGGCAACGATGCCCGCACCGGACGTCTATTCGTCGACGGTCACGGCGACTGTGTACTTCTAACTTCTAAATCGCAGGATCGATCATGAGCCCCATGAGACCTGTCGTTCGCCGTCCCACGGCGTACGCCTGCGGCGGCGCGTTCGTCGCCCTGCTAACGCTTTGCGTGGTCGACGGTAACGGTGCGACGCTGCAAGTCTCACCGGTGATCGTCAACATCCTGCCCACCCAACCAGCCACGACGCTCACGCTGGGCAACACCGGCGACATGCCGATTCATGGCCAGTTGCGACTGTTCGCGTGGACGCAGCGCCACGGCGACAACGTGCTCACGCCCACCGAGGATCTCATCGCCAGTCCGCCGATCCTGCGCATCGAGCCCGGCGAGCGGCAGATCGTCCGGCTCGTGCGGGTGACGCAAGCGCCCGAGCAAAGCGAGCAGAGCTACCGCCTGCTCGTCGATGAACTGCCCTCCACCCGCACCACCCCCGCAGAAGGCGTTTCGATCCGTCTACGTTACTCGCTGCCGGTGTTCGTACAAGCGAGTCATGCACGGGCGCCGTCGCTACATTTCGACGTGCGCCTGGCGCGCGGCGAGCTGGAAGTGCGCAACGATGGCGAACGGCACGCGCAACTCGGCGCCACGCGCGTGTTGGACGCCACCGGGCGCAGCGTCCAGTTGACGCGAGGCCTGCTGGGTTACGTGCTCGCCGGGCAGACGCGCCGCTTCGCCGTGCGCTGGCCCGCAGGTGCACGCCCGATCGCACCGTTCACGGTCGAATCGCGCATCGATGCCATACCGATGCGCTTTGCCGCAGGCGCAGCGCCGGATGGCGAGCGCTAGCCGTGCATTCGTACGACGTGCCGCTGCCGCTGCCCGCCGCCCCCGGACGTCGGCCCCACAGGGAAGGACCAGGACGGCATCCGGGGCGTTGGCCGCTGCGGTGGCCACGTCGATGACACTCGGCCTGACCGCCTTCGGCAGGGTGAGCGACCTGTACGCTGCGCCCGCCTCGACCGCCTCGACCGCCAGCGAAGACGGACAAGCGCCACTGTATGACGTCTCAGGCACGGAGATGGGCGACGACGCCGCCTTGCGCGCCGCCGCCACGCATGTTCCGCCGCGCCCCGGTGCCACTTCGCGGCTCGACGGACCTTACGTGCTGGAGGTCGTCGTCAACGGCGAGGCGAATGGACAGATTGCGCCGTTCGTGCGTCGCGAGGGACGCTGGTTCATGCGCGCAGGCGATCTTCGCGCACTGGGATTGACGTCTGCCCGCCTGCCGCAGCACGACGCCACCGAAGTCGCGCTCGATTCGCTCGACGGCATCCGGGCAACCTACAACGCCGCGCATCAGACGCTGGCGTTGCAGGTCGGCGACGCGTGGCTCGCACCTTACCCGCTCGGCAGTCCACGACCGGTCATCGTAAGCGCGACGTCAGGCACCGGCGTGCTCGTCAACTACGATGGGTATGTCCAGCGTGATCGGCGCACGCGCGCGTCCGTCTGGAGCGAAGTCCGCGGCTTCTGGCCGGGTGGCACGGTTCGGCAGACGGGTCTCGTCGAATACTCTGCCTGGCGGCACGGCTACCGCCGGTACGACACATGGTGGCAGCACGACGATCCGGCCCGCGTGACCACCTGGGCAGCGGGCGACGTCATCACCGGCTCGCTCTCATGGACGCGTTCCGTGCGCATCGCCGGTCTGCAATGGCGCCGCAACTTCAGCTTGCGCCCTGACCTGGTGACCTTTCCGATACCGGCGTTACGCGGCAGCGCCGTGGTCCCGTCGTCGGTCGATCTGTATCTCGATGGCGTGCGACGCATGAGCGGGCGCGTGCCGCCGGGGCCGTTTGTCATTCAAGAGGCGCCCGGCCTCACCGGCGACCTGCAGGCGAGCGTCGTCACGCGCGACGCGCTCGGGCGCGAGCAGGTCGTCACTGTGCCGCTCTATATCGATCCGCGACTGCTGGCGCCCGGCCTGTCGAGCTTCTCCGTAGAAGCGGGGTTGCCGCGCGACGATTACGGCGTGCGCTCGTTCTCCTATCGCCGTCAGCCGGTCGCATCGATTACCGCGCGCTATGGCGCAACCGACACCATGACGCTCGAAGCCCAGGCGCAGGCCGGACGACGGCTTGCACTGGGCGGCGTGGGTGCGCTCACGACGCTCGGCCAGGCGGGCGTGGTCAGCGCATCGGTCGCCCTCTCGAGCGGCCGGGGCACCGGCACGCAGTGGAGCGCAGGTTATCAATACCTGTCGCGACGCTTCGGCATCGACGCCCAAATGATTCGGACGGCCGGCCGCTATCGCGATATCGCGTCGCTCGACGGCGTGCCCGCGCCGCGCGCCAGCGACCGCGTAAGCGTGTCGGTGCCGCTCGGGCACAGCAGCACGGCGTCGCTCGCCTGGTTCGCCCAGCGCACGGCACATCAGCCGGCAACCCGCGTGCTCTCCGCAAGTGTGTCGCTCCCCGCAAGCACGCGCGGCATGCTCTCCATCGGCGGCTTTCGCGATTTCGCCCACCGCCGCTCCCATGGGGTGTTCGCCATGCTGAGCGTCTTGCTGGGCGGCGGCGCATTGGGCACCGCGTCGTTCAACCAGCAGGACGGACAGACGCAGGCATGGGCGGGCGCGAGCCGCGCGCCGGACTATGGCGGCGGATGGGGTTGGCAGGTCCTCGGCGGGCGCGCATTCTCGCAACGCACCGCGCAAGGCGAGTTGCAATATCTCGGACGACACGGCCAGATCTCGGCCCTCGCCCAACAGGTCGGCTCTCAAACGGGCGCCGCCCTCGGCATGACCGGGGCACTCGTCGTCATGGACAACAGCGTGCACGCCACACGCCGCACCTACGACGCGTTCGCACTCGTGAGCGCCGATCGGCAGGCCGACGTCCCCGTGCTGCGCGAGTCGGTGCCCATTGGCCGCACGGATTCGCGCGGCTACTTCCTCGTGCCGGATCTCAACGGGTTCGAAGCGTCGCTGATCGGCATCGATCCCATGCATCTGCCCGTCGACCTGGAGGTGGCGACCACCGAGCGCCGCATTGCACCGCAGTCGGGCAGCGGCGTGCTGGTGCGCTTCCCGGTGCGCCGCTACCGCGCCGCGCTCGTCACGCTCGTGGACGCAACGGGCCAGCCGCTGCGTCCAGGCACATCGGTACGCCACGTGCAGAGCGGTTTCGTGACGGTGGTCGGCTACGACGGCGAGGTCTTTATCGATGCCCTCGGGCCTCGGAATACGCTCGAGTCGCGCGACGCCGGACAGCGCTGCCGGGTCTCGTTCGACTGGCGCCCGCCCGCGGATGGCCGGATCACCCGCGTCGGCCCGCTCGAATGCGTCGCATTCGGCACCCTTGCCAGCGAGCGCCTCGCGCCCACGCCGCCGGACAAGCCCTCTGCATCGCCCTCGGCACTCTCGCCCTCTGCCCTCTCGCCCTCCCCACCGGAGAACGCGTCATGACAGACGCGAGGTGGGCACCGAAGACACGGCGGGCATGGCAGCGCTGTTCCGTGGCAGCGGGTTATATGTTCCTGAGTGCCGGTTCGCAGGCGCAGATCTGTTCGGTCGGTACGCCATCGCTCGCATTCGCCGCCTTCAGTCCGATCTCCAGCGCCGCCCTTTCGGCGACGGGAACCCTTCCCGTCTCATGCACATGGCCGCTGCTCGGAGGCCATCCCAACGTCCAGCTCTGTGTCGCGCTGAACGCGAGCCAGCCGCTCACGCTCACCAACGCCGGCAATGCCATCCAATTCGGACTCTTCATCGACCCGTCGTTCTCCAACGCGTGGGGCAGCAGCCCCAGTCAGATGATCGCGCTCACCATGACCCGTAATATCCTGGGCGGTACCGTCACGCAGAACGTCAACTTCTACGGGCGAATCTCGGCGGCGCAGACCACCGTGCCGACCTCGGGCAGCAGCAACACCGTCTACACCCGGGCGTTCACGTCGGCGGACACGAACCTGCAATATGCGCCCTACGCACTCCTGTCACCGCCCCCCGCCTGCGGCAGCGCGATGACCGCCGTGCCGGGCACACCGTTCACCACGAACGTGACCGTCATCAACAACTGCACGATCGCCGCCACGAACATCGTCTTCGCCACGCAGTCCGCGCTCGCCAATCCCATCGCCGGCGCGGGCCAGCTAACCGTGCAATGCACGCGGAACGACGCGTATCGCGTGAGTTTGTCCGGCGGGTCAATGGGCACCGTCACCTCGCGCCATATGGCTGGCCCCACGGGCGCGAGCGTCAACTATCAACTGTATCTGGACAGCGGCTACGCCGCGATCTGGGGGGATGGAACCGCGGGAACGTCGCAACTAACCGGCGTTGGCACGGGACTCGTTCAGTTCATTCCGATCCACGCACGCGTGCCCGCTCAATCGACACCGGCCCCCGGCGTCTACACCGACACGGTGACGGCAACGATTGAGTTCTGACGGCGTGGGATCGAACCGCTTTTGCGTCGCGTCTAGACAGCCTCGGCACGCGGCGGCTTGAGCGGCAACACTTGAATGCGGTCCCCCTGTGAGACGCCAAGCGCCTGCGCTGCGAGCGGACTGAGCGTGAACGCGCGCCGCTCCGGACGCCCTTCGACCAGCGTCGCGCGAAAGTCGTCCAACCCGAGGCGTGCCACGAGGTAAGGCTCGGCGTTAGGGACGTTCGACGCCGGACTCCCCTCCTCGCCGGGACGCGTCGCGATGTTGACGCTGAGATAGCGGCTGTCGCGTGCCGCGCGCAAGTCCGCCACGCGAGCCTCAAGCACCGGTCCGCTGTCGAAGATGTCGACATGCGCACCGAAGCGCATGCCCTCCTGTTCCAACAAACGCCGGGCCGGCAGCGTATCGCGATGCGTCACGCCGATGGCGGCTTGCGCCTGAGGCGAGAGAAAGTCGACGTAGAGGGGATACTTCGGCATCAATTCGGCCACGAACGACTTCTTGCCGATGGAGGTGAGGTAGTCCGCCTGATCGAAATCGATCTTGAAGAAATGGTGTCCGAGCGACTGCCAGAACGGACTCTGCCCGTCGTCGTCGAAAAAGCCGCGCAGCTCGGCACAGACGTGCGGACCGAAGCGCTCGGGGAACTGCGCCATGAAAAGAAAGCGTGCCTTGGAGAGCAAGGCGCCATTGCCGTGCCCGCGCCACATCGGATCGAGCAGCAACGAGCACAGCTCGCTATATCCGGTGAGGTCGTTCGAGAGCGAGAGCGTCAACATTCGCGACCAGACGTTCAACTCGCGGCTCGCATGGACAATCGTATCCTTGCGATACGTATAGAACGGCTGCTCCAGCCCAACGGCCGCCTCGAGTCCGCACACGCCCGCGATCTCGCCGCTCGCGGCATCCTCCATCACGAACAGATACCCCTGCTCCGCCGTGGGCGCTTCACCGCGCACGGTGGCGGCAACGCGAGCCAGACGCGCTTCGAGCGCCGCCGGATCGGGTTTGAACGACGTCATGCCCGGCCCCGCCAGCGCCGCGAGCGCGAGCAGTGCGGGCAGATCCTCGCGACGAGCCAGACGCACCACACGCAGCGAGGTCGCCGCCCCATCGGCCGACAAGTCCGGCGAGACGGTGTCGGCCGCCACGTGAGGGGGAATCGCCATTTTCGATTGACGGGTCATAGGCACATCCGGCGAGGTGGGTGAAACAAGGGCCGGAGCGACGTCATCCGCCGGTCCGGCCCGAAGTTTTTCACGCGTGTGACTCAGATCGCGATGTCGGGGCGATGTCGGGGCGCTGTCGGGGCGCTGTCAGGCCGCCTTCGCCGTGGCGGCAACGGCCGCGACCGCCTTCTCCAGCGACGCGAGACCGGCGTCGATGTCGGCGAACGGAATGTTCAGCGCCGGTGCGAAACGGACCACGTCGCCGCCGGCCACCAACAGCATCAAACCGTGCTTCTCCGCTTCCATCACGATGTCCTTCGCGCGGCCCGCGAATGCCGGCTTGAGCACTGCGCCGATGAGCAGCCCCATGCCGCGCACCCGGTCGAACACGCCATGACGCGCGTTGATCGCCTCGATGCCCTGGATGAAATGATCGTGACGCGCCTTGACACCGTTGAGCGTCTCGGCCGTGTTGATCAGTTCGAGCACCCGCCCGGCAATCGCCGTGGCGAGCGGGTTGCCGCCATAGGTGCAGCCGTGCGTGCCCGGCGAGAAGCTCGCCGCGATCTTGCTCGTGGTGAGCATGCCGCCAATCGGATAACCGTTGCCCAGCGCCTTGGCGGTGGTCAGGATGTCGGGCGTCACGCCATATTGCTCATACGCGTATAAGGTACCCGTGCGGCCGACCCCTGTCTGCACTTCGTCGAAAATCAGCAACGCATCGTGCTTGTCGCACAAGGCGCGCAGTCCCTCCAGGAATTCCGGATCGGCCGGCAGCACGCCGCCCTCGCCTTGCACCGGTTCGACGATGACGGCTGCCGTGGCCTCGGAAATCGTCGCCTCGGCCGTCGCCAGGTCGTTGTACGGCAGGTGCATGATGCCGGCCGGCACAGGGCCGAAACCTTCCGTGTACTTCGCCTGACCGCCGACGCTCACGGTAAAGAGCGAACGGCCGTGGAACGAGTTGTAGAACGAAATGATTTCGAACTTTTCCTTGCCGCCGCGCTCGGCCGCGTGGTCGTAGGCGTAGCGACGCGCAAGTTTGAGGGCGGCTTCGTTGGCTTCCAGACCCGAATTGCAGAAGAACGCCTTGTCGGCGAACGTCGCCTCGGTGAGCGCCTTGGCCAGACGCAGCACGGGCTCGTTGGTGTAGCCATTGCCGATATGCCAGACCTTGCGCGCCTGGGCTTCGATGACCTTCACCAGTTCCGGGTTGGCATGGCCGAGCGCGTTGACCGCGATACCGCCGGTGAAATCGACATACTCACGGCCCTGCTGGTCCCACATGCGCGAGCCTTCGCCGCGCACGGGCACCATCTGGGCAGGAGCGTAATTGGGCACCATCACGTCGTCGAACGTCTGGCGGGTCACAGCGATTGGCTGGCTCATGACTACCTCGTGAAATCGGAGTGCAATCTGCGATTGCGGGGCAGACCTCGACAAAGGTCACTGCCCTGTGAAAAAACCTGGCTGTAGGCTCAGGGTGCCTGCGGCGCGCCGGTGCCGGACGGCACGGGCACTCGGCGCGCGTACCCCCGCATTGTAATCAGATGCGGCGCGCGGATATACCTCCGCGCGCATCGACATCGAGTCAATTACAGGACTTTGCGCAAGAATTCGCGCGTGCGCTCGTGCTTGGGGGCCGTGAACATCTGCTCCGGCTTGCCTTCTTCCATGATCACGCCCTGATCGATGAAGAGGACCCGGTCGGAGACTTCACGCGCAAAGCCCATCTCGTGGGTCACGACGACCATCGTCATGCCTTCGTCGGCCAGCGACTTCATGACTTCGAGCACTTCGCCCACGAGTTCCGGGTCCAGCGCCGAGGTCGGCTCGTCGAAGAGCATGACCCTGGGCTGCATGGCGAGCGCGCGCGCAATCGCCACGCGTTGTTGCTGACCGCCCGAGAGCTGGTTCGGGAACGCGTCGATCTTGTCGATCAGGCCGACCTTGCGCAGCAGTTGCTCGGCGATGGTCACCGCTTCGCCACGCTTGATGCCGTTGACCTGCATCGGCGCGAGGATCAGGTTCTCGAGCACCGTCATATGCGGGAACAGGTTGAAGCGCTGGAACACCATGCCCACGCTCGCACGCATGGCGTTCATATCCGTCTTCGGGTCCTCCACGTGGAAGCCGTTGACGAGTACTTCGCCGCCGCTCACATCTTCCAGACCGTTCAGGCAGCGCAGGAACGTGCTCTTGCCCGAGCCCGACGGGCCGATCACACAAACGACTTCGCTTTCTTCGATGCGGCAGGAAATGCCACGCAGTACGTGCGCCGCGCCGTACTGCTTCTGCAGATTATTGACGACGATCACCTTTGCCGTACCTCGTTTCCAGATGTTGAACAAATGCCGAGAGCACCAGCGTGATCACCCAGTAAATGAGCGAAATCGTCAGGTACGGCTCCCAGTAGCGGGCGTAGGCGCCCGACACCGTGCGTGCAGCGTATGCCAGTTCCGCCAGACCGATCGCCGACGCGAGCGACGAGTCCTTCACGATCGCGATGGCATTGTTACCCAGCGGCGGCAGCATGCGGCGGAATGCCTGCGGCAGCACCACGCGACGCAACGTCTGCATATAGGTCATGCCCAGCGAACGGGCCGCTTCGGCCTGACCGCGATCGATGGATTGAATGCCTGCGCGGAAAATTTCGGAAACGTAGGCCCCGGCATTCAGCGAGATGGCCAGCACCGCCGACATGAACGCGCCGTATTGCGAGCGGATCTCGCGCGCGAGGTCGCCGCTCACGATCCATCCGTCGGACGGGTTGATCAACAGCGGCATCAGCGCGAAGTGAATCAGAAGAATCTGCACGAACAGCGGCGTGCCGCGAAAGAAGCTGACGTAGAAGCGCACCGGGTATTGCACCGCGTAGCGCAGGAAATACTTGTAGAAGCCGTGACGCGCTTCGGCCAGACGGCCGACGCCAAGCACGAGCCCAAGTAACGTGCCGGCGATCACGCAGATCACCGTGCACTTGAGCGTCATCAGCGTGCCCTCGACGAACAGAGGCATGTATTCGCTGATGATGTTCCACTGGAACCCACCCATGAAGCACCTTTCTCACAAAATGAAACAAACCGGCTGGCCGGCGGAAAAACGCTCGCGGCCCGGGGGTTGACGTCGGCAGTCGACGATCAGCTCACGGGCCGCGAGTGGCCAGATCTCTGGCGCGCGTGGCGCGAATCTTACACGCGTTGCTTACTGTTGCGGCAGCGACGGCACCTCGGCGTCGAACCAGTGCTTGTAGATCTTGGCGTAGGTGCCGTCAGCCACGATCTTCTTCAGACCGGTGTTGATCTTGTCGAGCGCGACCTTGTTGCCCTTTTTCACCGCGATGCCGAAGTACTGACGCTTGAATTTGCTGTCGTAGACCAGCTTGAACGGCTTCTCCGGATGGCTCTTGATGTAGAACTTGATCACGCCCACGTCGCCCACGGCGGCGTCCACACCACCGCGATACAGCTCTTCGAGCATGAGCGGGGTGTTGTCGAAGCGGCGGATCGCGATGCTCGTGCGGCCCAGTTCGTCCGAGACGGCGATGTCGCCCGTGCTCGAATTGACCACCCCCACCTGCAGCTTCTTCAGGTCGGCCAGGCCAGCGACCTTGGCGCCCGGCGCGGTGATGATGACCTGATCGGCCGGGAAGTACGGGGCCGAGAAATCGACCATTTCACGGCGCTTGTCGGTAATCGTGATACCGGAAATGATGATGTCGCGGTCGCCCTGGTCGAGCGTGGCGAAGATGCCTTCCCACGGCGTACTGACCAGTTTCACGTTGAATCCGCCCGCCTTGCCGATCGCCTTGATGATATCGATATCGAAGCCGGCCAACTCCTTCTGCGGTGTTTCAAACTCGAACGGGCGATAGGTACCGCCTGCGCCCACGGTGTAGGTCGGATCGGCGGCCTGTGCCGCCGGCACCGCGAAGAAGGTCGTCAGAATACAGGCGGCGGCCACCACGAGGCGCTTCGTCAACATATTGATTTCCTTGGGGAGATTTCTTGAAAGAGCGCAATGATACTCCTCGCCGTTCCCCGAACGAAAAAAAGCCGCCGCGACGCAGCGGCGGCGTTGCGATCTAGCGACGCGACTCAAAATTCCCACGCAATGGGAATGCCATCGAGGCAAATGCCCGGTGTCCGTCTGCGCCCCGACCCCGGCCCGCAAGCGCCGAATCAGAAAGCGCCCGCCGCGATCGTCCCGGACGACTGGCCGGGACCGAAGACCATGTCGCGATACGACTTGCCGGCGGGAATCATCGGATAAACGTCGTCCTCGCGGGCGACGAGCACGTCCAGCAAATATGGCTCGCTCGGGTCTTCGAGCATGCGTGCGAGCGCGGCGGGCAATGCGTCGGCCCGGGTGACCCGGGCGCCGGCCACACCGTACCCGGCGGCAATCGTGACGAAATCGGGATACGGGCGCCCACCGTCTGCCCCGTGCGCCACGTTCGGGTCGACCAGCGACGACGCCACGCGGTTGCGCGCGTAGATCATGTCCTGCCATTGCCGAACCATGCCGAGCCACTGGTTGTTGATGACCAGCACCTTCACGCCCAGCCCATAACGGCGACACGTCGACAATTCGTTGACGGACATGTTAAGGCTGCCGTCGCCGTCGATGTCGATGACCGGCACGTCCGGCAACGCCGCTTTGACACCGATCGCCGCGGGCAAACCGAAGCCCATCGTGCCGAACCCTGCGCTGGACAGGAAAGTGCGTGGTGCGCGAAGGCGAAGATGTTGCATCGCCCACATCTGGTGCTGCCCCACGCCCGTGGTCACGACCGCCTGCGGCGGCAGCAGCGCCGCGAGCGCGGAGATGACATCGACGCCCGTGAGCACGTGCGCGTCGCCGGTGGCGGCGTGCCGGGGTGCGCGCAGCGGGTGCGCCTCGCTCCGGCCGCGCAGATAGGCGTGCCAGTCCGGCACGTTGCGGCGCTCGGCATGCGCGAGCAGGCCAGTGAAGGCGTCGCGCAAATCTGCATGCACGCCGAGCGTGACGGGCTTGTTTTTGCCGATTTCGGCGGCATCGACATCGATATGCACGATTTTCGCGTGCCGCGCGAACGACGCCGGATCGCCAATCACCCGGTCGTCGAAACGCACGCCGAGCGCCAGCACGACGTCGGCCTCGTTGAGCGCAACGTTGGCCGCGTACGCGCCATGCATGCCGAGCGGGCCGAGCAGCAGCCGATGGTCGTCCGGCATCGCGCCGAGGCCCATCATCGTGAGCGCCACGGGGCAATCGAGCGCTTCGGCCAGCGCCACCAGCCGCGCGCCGGTGCCCGATGCGATAACGCCGCCCCCGGCGTAGATCACCGGGCGCTCGCTATGGGCGAGCAAGGCCGCGATGCGTTGCGCCGTCTCGTCGCTCATTCCCATCGGCACCGGGGCGGTGAAGCGCTTGTCGGTCGGCTGGTCGGGGCGTGCCTGCTGAATGTCCTTCGGGAAATCGAGCAAGACTGGGCCAGGGCGCCCCGCCAACGCGCACGCGGCCGCCTCACGCAACGCGGCGGGAATGTCCCGCGCTTCGCGTATCTGCCGGGCGAGCTTCGTCACCGGTTGGGTGATCGCGACGATGTCCACTTCCTGAAACGCGTTCTTGCCGAGCCAATGCGTGGCAACGTTGCCGGTGATGGCGAGAATCGGTACGGAATCGCTCGCGGCATCGGCAATGCCCGTCACCAGATTGGTCGCGCCGGGGCCGGAGGTCGCCAGGCAAACGCCGAGCCTGCCCGTGGCGCGGGCATAGCCTTGCGCGCCGAAGACCGACCCTTGCTCATGCTCGGTGCGTATGAGGGTGATCGCCACGCGTGAAAGCGCATCGAGCATTTCGAGGTTGGCGCCGCCCGGATAGCAGAACACCGTATCGACGCCGATATCGACCAGCGTGCGTGCAATGAGGTCGGCGCCTTTGGCAGACAACGGCGTCACGGGCTGGGCAACGGCGCCGGTCGCGGGTTCGGCAGCAGGGAGCGTCAGGTCGAGTTTCATGGGTATGCGGTTTCCTGCAGATTCCGCCGAAGCGGAACGGAGTGTTGTGGCAAATCGGCCTAATGGAAGTCAAGCTTACGGGCATCGCCCGGCAAATGCTTCGCGTATCGTTGACAAAATCCCGTCGATTTCACATGATTCATTCATATTTAGCAATGTTTGAGACTTAATCATGCAAATCGACGATTTCGATGAAAAAATCCTCGCACTGCTTCAGGAGGATGCTTCACTCTCGGCGGCGCAAATCGGTGAGCGCATTGGACTTTCGCAGTCGCAGTGCTGGCGCCGCATCGACCGGCTCGACGCGGAGGGTGTCATCGAGCGACGCGTTGCGCTCGTCGACCGAAAGAAGGTCGGCCTGAACGTGATGCTCTTCGCACACGTGAAGCTCGCCGGACACAACCGCAACGCGCTGCCTGAGTTTTCGAAGGCGATTCAGGCATTCCCCGAAGTGCTCGAGTGCCATGTGCTCATGGGCAACGTCGACTTCCTGCTGCGCATCGTCACGCGCGACGTCGAAGCGTACGAGCGCTTCTTCTTTGAGCGCCTTTCGCAGTTGCCGATGGTGCAGGAGGTCAATTCGATGATCGCGCTCTCGCAGATCAAGTCGACCACCGTCCTGCCGATCGGGAGCGACAACCGGGAACGCTGACCGGGAACGCTGACTGGGAGCGCTGACCGGGAGCGCTGACTGGGAGCGATGACCGGCGGCGCGAACTGGGTGGAAGCGACCGCCGAGTGCCATCCGCCAGCACCACGGCCCGGAACCGACCGCCGAGTGCAATGACCGCGACTCGCCAACCGGAACGGTCGCCGGGTGCGTTGACCGCCCTCGCGACGGGCGTGTCCGATCGCATTTGCGCGCTTCATGACGCTACGCTGACAAAACCGTGTCACGAGATCCGCAGTAGACTGTTGCCCGCCGACACGACGTCGACGCCACGTTGCCGGTCGCGTCGAACGACATTTGTGCCTGTTGGACAGCGCCTTCGCTAGCCTCTATTCTTTATTCTTGAGCATTCACTCCGGGAGCCCTGCATGAAACGTTGGTTCGCAATCGCTGCCGCGGCCGCCATTGTCGGCGTGACCGCCTGGTGCTTCATCCCCGCACATGCCGCACTGAAGAACGGTACACAGGCGCCGGACTTCTCTGCCCAAGCCTCGCTCGGCGGCAAAGTCTTCACGTTCTCGCTCGCCGACGCCCTCAAGAAGGGCCCCGTCGTGCTGTACTTCTATCCGGCCGCGTTCACCCAAGGTTGCACGATTGAAGCGCACGATTTCGCCGAGGCGACCGACAAGTTCAAGGCGATGGGCGCGACCGTCATCGGCGTGTCGCACGACAACATCGACACGCTTAATAAGTTTTCCGTGTCCGAGTGCCGCAGCAAGTTTGCCGTGGCAGCCGATACCGACCAGCACATCATGCGCGCCTACGACGCCGTGCTCTCGCTCAAACCCGATTACGCCAATCGCGTTTCGTATGTCATTGCGCCAGACGGCAAGGTGATCTACAGCTACGTGAGCCTCAATCCGGACAAGCACGTCGCCAATACGATGGAAGCCGTTCGCAAGTGGCGTGAAGCACACCCCGCCTGATCGCTACGTCTTCACAGGGTGATGCAGAATGAAACCGACAGCGCGTGCACAAACTCGTAGTGAAGAACTTGCCAATAGCGTCAGCCACGGCATTGCCTGCCTGGCGGCCCTCGCCGCAATTCCTTTCCTGTTTACTGCGGTCCGCCCCCCGCTGCCGAGTACCGTGCAGCAGATCGGCATCGGCGTGTTTGCCATCACCATGGTGGTCGTCTATCTGGCGTCCACCCTGTATCACGGACTGCCTGACGGCCGCGCAAAGCGGCTGTTCATGCGCGTCGACCATTGCGCCATCTTTCTCTTCATTGCCGGGACGTACACCCCCTTCACCCTCAAGATTCTCAACGACCCCTGGGGCTGGCCCCTGCTCACCGGCGTGTGGACGATGGCCATTGCCGGGCTGATCGCCAAGGGGCTTGGCCTGCTCGACCGCCCGCTCGTCTCCACCTTGCTCTACGTCGGTCTGGGCTGGGTCGCCGTGCTGGTGGCCGGCCCGGTGCTCGCCGCCATCCCTGGCCCCGGTGCCGACTGGCTGTATGCCGGAGGCGTTGCTTACACCGTGGGCGCCCTCTTCTACTCGCTCGACGGCCGTATCAAGTTCGGTCACTTTGTCTGGCATCTGTTCGCCATCGGCGGCACCGCCTGCCACTTTCTCGCCGTCTACCGCTATCTCTGAGCGCCCGGCGCGACCCGGACCTCCGCCAGTTTCTCGGATAGCCGGTCGCACCGCGCCGTCAACGACGGGTCGCCGAACATCCGGCACGCCCCGCGCATTCGATGCAGCAATGCCTGCGCAGCATCGATGTCCTCCGCGCGACGGGTCGCAATCAGCCGGCGAAAGCGAGCGAGATCCTTCGCCATTTCGTCGCGCATCATGCGCCGCGCGTAAGGGTCGTCCGCCAGCGACGGCCGACGTGCCTTCGGGCGCTCGGCTGTGCCGGACGGTGCAACCGGCGCATCCTTCATGCAGGGCCAGCGTACCGCCAGCGTTTGCGCGAGCCGCTGGCGCGAGACAGGCTTCGTGAGCACATCGTCGATCCCGGCCTCTCGCGCGGCACGCGCCCCCACCACCGACCCTGTCACCGCAAACACCACCGGCGCGCGGCGCCCAAGCACCGGTGCAAGCGCACGAAGCGCCTTCGCCAGCGTCAGTCCCGACGCGTCGCCCAGTTGCACATCGGTGAGCACGACATCGACATCGTGCGAAGTCCATTGCAACAACGCATCGGTCAAATCTTCGGCGCTCTTGACGATGCACCCGAGCGACGTCAGTTGGTCGGTGAGGATGGCGCGATTCATGACGTGGTCGTCGACCACCAGCGCCAGCAAGCCGGAACGTACGTCAACGCGTACGGCAGGCACGACGGGCGCGACCGGCACCACCGGCACGGCGGCCGTCGGCGCGTTCCCCCGCCGCACCGCAGCATCCGCCACGCCGGCACGCGGCGACGCGCACGGCATCACGAACGGTACCGACAGCCGGAAGCGCGCCCCCGTCG
Organism: Pandoraea sp.; assembly: GCF_041919235.1. Classification (NCBI taxonomy): domain Bacteria; kingdom Pseudomonadati; phylum Pseudomonadota; class Betaproteobacteria; order Burkholderiales; family Burkholderiaceae; genus Pandoraea; species Pandoraea sp. Next base: position 251,284 of record NZ_JAYRUC010000001.1, read on the forward strand.
TCGACGGCTCCACACACAGTGATCCCCCCATGCGCTGCGCCCATTGCTGGGCGATCCAAAGCCCCAGCCCTGTGCCAGGCACCGAGCGGTCGGCACGGGCAAACGCCGCGAAGACCGCGTTCTCCATGCCGGCAGGGATTCCTGGCCCGGTGTCGCTCACGTGAATCGTCAGTTGCCCCGATTCGCCCTCACGCCTGCGCCCGAGCGAGGCCGGATCGACCGCACTCGTCGCGGCGTCGGGCGTTGCGTTCCACGACGCCCTGATGGCGATACCGCCGCAGACGGTGTACTTCAATGCGTTGTCGAGCAGCGTTCGCAAAATCTGACGCAAGCGCGCCGCGTCAGCGCGCATCGTGACGGGCACGTCCCCGGCGATGTGACACTCGAGTACGAGCCCTTTGGCACGCGCCGCCCCCGCGAACAGTTCGATCTCCTCGTCAAGACACGCGCGCACCTCGAAGACCGACGCTCTTAGCGGCAGTTCGGGCACACCGCCCTGTCCAAGCTGCAGCACGTCGTCCACCGCGCTGGCGACCACGCCGAGCATGTTTCGCATGGCGCCGAGTCGCTCCCGGGGCGCCATCGCCCCCACCCCGCCGCCGGAACTGTCCGCCCCCTCCGGGCCAACCGAACCTACCGGACCTACCGGACCTACCGGACCGCACGGTCCGTCAGCCCGGCCGACGTCGTCGCACAGCGCATCCAGATGGCCCTGCAACACCTGCAACGGTGCCCGCAACTCGTGCACCAATGCCAATCGAAAGGTACTGACGCCCCACGGGTCGCCGCTTACATAGCCGTCCGGCCCGCTCAGCGCCGCCGCCCCCGGACCTTGCGGCTCATACCCTGCGGCGTCGCAGCCACCACGTTGGAAATTGAAGTTGTCGAGATTCATCGCGTCGTTGACGCCTCATCACGATTCGCGCGCTTCGGCGTACTGAAGAAACAGAAAGAGTCTTGAAGTCTGGCCTTTTGCAAGGCGTTTGCGACTGCGCAAATTCCGATCTTCTTTTGCGGACGCCGCACTTTCGGAATCCCCCGAGCCAAATGACTCAAGTTCTGCCGCCCGATTGCCGATATTCCCTTTACCCCGTCTTGCGTACTCAGACGGACAAGGAGGCCCTGCCGACGCCGCGCCCCGGACATTCCATCCATCGACCGCCATGTATAAGAACATCACGATTCGGACCAGTCTCACGCTGGTGCTAGGTTTGCTTGGTGCACTGCTCGTCCTCGTCAGCGTTCTCGGCCTTCAGGCGCTGGGTTCCAGCAATGAATCCCTGAGCAAGATGGCCACGGAGGACACCCCCGCCCTGGCGGAACTCAAGGGCACCGGCGAGGAGATTCTGCGAACCCGTATGTCGATGGCTACCTACGCTTCGTACGTCAGCCTCGGGGGGAATCCGGAGGAATCCGAAAAGGTACTCAAGCGCGGTACCCAATACATCGCCACGTCGGACGCCCTGTGGAACGATTATCTGAAACGTCCCAAAGAAGATGCGCACGAAGCGGAGTTGGCAAAATCGGCCGACGACAAGCGGCGGGCCTTTTTCGATAAGGTTGTGACGCCCGCACTCAACGCCCTGAAGCAAGGCGACGTGGCCGGGTTCCACCAGATTCAGGCGCGCATCGCCCCGGCAGCGTATGGCGCCGTCGATGCGGCCATGCGCGAGCTGCAGGACATTCAGGTTGCACGTCAGAAGGCCCGCTTTGAGGCCGCGCAGCAGCGCTACAGCCGCATGCGCATTGCGATGGGCGTGACGTTGGCGGTTGCGCTGCTGCTCGCGCTGTGGGGCCGCGCCATGCTCGCGCGCGCCGTGCTGCGTCCGATCCGCGAAGTGATCTCTCATTTCGAGCGGATCGCCGCCGGTGATCTGAGTCAGCGTATCGAACAGCGCACGCGTAACGAGATGGGTCAACTCTTCGGCGCACTCGGGCGCATGCGCGACGGCCTCGCCAGCACGGTCGGCACGGTGCGCGAGAGCACCGAAGCCATTCACGCGAGCGCCCGCGAGATTGCCGACGGTAACGCCGATCTCTCGCAGCGCACCGAATCGCAGGCGTCGTCGCTGGAGCAGACGGCCGCGAGCATGGAAGAGCTCACAGCCGTCGTCAAACAGAACGCCGAAAACGCCCGCGCCGCGAGCCAATTGGCTGTCACGGCGTCGGAGACCGCATCGCGCGGCGGTGACGTGGTGCAGGAAGTCGTGGCGACGATGCGCGACATCGCCGAGGCGTCGCAGAAGGTCACCGATATCCTGACGGTCATCGACGGCATTGCCTTCCAAACCAACATCCTCGCGCTCAATGCCGCCGTTGAAGCGGCCCGTGCCGGCGAGCAGGGCCGTGGCTTCGCCGTGGTCGCGGGCGAGGTCCGCACGCTGGCGCAGCGCAGCGCGTCGGCCGCAAAGGAAATCAAGGGATTGATCGAGGCGTCGGGCAACCGCGTCGAGATCGGCACCCGCCTGGTCGAGCGCGCCGGTACGACGATGGTGGATGTCGTGCAGTCGGTTAAACGCGTGACCGACATCATGGGGGAAATTTCGGCAGCCAGCGTCGAGCAGTCGAGCGGTATTGAACAGGTCAACCGGGCCGTGACGCAGATGGACGAAATGACCCAGCAGAACGCCGCACTCGTGGAAGAAGCTTCCGCCGCGGCTGCCGCGCTCGAAGCGCAAGCGGCACGCCTGCGCGAGTCGGTGGCGCTGTTCCGCCTGTCGTCCCACGAAGCTGCTCGCTCGCAGGCGATCGCCGCCGGTGAAGCCAACGTCAACGCGCCCTTCGGGACGCTGGCGCGCGCCGCCTGAATGCCGCGATAACCGCAGCCATAATCCAGCCATAATCCAGCCATAATCCAGCCATAACCGCAGCCATAACCGAGGCGATAGCGGCCACCTTCAACGCCGAACGCCCCACCTTCGGGCAGGCTGGCAGGTGGCCGTCGGCACGACGGGCATCGATGATGCCGATGCGCACGGCGATGGAAAAAGGCTCGATCGACATCGAGCCCCGTCGCCACGTTAGCGCACCGCCGAAACCCGCCTAATAGATGTCGCGGCGATAACGCCCTTGCGCCGACAAATCGAGAAGAACGTCCTCGCCGAGCGCTTCTGCCAGCGCGGCATCAACGGCGGACGCCATGCCGCAGCGGCTGCCACACACATAGATCGACGCCCCATCCGCCACCCAGGCGGCGATGTCCTGCGCCGCCTCGCGCACCCGATCCTGCACATAGATGCGTTGCGCCTGATCCCGCGAGTACACACGGTCGAGACGCGCAATACCGCCCTGCGCCTGCCACTCCCGCAGCGTTGCGTCGTGGAAAGCATCGTGTGCCGCCTGGCGCTCACCGAAAATCAGCCAGTTGCGCATCTGCCCCCGCGCTATTCGCTCGGCAAGGTGGGCACGCAATCCGGCCAGGCCGGTACCGTTACCCATCAGGATCATAGCGTTCGCATCCGCCGGGCCATGGAAGCCGGGGTTGGGACGCACGCGCATCGTCACGCACTCGCCCACTGCTGCCGCGTCGGTAAGCCAGCTGGAACCGAGCCCCAGCGTTCCGTCAGGATGGCGCGCCTGGCGTACGAGCAACATCAATCGGCCCTCACCGGGCGTCGACGCAATCGAATATTCGCGCGCCCGCAGCGGCGCCAGACGCGCCAGCCATTCTTGCACGTCGATGCCCGCCGACGGTGCGGCGTCGGGCAACACACGCGTTTGCAGTGCTTCGCCCAAGGTCGTTTCACGCCCCGCGATATTGACGCGCACATCGGGTGCCCAGACACTGCCCGAGAGGAAGGTATCGATGTGCGCGACCGGGTGGCGCGGCAGCACCTCGACCAGATCGCCGGCAACCCAGGTCGCGCCCGGCGGCGGGGTAAAGGCCAGGTGATAGGCGGGCAACCCGGCGCTGCCGGGATTGAGCCACGCGCGCTCGACCAGGGTCCACGACTGGAAACGCGGGCCGTCCTCGGCGTTCGCTGCCGCCAGTGCACAGCCCAGCCATTCGCCCAGGCGCGCCTGCCACCTTGCCCATGCCCCCGGATCGCCCCGGTCGACTTCGATAGGCTCGAACGCCGCCACGCCGCCCTGCGCTCGTAGCCAGCCATCGAGCTTGCGGCCGAATCCGCAGAAGCGGTCATAGTGGCTGTCGCCGAGCGAGAGCAAGGCGAAGCGCAGCGTCGGCAATGCCATTGCCTGGTTCATCAGTTGTTGCGCAAACCGGCGCGCGCTGTCGGGCGGCTCGCCATCGCCGAATGTGCTGACGATGAACAGTGCCCGTTTGGCCGCGCCGAGTTGCGCCTGACCGATGCGCGCCAGCGGCTGGATCTGCGCCGGCACACCCGCGCCCTGCAACAGGCCGGCCGTCTGCCAGGCGAGGCCCTCGGCCACCCCGCTCTGGCTCGCATAGCCGATCAGCACCCCGTCATGCGCGAGCGATACACCCGCCGATATCTGCGATACCTGCGCTACCTGCGCTACCTGCGATACCTGCGGGTCACGCGTCGCTGCGGCGGGTCGCGAAGCCGCCAGCAAGCGCTTCTTCTTGCGACGATCGAGATAGAGCATCCAGCCCGTGATGAAGAACACCGGCATCATCAAGCTCGAGAACATCATGACGACGACGCCCACCGGACCGAAGAAGCTGCCACGATGCAGCGCGTAGATGCTCGTCATCAGTTGTCCGCCCAAGGTCTTGCGCGCGTAACGGTCTTCGTTGCGAATCTCGCCGGACACCGCATCGATATCCATACGGCTGAATGCCCGCTCGTGCGATGCCGACGCGTCGAGCCACGTCATCTGAAGCGGCCCTCCAGGCGCCCGCGCCGGACGCAGATACACCTTGGTGTAGTCCGGCACGCGTGCGGTGAAACTGCGCCACACCGTGTCGATGCCGTTTGCCGTTGTCGCGGCAAGATCTGGCAGCCGCGCCGTCTTGCCTTCGCCTGATTTGTGCCGCATCGGCTGGGTGCGCGCCGGCTGCGGCACGCCCGCGATCGCGAAGAGCATGCCGCGCCACGTGTCGTACGACCAATACAACCCCGTTGTGGCCGAGAGCAGATAAGGCACCAGCACCACCGTGCCGATCACCGCATGCAGGTTCCACAGGAACGGTCGGCCACGCTTCTTGAAGTCGATGTGGAGCCACGTGCGCCAGTGGCCAATCCGGCGCGGCCAACGCAAGTAAAGGCCACTCAATGCCAGCAGGAACAGCAGCAGCGTAGCGGCCGCCGTGATTTGCTTGCCTATCCCGTCCACCGTCAGGAAGCGGTGAATGTCCATGATGAAGCGAAAGACCGCATCGGCCTGCGACCGGCCCAGCATCTGCCCCGTGTACGGATCGACGTAGTACGTCTCGCCGCGCGGACCGTCCCCTACGGACAGGCGCACGCCGACGGCATCCTCCGGCGAACGCGTCACCGTCACGAGCAGAATGCGCCGGTCGGGCTGCGCATCATGTACCCTTGAGATCAGTTCGGGAATGGGCAACGGTGCCGAGTCACGCTGGGCCACCGTCATCACACCCGAACTGAAGGCTCGGGTGAGCGCGTCGTCATAGGAAAGCAGCGCGCCGGTCAGACCGACCACTGCCAACACCAGCCCGGCGGTAATGCCAAAGCACCAGTGCAACTGAAACCACAGTCTTTTCATCATTGTTGTCGTCCGACGCACGTTCGTGCACCGAAGTGGGCGCGTGCGTGGCAAGTGTGCCGTGCCACCATCCCCGATGGCGCACTTTACGGCAATTGTTGAATGTTATTGCAAACGATTCTCATATTCAATACCAATTTTGCTTTCCAGGCCTTGTAGGTGTCGTCCGACATGTGTTTCATAGAATGGACGACCGCTTGTCACTTTTTGACGAGCTAGGATGAATACACCCGCGCGGATGTCCGCGCTCCTGCCCACCGAAGCGCCGCAAGTCACGTCCCGTCTGTCCTCCCCTGCGCCCGCCGCTCGGCCCCGGATTTGACCTTTCGACCTGCGGCACGATAGCGACGGAGTGCCATGCAACCCCTAGCGTCTTCCCCGCCCGCCCCCTTGGCAACGACACCGGCCGACGACTGCGATGTCGACGTGAGTTCGGTCGCTTTTTTCTTCGATCTCGACGGAACGTTGGCGCCGCTGGCGCCGCGACCCGATGCCGTCAAACTGCCGCACGACACGGCCAGCGTGCTCCCCCGCCAGGTCCAACGCACGCGTGGCGCCATCGCCGTCGTGTCCGGGCGGACCATCGACGATATCGACGGCCTGCTGGCCCCATTGCGCGTGCCTGCCGCCGGCCTGCATGGCGCGGAAATCCGTCATGCGAGCGGCGCGTGGGTTCGCGCCGACGGCCATGCCGCCGACACGGCACACATCGCGGCGATGATCGCCCCGCTGCAAGCGCTCGTCGACCGGCACCCCGGGCTGCTGCTGGAGAACAAAGGCAGCGCGCTCGCGCTTCACTATCGCGGTGCGCCCGAGCTCGCGGGCGTGGCGCGCGACACGCTGCGCGAACTGGCGGAGCTGCACGCCGAGCGCTTCGTGCTTCAACCCGGCAAGCTCGTCTTCGAGTTGCGCCCTCGCCACGTCAGCAAGGGCCACGCGATCACCACGTTGTTGAAGGAGGCTCCCTTCGCCGGGCGAACACCGCTCTTCGCTGGCGACGATCTGACCGACGAGACCGGCTTTGCCGACGTGAATGCGCTGGGCGGCATCACGATCAAGATTGGCGAGGGTGAGACTTGCGCCCGCCACCGTCTGCCGTCGCCGGAGGCGCTCACGGTCTGGCTGCTGACATTGCGCCACGGCGCTCCGCCCCTCGCCTCACAGGAGATTGGCGTATGAGTCGCCTGGTCATCGTATCGAACCGGGTTGCCCCGATCACCGAGGGCAAACCCACCGCCGGCGGACTGGCCATCGGCGTGTTCGAAGCGCTCAAGAACACTGGCGGCATGTGGTTCGGCTGGAATGGGGAGATTCGTGCCGAGCCGGCCAGCGCGCCCGAGATTGCCCAGCGCAACAACGTCACCTTCGCCACCGTGCCGCTCACGCGCCGCGACTACAACACGTATTACCGCGGCTTCTCGAACGCAACGCTGTGGCCGACGTTCCATTACCGCGACGACCTCACGCGCTACCAACGCGACGACTACAACGGCTACCGCCACGTCAATGCGCGCTTCGCCGCGTTACTCGCACCGCTCCTGGAACACGACGACCTGATCTGGGTACACGACTACCATTTGCTCCCGTTTGCACAGGCCTGCCGTCAGATCGGGGTGAAGCAGCGGCTTGGCTTCTTTCTGCATATTCCGTTCCCGTCGCCGCAAGTGCTCATGACCGTGCCACCGCACGAAGCCTTGGTGCGGGCAATGTGCGAATACGACCTCGTGGGCTTTCAGACCGAAACCGATCGCACGGCCTTCACCGACTATCTGGTCCGACACGTGGGCGCCACCCTGCATGAGGATGGCACCGTCACGGCCTACGGGCGCGCAGTGCGCACGGGTGTCTATCCGATCGGCGTCTATCCCGACGAGATTCAGCAGCAGGCGACCGCCCGAGCGACGATCAAGCACATCCTCGATCTGAAGCAGGGTTTGCAGGAACGCAAGCTCATCATGAGCGTGGATCGTCTCGATTATTCGAAGGGAATGCTCGAAAGATTTCGCGGGTTCGAGCGCTTGCTCGAGCTGTGGCCGAATCAGCAAGGGACGGTGAGTTTCGTCCAGGTGGCGCCGCCCAGCCGCTCGGACGTCGCTGGCTACGGCGAGATTCGTCGCCAGTTGGAAACCGAGGCGGGTCACATCAACGGCCGCTTCTCGGATCTGGCCTGGACACCGCTTCGCTATATCAACAAACGCTACGATCACGAGGTGCTGATGTCGTTCTTCCGGGCCTCGCAGGTGGGCTACGTCACGCCGTTGCGCGACGGCATGAATCTCGTGGCAAAGGAGTATGTCGCCGCGCAGGATCCGGCGGACCCCGGTGTGCTGGTGCTGTCATGCTTTGCGGGTGCCGCGCAGGAACTGGACGGCGCGCTGATCGTGAATCCCTACGACATCGACGGCATGGCCGAGGCGCTGCGCGCCGCGCTGAACATGGCGCTGTCCGAGCGACAGACACGCTACGAGCGCATGATGGCGACACTGCGCAAGCATAATCTGTCGACGTGGCGCAATCGCTTCATTGCGGACCTGCGCGCCCCCGAGGCTGGCGCCAAGCCACCGCCATTGCGCTGCGCTCAACCGGCCGCGGCCTGATGGCCTGATGGCCCGATGGCCCGATGGCCCGAGGATCGGACCAAGGCCGGTCACGCCGGCGGCGGCCGAATCACGATCGCGACGTGCGGGCCGCCTTACTTGCCCGCCGGACGCGACTTCTGCATTTGCTCCAGACGCTTGCGCAGGCCGTCCGCGATTTCCGTCTGATGGGATTGCGTCGCAAAGTCGACGGCCGTCATACCGATCTGATTCTTGAGGCTGACGTCCGCGCCGCCGTCGAGCAGCACCTTGCATGTGGTGATGTGACCACCGCGCGCAGCCATCATGAGGGGCGTGGTGCCGTTGGGCGACTCGGCGTCGACGTAGGCCGACGCATCGAGCAACATCTGCACGATATCGTCATGTCCGTTGGTCGCCGCGTAGTGCAGCGGCGCCCACCCCTTCTTGTTGACTTCGGCATCCTTGTCGATGAGCAGTTTGACCATCGGCGCGAGGCCCTGCAGCGAGGCGATCATCATCGCGTTCTCGCCCGCCGCGTTGGTCGCATCGAGATCGGTGCGCTTGTCGTTGATCAACAATCGTGCAACGTCCACCGACTTCTCACGCATGGCGATCACCAGCAGCGGATTGCCCTTTTCATCCGTCGAATTGGGGTCGACACCCGCCTTGAGGGCTTGGGCAACCGACTTCGTATCGTTGAAGACAACCGCCTTGACCAGCGCCGAATTGGACGTGGCCGCCGTGGCGCACGCCGTCAAACAAAGCACACTGAGCAGCATCCAGGCTCGGATCATCGAAAATTTGGGCATCGGGGGCTCCTGTCGGTCGTCCGTTGAATAGGGTAAAGGCAAATCGGTCAATCGGGTGCTGCGGGTCAGGGCTTCGCCGTGGCAAACAGCCGGAAGAAGTTTGCCGTGGTGGCGTCTGCAATCTTCTGCAGAGGCTCGCCGCGCAGATCGGCAATGAACTCCGCCACATGGCGCACGTAGCCCGGCTGATTGAGCTTGCCGCGATACGGCACGGGAGCGAGATACGGCGAATCCGTCTCGATCAGCATGCGATCGAGCGGCACGCGTCGCGCGACGTCCTGCAAATCGCGCGCGCTCTTGAACGTAACGATGCCTGAAAACGAGATGTAGAAATTCTGATCGAGCGCGCCTTGCGCGACGTCCCAGCTCTCGGTGAAGCAATGCATCACGCCAGCGGCTTCGCCCGCCGCTTCTTCGCGCATGATGCGCAGCGTGTCTTCGGCGGCGGCCCGTGTGTGAATGATGAGTGGTTTGCCCGTCGCACGTGCCGCACGAATATGGGTGCGGAAGCGCTCGCGCTGCCACGCCATGTCCTCGACGCTCCGGCCTTCGAGCCGGAAATAATCAAGTCCGGTTTCCCCGATGGCGATCACTTTGGGCGCGGCGGCCAGTCGAACGAGGTCGTCGACGCTCGGCTCCGGCGTGTCTTCGTAATCGGGATGCACGCCCACCGAGGCGTACACGTTTTCATGCTGTGCGGCGATGTCCAAGACCTGCGGCAGCGTCGGCAGATCGACCGAAACGCACAGGGCGTGGCTCACCTTGTTCTCGCGCATGCGTGCCAGCAAGGCGGGCATTTGCTCGGCCAGTTCCGGGAAATTGATGTGACAGTGCGAATCGATGAACATGATGGGCGATCGGATGCCGGTGCCGTGCGTCAAAGCGACGCCGGCCCACCGAACAACTGTTTGTATTGCAGGAATAGCGCCTCGAGCAGCACGCGCGTATTGAGCGGGTGATTCTGAACATGACGCTGCTGCGCGAGTTCGCGCAGGAAGCCGAGCAAGCGGACGTCGTCCGTCGCGTCGCCACACCGGCGCAAGGCAGTGGCGTGACTCGGAAAGAATCGGACGCTACCCGCCATGCGCTCGGCGAGCACGTCGAAGCACCAGCGTTGCAACGTCTCCAGAATGCCCGGCAGATGCCCCTTGTGCAGTTGCTCGGCACAGGCGAAGGCGTCGATCGCCGCGCCCTGCGCAAGCTGACCGAGTAGCCAGTCGCGCCAGCCGCGCTCGTCCGGCTCCGCCAGTGCGCGCGCGGCGAGCGGCGCCCCACCCGCTTCGGCGAGCACAGCGGCAGCGGTGGCGGCGTCCAACCCGGCCTCGCCCATCAACCATTGTGTGGCCTGTGCGTGGTCCGGGCGGGTGAGCACCAGACGACGGCAGCGCGACAGAATCGTCGGCAGAAGCCGGTCGGGCTGCGTCGTCACCAGCAGGAAGACCACGCCCTCGGGCGGCTCCTCGAGCGTTTTGAGTAAAGCGTTCGCCGCGTGGACGTTGAGCGCCTCGGCCGGATACAACACGACGACCCGCCGACCCTGGCGGTGCGAGCCCAGGTTCGCGAAGTCGATCACTTCGCGCACCTGTTCGATCTTGATTTCCTTGCTCGGGGTCTTGGTCTTCTTGTCGCCGTCCGCGTCGGCGCGGGCATCGGCACCGGGCAAGCTATCGGCCAATGCCTCGGGGCAGACGGCGCGAAAGTCCGGGTGATTGCCGCTGGCGAACCATTGGCACGCACCGCAGGTGCCGCACGGCATGTGATCGTCGCCAAGCGATTCGCACAGCAGCCCCTGCGCGAACGTACGGGCAAGCGCCAGCTCGCCGATCCCGGGCACAGCCTGCAACAGCAGCGCGTGCGGCATCTGGGCGCGCAGATCGTTAAGGCGTGTCCAGTCCTCTGACTGCCACGGATACAGCATGTAGGCTCCTTGGCCGGAAATGCGTCTGGCGGGACACCGCGCCCACCCACCCAGGGGGCCGGATTGACCCGAACCGTCCTGGCGATGTTCAGCGCGTGTCCCGATGCTCGATGGAATAGCCGGATTATCGCGCGTCAGCGCGATCCGTGCCCCGGCAAGCCCAAACGGGCGAACACGCCCGCGAGCTGCTCGGCGATCGCCTCGATGCGCTGCGCGGCGTCAATCACAACGAATCGGTCGGCAAACTCCTCGGCGCGGCGCAGATACTCCTCGCGCACCCGAGTGAAAAAAGCCGCCGATTCGCGCTCGAACTTATCCGGCGCTCGGGCACCTGCCAGCCGTGCAGCGGCAATCGCCGGATCGAGATCGAACAGAATCGTCAGATCGGGTTGACGCGTGCCCTGCACCCAACGCTCAAGCGCCGCCAGCTTGTCGCGCGACAGACCCCGGCCGCCGCCTTGGTACGCAAACGTTGCATCGGTGAAACGATCGGAGACGACCCAATCGCCGCGCGCGAGCGCAGGTTCAATCACCTTTGCAAGATGCTCCCGGCGTCCGGCGAACATCAGCAGTGCCTCGGTCTCGAGATCCATCGGCTCATCGAGCACCAGCTTGCGCAGGGCCTCGCCCAGCGGCGTGCCGCCCGGCTCGCGCGTGGCGACCACGTTGCGTCCCTCGCGGGCGAGGCCTTGACGCAGCGTGTCGACGAACGCGTTGACGTGCGTGCTCTTGCCTGCGCCGTCGATGCCTTCGAACGTCACGAACTGACCCGGCACCACGGCCGGCGCCTCGGGAGAATGCGTCATTGCTCACCTCGCTGATATTTGTCCACGGCGCGATTGTGTTCCTGGAGGCTCGTCGAGAAATGGCTCGTGCCGTCGCCACGCGCCACGAAGTACAGCGCATCGCTCGGCGAGGGGTTCAAGGCCGCCGCCAGCGACGCCGCGCCTGGCAGGGCGATAGGCGTCGGCGGCAGACCGGCACGGGTGTAGGTGTTGTACGGCGTGTCCGTTTGTAAGTCACGCTTGCGCAAACGGCCGGTATACAGATCGCCCATCCCGTAAATCACCGTCGGATCGGTCTGCAACAGCATATGCTTGCGCAGCCGATTGACGAACACCGCCGCGACCTCACCGCGCTCCACCGCCTGCCCGGTCTCTTTCTCGACGAGCGATGCCATGATAAGCGCCTCGTAAGGCGTCGTGTACGGGAGTCCCGGCGCGCGTGCGGCCCACGCTTCGTCCAGCCGCTTCTGCATCAGACGATACGCGCGTTTGTAGATATCGATGTCGCTGGTGCCTTTCGGAAAAAGGTAGGTATCGGGGAAGAACATGCCTTCGGCTTCCGCACGATCGGCACCCACGCGCTGCATGATATCGGCATCGGGAAGCCCCGCGGTGTCGTGCCGCAACGCCGGGTTGGCGTCGATCTCGGCGCGCATCTTCTTGAAGGTCCAGCCCTCGATGATCGTGACCACATATTGATTGACGTCACCGCGCGCGAGCTTTTCCATGACCGCGAAGGGCGTGGTGCCGGTCGCAAACTCGTAGTTGCCCGACTTGAGCTTGGTACCGACGTCCATGACGCGGGCAAGCAGATTGAACAGCAACGGATTGACCGGCACGCCACCGGCGCGCAATTGCGTGGCAACGCTGCGCACCGAGCTGTAGGGCTTGATTGTCACGTCGAGCGTCGGCTTGTCCAGTTGCAAGGGGGCCTGCGCCCAATAATAGAACGCACCGCCCGCCGCCAGCGCGGCGACGATCGACAGTACGAACAGGCGTTTAATGAAAGACATGAAGTGCAAGGTAAGCCGTATGAGGACGGCAGCGGGTTCGGGGGATTCGGTCAGCCGGAATTGCGGGGCGACGACGGCGTCGAGAGGCGCATTGTGCGCGTCGAACCGGGCTCGCACGTCCTGGCGGAAGACCCAATATAATACTTTGACTTGCCGAACCCTCACAGATTGACAGCCACCCCCATTTATGACCACCCAATGGCGTGATCTTCTGCCGCACGCGGCATCCGCTGCTTTTCCCGATGCGGCGTCCAATGTGGCGTCAGATGCAGACGCACGCGCTGCACAGTTCAACGCGTTGCGAACCGGCAGCTTCGTCTCGCTCGCGAGCGACACGGGCCTCATTGCCGTGAGCGGCGCCGATGCCGCGAGCTTCCTGCACGGTCAACTGACCAACGACGTCGAGCGCCTCGCGCCGGAGCAGGCGTGCCTGGCGGGCTACTGCTCGGCCAAGGGCCGTTTGCTCGCAACGTTCCTGATGTGGCGCGACACGGCTGCCGACGCGACGATCTATCTGGCGTGCGATGCCGCCGTGCAGGCTGCCGTGCAGAAGCGTCTCTCGATGTTCGTCCTGCGAGCGAAGGCCAAGCTGGCCGACGCGACGGCCACGCACGTGCTGCTGCAGGTTGGCGGTCCGGCGGCGGAAGCGGTCCTCGCGAACACGTTTGCCGCGCTGCCCGCCGCGCCGCTCGCCGTTGCCCACGCAACGCTTGGCGACGCCTCGACGAGCGTGATCCGTCTGCCGGCCGCCGGCACGGCGCGCACTCTCTCGCGTTTCCTGTGGAGCGTGCCCGTGGCGAACGCTGCCGGGATCTGGGCCGCGCTGACCCAAGCCCCCGGACTGGTGGGCGTCGCCCCGGCCCTCGCCGCGTGGCTCGATGTGCACAGCGGCGTGGCGCGTGTCACGACCGAGACGCAAGAACAGTTCGTCCCTCAGATGGTGAACTGGGAGGTCGTGGGCGGCGTGAACTTCCGCAAAGGCTGCTATCCGGGACAGGAAGTCGTCGCGCGCAGCCAATATCGCGGCACCATCAAACGACGTCTGCATCTGGCGCATGTGGACGGCGCGTCTTCCGCACCGGGTCAGGCACTTTTCGAGACGAGCGACCCTGACCAGCCGTGCGGCATGGTCGTGCAAGCCGCACCGGCACCTGGCGGCGGCTACGACGCACTCGTCGAACTGAAGCTCGCCGCGCGCGAGGCCGACGACGTTCGCCTTGGCGCGGCAGACGGCCCCGCGCTGGTCTTCGCCGACTTGCCGTACGAGATCGTCGACCCGACGGAATCGCCCGCGTCGTCCGCGGCGGCGTCCTGACTCGGCCACCCCTGCGACGGACAATGGACTGTTACGTCTACTTTCGCGTCGCGTCGCACAACGCCGACGCCGCCCGTCAGGCCGTCGCGGAGCTCTTCGCGCAGACGGCGGCGCGCTTCGGCGTCACCGGACGTCTGCAATGGCGCGCCGACGCCTCCGCCCGCGACACCGCCGCCGGCACCACGACCTGGATGGAGCGCTACGACGATGTTGACCGCGCGTTCGTCGCGGCGCTGCCCCTGTTGGCCGCGGAGTGCGGCTTGACCGTGCTCATCGACGGCGAGCGCCACGCCGAGTGCTTTGCCGACGCCCCGCCGCCATGTGCCTGATCGTCTTCTCCTGGCAGCCTGACGCCGCCACGCCGCTGGTCCTGCTCGCCAATCGCGATGAGTTCTTCGAGCGTCCTGCCGAGCCACTGCACTGGTGGCGGGATCGCCCGGACGTCCTCGCCGGCCGCGATTTGCGCGGTGGTGGAACGTGGATGGGCGTCAACCGTGCGGGGCGCTTTGCCGCACTCACCAACTATCGCGACGGTCGGGCGCCGATGGCACCGAAAGACGCGCCGTCACGCGGCCTGTTGGTCTCGGCCATGCTCGACGCGACATCGCTCGACGACGATCTGATTCGCGTCGAACGGCATGCCCACGAGTACGCCGGCTTCAACCTGCTCGCGGGCGACTTGCCGGCGGGCAAGTTGTTCTGGTTGGGGAATCGGGCTCACCACGTTGGCGGCACGACGCTTACCGCGTCGGCGCAACCCGTTGCCCATGACATTGCGCCCGGCATACACGGCCTGTCCAACGCCGTGCTCGACACACCGTGGCCGAAACTGCTCAGCCGTCGCAATGCCTTCGCCAGCGCCCTTTTGGAAGCGGCGGACGACGCCCGCCTGCTGCGAATAATGCGCGACGCGACCGAAGCACCTGACCACGATTTGCCTGAGACCGGCGTCTCACGCGGCTGGGAACGCTCGCTCTCGGCGGCGTTCATCGCGTCTCCTGCCTACGGCACCCGGTGCACGACACTGCTTCGCTACCATCGTGACGGCAGGTTCGACGTGACGGAAGTCACCGTCACGCCGGGACAGGCGCCGCATGACCTGTCCGGGCGTCGCGATTTCTCCTTCGCCCTCGCCCCCGTACCCATTTGACAGGGGCGAGACGCGTTGCCTTCTCGCCGGACATTGGCGCGCGAACGAGGCAGCGCGCACCACCATGGGCTTCGCGAGGCGCCGCCAGCGCGTCAAACCAGCCGCACGATCTGTTTGCCGAAGTTCTTGCCCTTGAGCAGGCCAAGGAACGCGGCCGGTGCGTTTTCGATGCCTTGCGCCATCGTCTCGCGATAGCGCAGCTCGCCCGTGGCGATGGCATCGATCAGTTCCCTGAGCGCCTGCGGCCAGACATCCATATGTTCGGTCACGATAAAACCCTCAAGCCGAACCCGGTTCGTCAACAGCAGCGACGGATACTTCAGTCCAACGGGCTCGCCGTTGTAACCCGAGATCATGCCGCAAAGCGCAATGCGCGAGTGTGCATTGAGATTGCGCAGGACAGCATCGAACACCTCCCCACCGACGTTCTCGAAATACCCGTCGATGCCGTCCGGCGCAGCCGCACGCAGCGCTTCGGTGAGATTGCCGGCCTTGTAATCGATGCATGCGTCGAAGCCGAGCGTGTCCACGACGTAGGCGCACTTCTGCTCGCCCCCCGCAATGCCGACCACGCGGCAACCGGCACGTTTGGCCAATTGCCCGACCACGCTGCCCACCGCGCCGGAAGCCGCGCTTACCGCGACCGTCTCCCCCGCCTTCGGGACAATGATCCGGTTCAGGCCGTACCACGCCGTAACCCCCGGCATGCCGGCCGCGCCAAGATAGACGCTCATCGGGACGCGCGCATCTTCAAGACGCCGCAGATTGCTGCCATCGGAGATGCCGTATTCCTGCCAGCCGAACATCGCCGTGACGGCATCGCCCGGGTGCCAGTCGGGATGCCGCGACTCCATCACCTCTCCGACCGTCGCCCCGATCATGACCGTGTCCAGCGGTTGCGGCGGCGCATACGACTTGGTGTCGTTCATCCGGCCGCGCATGTAAGGATCGAGCGACAGATAGAAGTTGCGCACCAGCACCTGCCCTTCGCCGATGTCCGGCAATTCGGGCGCCGCCAGATGAAAGTTGTCGAGCGTAGCTTCGCCCTTTGGGCGCGAGACCAGCAGAATTTGACGATTGATCGTCATGGGATTGCCTCCACATTGGCAAGACACAACAGCCGATCCCGGCCGCCTTGCCTCACGGTGATTTCGATGATTGCACCCCGCAACGCAGCCAGCCGTCAGTCGCCGCGCACTTCGCCGGGGCGTCGCTGCTCCTTGATCTCGCGTCCCACCGCGAGACGGCGCAAGTACTTGAAGGTGCCCATCGCCTTGGCGACGAGCTTGCCGCTGCTGTCGCGCACCTCGCCCTCGCAGTACGCCATCGTAGTCGAGCGGTGCAAGAGGCGACCCAACGCGCGCATCTCACCCGTGCCCGGCTGCATGAAACTCGTCTTCATTTCGATGGTCACCACCCCCGTGCCCGCCGGTGCCACGCTGCGGCACGCGGTACTCAGCGCGACATCGAGCAGCGCCATCGTCACCCCCCCATGCATGACCTCCCAGCTATTGAGATGCTCAGGTGCCAACACGAGACGCAGCTCCGACGTCCCCGCTTCAGCCCGCAGCAACTCGATGCCGAGGTGATCGATAAAGCCCGAGCGAATCGACAGCGGACTCATCGGGAACTCCGGCCGCACTGGCCAATACAGTAAAACGTGTCCATCGTCGTTCCATCCACTAACGACGCGACGCGCGATGCGCCGCGTCTGAAATACACACTGTCGCCGGCATCTCACTCGCGCGACACGCCTGCGCCCGCCAGCGACGCCCACGCAGTGGCGAGCGACCCGTTGAGATCGATGGCACGGCACGCATGCTCGATCACACAGACGTCGAAGCCCGCCGCCCGGGCGTCCAGCGCGCTCCATGCCACGCAGAAATCGGTCGCCAATCCGACACAGTGCACCCGCCTTACGCCCTTGTCACGCAGATACCCCGCGAGCCCGGTCGGCGTCTTGCGATCCGCCTCCATAAACGCCGAATAACTATCGACATCTGCCTGGTATCCCTTGCGCATCACTGCCTGCGCATGCGGGATATGCAGGTCCGCATGCAATGCGGCGCCGGGCGTGTCCTGCACACAATGCGTCGGCCACAGGACCTGTTCGCCATACGGCAGGGAAATCGTCTCGAACGGCCGGCGGCCGGCGTGTTGCTCCGCAAACGACACATGTCCCGCCGGATGCCAGTCCTGCGTCAGCACCACATGGGCGAATTTGCCCGCCAGGGCATTGATGGCCGGAACCACTTCGTCGCCCAAGGGAACCGCCAACGCGCCGCCGGGCATGAAATCGTTCTGCACGTCGATCACGAGCAGCACTTCATCCATCGGTTTCATTAGCCTGCCCCCAGTTCACGGCAGCGACACTGCCGGATAATTTCGCCAAGCCCGCGGCATTCCGCACACACCACACTGCCGCATTGACCCATCCGCCCATTGACCCACATCAGCCCATCGACCCACTAACCGTTGAACCGCTTGTCGGCATCGGCCAGCTCGACGAGCCGCTCGGCCGGCGTCCAGTCTTCACCATGCTCTGCACGCGCGAATTCGCGTACACGCGCGAGGACCTTGGCGAGCCCCACGGTGTCGGCGTAGTGCATCGGGCCGCCCCGCCACAGCGGGAAACCATAGCCGTTCAAATAGACCATATCGATGTCCGACGCGCGCGCCGCCGTTCCATCGGCCAGCACCTTCGCGCCTTCGTTCACCAGCGCATAAACAAGGCGATCGACAATTTCGTCGTCCGAGAATGTGCGCGATACGACGCCGTTCGCCTTGCGATACGCGTCGAGCATCTGCCCCACCTTGGCAGACTCACGAGGCGTGCGGTCGCCCTCGGCATAGTCGTACCAACCCGCGTGCGTCTTCTGGCCGTAGCGCCCGGCTTCGCACAGGACATCGGCGATCCCAGGGTAGTCGATGCCGGGATGTTCGGCGTGACGACGTTTGCGAATCGCCCAACTGACGTCGTTCCCGGCCAGATCGCTCGTACGGAACGGCCCCATCGCGAAGCCGAAACGCTCGATGGCGGCGTCGACCTGCGCAGGCGTTGCGCCCTGCTCGACCATCCACTGCGACTGCTTGAAATAAGGCTCGAGCATGCGATTGCCGATGAAGCCGTCACAGACGCGCGCCACCACCGCAAGCTTACCGATACGTTTGGCCAGCTTCATGACCGTCGCCAGCACGTCCTTGCTGGTGCGGGCACCGCGCACCACCTCGAGCAAACGCATCACATTGGCCGGGCTGAAAAAATGCATGCCGATCACGTCCTGCGCCCGCGACGTGGTATCGGCCAGCGCGTCGAGATCGAGCGTCGACGTGTTCGACGCCAGAATCGCCCCCGGCTTCGCCACCTTGTCGAGCTCACGGAACACGACCTGCTTGATACCCATGTCCTCGAACACGGCTTCGACGATCAGATCGGCATCGGCCACCGCCGTGAAATCGGTACTGCCCTGAATGCGCGCCAGCCGCTTCTGCGACTCGTCGGCCGAGAGTTTGCCGCGCGTGACCGCGCGCGCATAGTTGGCACGCATCGCCTCGACGCCACGGGCAAGCGACGCATCGGTGGTATCGATCAGCGTCACCGGAATACCGGCGTTGGCGAAGGTCATCGCAATACCGCTGCCCATCGTCCCGGCACCGATGACGGCCACCCGTTCGATGCTGCGTACTGGCGTGTCGTCCGGCACGTCTGCAATCTTCGCGGCGGCACGCTCGCCCAGAAATGCGTGACGCAGCGCCTTCGACTCCGGCGAGCTGACCAACGCCACAAAACACTCGCGCTCGAATTTCACACCGTCGTCGAACGAGCGCTTCAGCGCCGCCTCGACCGCCGCGACGCATCGGTGCGGCGCAGGGAAATGGGGCTGCTCGCGCTGCACCTTTTCACGCGCGGCGTCGATGGCGGCCTGCGCAGCGCCATCTGCGTCGTCGATGGCGACGTCGCGCAAGCGCGGCAACGTGCCGCCTTGTGCCGCAATGCCGTCGGCGAAGGCGATGGCCCCCGCAAGCAGGTCGTCGCGACTGCCTTCGAACATCTTCGAGAAGAGTGTCCCGAGCAGCGTCTCGGACTTCACGACACGTCCCGAGACCACCATGTCAAGCGCGCGCGCGACACCGATGGCGCGCGGCAAACGCTGCGTGCCGCCCGCGCCGGGCAACAGGCCCAGCTTGACCTCGGGCAATGCGATCTGCGCCCCCGGCAAGGCCACGCGATAGTGGCAGGCGAGGGCCAATTCGAGGCCCCCTCCCATCGCGACCGCGTGTACCGCCGCGACGACGGGTTTGGCGCAAGCGTCGAGCGCTGCGATGACATCGACCAGCAACGGACTCTGTGTCGCCTTCGGCGTGTTGAACTCGCGAATATCGGCCCCGCCGGAAAACGCTTTGCCCCCGCCGATCAGCACCACGGCACGCACCTGAGCGTCGGCCTGGGCTTTCGCGAGTCCCTCGGCAATACCCGCCCTCGTAGCGTGTCCCAGTCCGTTTACCGGGGGATTGTCCAGCGTGATGACGGCCACACCGTCACGAACCTCATAAGCCGTGCTCATCGTTGTCTCGTTCCTTGAACCTTGAATACAGTGCGTCGCCCGGGACGCCGCGCTTGCCGGGCGCGGCAAGACGATCGCTCGATTCTAGCGCAGCGCTACACCTCAAGCCATTCACGGCGAATCGCGGGCGCGGCCGCCAGCGCTTCGGGGGAGCCCTCGAAAACAAGCGCCCCCCGCCCCAACACGGCGATGCGTTGCGCGCAACTCAGCGCGAGCGACAGTTTCTGCTCGATGAGCAGTATCGCCACGCCCGACGCCCGCAAATCGGTCAAAATCCGGCCGATGCGCGCCACCACGCGCGGTGCGAGTCCTTCGGTCGGCTCATCGACGATGAGCAGTCCGGGACCGGCCATCATCGCGCGGCACAACGAGAGCAGTTGATGCTCGCCGCCCGAGAGCGACGCGGCAAGCGCATCGCGGCGCAACGCCAGCTCCTCGAAGCGCTCGAACGCCTGCGCAATCGTAAGCGTCCGGCCAGGGGTGTGACCTGCCGCCCGGGCTTTCCCGGCGCGCTGCCCGAGCAGCAGATTTTGTTCGACGGTGAGCGGCCCGAAGACATCGCGCGTTTCCGGCACATAGCCGATGCCCAGTCGCGCAATCTGATGGGGGGCAAGCGACATGAGCGATCGTCCGTGCCAGCGAATGTCCCCCTCACGCGGCAACTGACCCATGATCGCGCGAGCGAGCGTGGAGCGCCCCGCGCCATTGCGACCGAGAACCGCCACGATCTCTCCCGGCGCGACACGCATCGTCACCCCATGAAGCACACGGCTGCCACCGTAGCCCGCGCTCACGTCGATCAACTCAAGCATCGCGGGTCTCCCCGGCACTTGCGTCATCGAGCGCATCCGCATAGTCGCCCAGATAGGCTGCCCGCACGTCGGGATGTGCCCGAATCCGCGCCGGCGTATCGCATGCGATGACGGTGCCGCGTGCCAGCACGGCGATCCGGTCGGCCAGCGAGAAAACCACTTGCATGTCATGCTCGATCATCACCAGCGCGCGTCCCTGGCTGAGTTCGGCGATCAGCGCCACCATCCGGGCAGACTCGGATTGACTCATCCCCGCCGTCGGCTCGTCGAGCAACAGCACGCTGCCCGCCGACGCCGCGCACAATCCGATGTCGAGCACGCGCTGCTCCGCGTAGCTCAGGGCCGCCGCCGGGACGTCGCGCCGCGCGCCCAGACCAAGCCGCGCCAGCCATGCTTCGCTGCGCCGCGTAATGTCGTCCAGCCCGCGCATACGTCGCCAGAACGTGTAGCGATGACCGCCCGACCAGAGTCCGGCACAACGCAGGTGATCGATGACACTCATCTGACCGAACAACTGCGACGCTTGAAAGGTCCGTGACAGGCCCAGCCGGCTGATGGCATGCGGCGTCCGGCCGGTGACATCCCGCCCGTTCATCAGGACCCGGCCGCGATCGGCCCGAGTCCTGCCCGTGATGACATCGAACAGCGTACTCTTGCCTGCGCCGTTGGGCCCGATGATCGCAAGCCGCTCGCCGGGCGCGAGCGTGAGGTCGATGCCGCACAGCACCTGGGTTCGGCCAAACGATTTGCGCACGCCTCGCACGCTGAGCACCGGCTCGGACGAACCGATTTGCCGCACGGCTTCATTCATCGCCAGCCCCCGTCGTGAGCCCCGCGCCCGCAGCCTTGCGCCGCAATTGACGCCCCGCACGGTTGAGAACGGCCAACCCCGCTATCACAGCTATCGCAGCTACCACCGCGCCCCATGCGCCCCATGCGCGCCCCACCGCGTACACGCTCAGGCCGTCCGTCGTCACCTGCCCGGCGTCGCTCGCGAGACGTGCGGCGTAAGTCATCTCGACGATGGCGATCAGCCCGGACAAGAACAACATCAAACCGACGCAAACCCCGGTATAGGACTTCCACAAAGCACGCGCCATGCCCGCGCGCCACGCGCGCAGATGCACGGCAATCAAGCCGGCGATTCCGCCCGGCACGTAGACCACGACGGCGAGGAATCCCAGCCCGAGGTAGAGTTGCCAGGCGCGCGTAAACGTTGCCAGCATCACCGTCGCAAACACGCCGACGAGCGCGCCCAGCATCGGCCCTGCGAAATACGCGGTGCCGCCAAGCACCGTAAAGACGAGCACAACACCGGAGCGCTCGAGACTGAAGGTGTCCGCGCTGACCAGTTCGAAGTTCACGGCCCCCAGCGCGCCCGCCACACCCGCAAAGGCTGCCGCAACGATCTGTATGCGATATCGAACCGCCGCAGGCGATTGTCCGAGAAAAGCCACCCGCGCCGCGTTATCGCGCACGGCGCGTGCGAGGAACCCCAGCGGCGTGCGCGTCACGCCATACATCAAGGCCGTGCACACGAACAGCCATACCGCCACGAGCCCATAGACCTCGCGCTGCGTCGCGAATGTCAACCCCAGCCACGCGGCACCGAGCGTGCGATCGGTCGGAATACCACGCTCTCCGCCGAACCACGCCGGCAACATCGCGGCCATCACCCAGACCAGTTCTGCAACGCCGAGCGTGATCATCGCGAACGTCATGCCCGCGCGACGTGTTGTCACGTACCCCAGCGTGGCGCCCGCCACACCCCCGGCGACAGCCCCCGCGAGCGGCACGAGGGCCATCGACACCGGCAGCCCCTCGGCGCCGATGCGATTCATGCACCACACGCCTGCATACGCCCCGATGCCGGCATACGTCGCCTGACAAAAGCTCAACAGACCCGTCGAGCCGAGCAGCAGATTGAATGACAGGGCGAGAATGGCAGCGGTCCCCATCTGGGTCATCAGCGTCAGCGCCGTATCGGACGGAAAGCACCACGGGGCCACGCAGAGGATCGCCGCAAAGCCTGCCCACCCAACCGCCCCGCGGCGCCACGAACCCGGCGCGGCGCCCGGCGAACCGTCGATCGCGTCGTTCATTACCCCTCCCGAACGCCGAACAAACCGCGCGGACGCCACAACAGCACCCCCACCATCAGTAAATAAGGCACGGCGGGCGCGAGTTGCGCCACAGTGAGATGCGAGACCGGTGCGACCGCCGCGCCGAAGGCACCCAACACCCCGTCGGCGCCGGTTGTTCGCTGCGGCCACCATTGCGCGAGGCTTGCGTCGCTTGTCACGGCCCACGTTTGCAGCACGCCGATTAGCAGCGAAGCAACGAACGCGCCGCCCAGCGACCCCAGCCCGCCAACGACGACCACGACGAACACCACACTGCCGACCGTTGCCGCCATGCCTGGCTCCGTCACCAGCACATTGCCGCCCGCCGCCCCCGCGAGCGCGGCCAACCCCGCGCCGCATGCGAACACGCCCGTATAAAGCGCCGGCACGTCGTAACCCAGCGCTTGCGTCATCGCAGGCTGCGACAACGCGGCCTGCAAGACCCATCCGGCCCGCGTCGCACGAAATATCGCCCATACCAACAACGCAATCGTGCACGCCAGCCCCATCAAGAAGAGCCGGTACGCAGGCACCGCAATGCCCGCCACATGGAAGAGCACGCCTTCGAAGCTCGCCGGCACACCATAATCGACCGGCCCGCGTCCCCATGCGAGCTGCACCAGCTCCACGACGACGTAGGCGAGTCCGAAGGTCGCGAGCAGTTCCGCCAACGCACCGCGTGCACGCAAGCGCCGCAACACCCCGCGCTCGAACAAGGCCCCCATCGCCCCCACCACCAGCGGCGCGACAATCAACGCGGGCCAGAAGCCGATCGCCGCCGAAAGCGCATAGGCAAAGTACGCCCCGAGCATGTAGAAGCTGGCATGCGCAAAGTTCAGCACGCCCAGCATGCTGAAAATCAACGTAAGCCCGCTCGACAACATGAACAGCAGCAAGCCATAGCTCACGCCATTCACGAGCACGAGGCCGGCGGTGGCATTCAGCAGTTGCACTGCGTCTCCTTCGGAAGACCCACAAAAAGGCGCGGCTGCGGAGGCCGCATCAGGGAAGAAATCAGGCTGACATTATAGAGGGGGCGTGCGGCGCAGATGGTCCGACATCCCCCGGGAAACAGCGTCATTTCTGCATTTCGGGGGACGTCTGCACGCCGGATCCGAACTTTCCGAGCCGGTTCGCGGCGAGTGCTGCCGCCGCGCCAGACACAATGGCGGAAAACGTGAAGACCTACGACGCCGCCTGATAATCGCGGAACGCTTCGCGCAATTTGAGCTTGAGCATCTTTCCGGTCGCCGTATGCGGAATCTCGTCGACGAAGACCACGTCGTCGGGGATCCACCATTTCACCACGCGCCCTTCGTAGAAGGCCAGCACGTCCTCGCGCGTCAGCGTCGAGCCGGGCTTGCGTACGACCACGAGCAGCGGGCGCTCCTCCCATTTCGGGTGACGAATCGCAATGCACGCGGCCTCGTGGATCTCCGGATGCGCCATCGCAATGTTCTCTACATCGATGGAACTGATCCACTCACCGCCCGATTTGATGACATCCTTGCTCCGATCGGTGATTTGCACGTAGCCCTCGGCGTCGATCGTGGCCACGTCGCCGGTCGGGAACCAGCCGTCGACCAGAGGCGACGCCTCCGAGCGGAAGTAGCGATCGAGCACCCACGGCCCGCGCGCGTAAAGGTCACCGAACGCCTTGCCGTCCCAAGGTAACTCCTCGCCGTCGGGCCCCACGATTTTCAGGTCGACGCCATAGATCGCCGTGCCCTGCTTCTCGAGGATGTGCTGCTGCGCGTCGGCGGGCAGATCACGATGATGCTTGCGCAGATGGCACAGCGTGCCGAGCGGCGACATCTCGCTCATGCCCCACGCGTGGATGACCCGAACCCCGTAGTCTTTCTCGAACGTCTGCAACATCGCCGGGGGACACGCCGAGCCGCCAATTACCGTGCGCTCCAGCGTGGAGAAACGCGCCCCGATGGATTTCACGTAGTTCAGCAGCCCGAGCCAGACAGTCGGCACGCCAGCCGAGAACGTCACGCCCTCCGCCTCGAAGAGTTCATACAGCGACTTGCCGTCGAGATCCTTGCCCGGAAAGACGAGCTTCGCGCCGACGAGCGCACTCGAATAAGGCAGACCCCATGCGTTGACGTGAAACATCGGCACCACGGGCAAGACAGCGTCGCGCGCGGACATCGCCATCGCGTCAGGTAGCGATGCGCCGAAGGCATGCAGCACCGTCGAGCGATGACTGTAAAGCACCCCTTTCGGGTTGCCCGTCGTGCCCGACGTATAGCAAAGGCCGGATGCCGTGTTCTCGTCCATCGACGGCCAGGCAAAGTGCCCGTCTTCGGCGGCGATCAGGTCCTCGTAGCACAGCAAAGGCAGGCCCGATGCAGGCAGGTGCGCGCGATCGGACATCGCAATCCAGCCCTGCACGCCCGGACACTGTGGCGCGATCGCCTCGATCAGCGGCAGGAAATTGATGTCGAACGCCACGTAACGATCTTCGGCGTGATTGACGATGTAGGCGATCTGCTCCGGAAACAGGCGCGGGTTGACCGTGTGCACCACGCTCCCCATGCCGGAGACGGCGTAATACAGCTCGAGGTGGCGGTAGCCGTTCCATGCCAGCGTGCCCACGCGCTCGCCCTCGCCAACGCCCAGCCGGCGCAACGCCTGCGCGAGCTGGCGGGCGCGCTGCTCGGCGTCGCGCCAGGTATAGCGGTGGATGTCGCCCTCGATGCGACGCGACACAATCTCGGTGTCGCCGTGGTGACGGGCGGCATGCGTGAGCAGCGAGGAAATCAGGAGCGGCGCGGCCATCATCTGGCCGAGGAGCGGCGTTGCCATGCGTCGAATCTCCAGAAAAGTCGGGGAAACCGGGATTACGGGGATACCCCGGAAACCGCGTCCGGGATGTCGTGCCTTGCGCGTTGACGTGCTTACGCCGCTTCTGACACTTCTGACACTTCTGACACTTCTGACACTTCTGACACTTCTGACACTTACGACGCTTACGACGCTTACGACGCTTACGACGCTTACGCCGCTTACGCCGCTTACGATGCGTGCATTCGCGGGGCACCTTGGAGATTCATTCTTGACGCGCACGCGCGCCGGGTCAACGCCCATCGCTTGTGCGGCGCAGCAGATGCCCATCGGCGCCAGCGTGCGCAAGCCGGCAGCGCGCGACGAACAGCTCAAGTAGAATGTTTGCTCACCCTCAGGAACGTCCCCAATGTCGGTAACCGACCGCCCCGCTGCCGCACCCACTTCGCTCAAACCCTTCGGACCGCTGCCTTTGGCGAACCGGTTCGCGGCGCTCGGGCCCGACTTCTACACGCGTCTTGCCCCGCAGGCATTGCCCGCTCCGTATCTGGTCGGCTTTTCCGCCGACGCCGCGCGCCTGCTCGGCTGGTCGCCCGAAGCCGCACGCGATCCGGAGTTTCTCGCCACTTTCGCAGGCAATGCGCCGCTGCAAGGGGGCGATCCGCTCGCCAGTGTCTATTCAGGCCACCAGTTCGGCGTGTGGGCCGGCCAACTGGGCGACGGCCGGGCGTTACTGCTCGGTGAGTCGGATGGCCCCGGCGGGCGCTGGGAAATCCAGCTCAAAGGCGGCGGACTGACGCCTTACTCGCGTATGGGTGACGGGCGCGCCGTGCTGCGCTCGTCGATTCGCGAGTTCCTGGGCTCGGAAGCCATGTTCCATCTCGGCGTGCCGACCACACGCGCACTGTGTGTCATCGGCTCCGATGCCCCCGTGCGGCGTGAAACCATCGAGACCGCCGCCGTCGTCACGCGCCTGTCGCCGAGCTTCATTCGTTTCGGACATTTCGAGCACTTCTGGGCAAACGATCAGTACGGCGCGCTACGTCAACTCGCAGACTTCACGATCGATCATTACTACCCGCACTGCCGCGACGAAGCCAATCCCTACCTCGCGCTGCTCAGTGCCGTGTGCGAGGCCACGGCAGAGTTGGTCGCACATTGGCAGGCCGTGGGCTTCTGCCATGGCGTGATGAACACCGACAACATGTCGATTCTCGGTCTGACGATCGATTACGGCCCGTTCGGCTTTCTCGACGGCTTCAACGCACATCACGTCTGCAATCACTCCGATTCGCAAGGACGTTACGCCTATCAGGCGCAGCCGAATGTCGCGTACTGGAATCTGTTTTGTCTCGCCCAAGCCTTGCTGCCACTGTTCGGCGAAGGCGAGGCGGCGATCGAGCAGGCCCAGTCGGTGCTGCCCGTGTTCAAGACCCGGTTCGCCGAGGAAATCGATCTGCGCATGCGCGCAAAGCTCGGGTTGCGCGAATCGCACGCGGACGACGAAACGCTCATCAACCGACTGTTCAAACTGATGCATGAAGGACGTGTCGACTTCACCCACCTGTTCCGCACGCTGGCGACGCTTGAGCTTGAGAATCCCGCCGCCGACGCACCACTGCGCGACATGTTCATCGACCGCGCAGGCTTCGACGCCTGGGCTGTGGACTACCGCGCGCGGCTGCGCCACGAAGCGAGCACCGACGCCAAGCGCGCCATCGCCATGCGGCTTGTCAACCCGAAGTACATCCTGCGAAATCACCTGGCCGAAGTCGCGATCCGTCGCGCGCGTGAGGGCGACTTCTCGGAAGTCGACACGCTGCTCAAGGTGCTCTCGCACCCTTATGACGCACAGCCCGAATTCGAGCACTACGCCGCGTTGCCCCCCGACTGGGCCGGGCAGCTCGAAGTCAGTTGCTCTTCTTGATTGTCGGCACAGCGTGCGTGAGCGCCAGCGCGTCGTCGTGCGTTGCAAAATAGCGCGTCGCCCCCATCTGTGCCAGATCTGACGATATGCGACGCGCGGCGGCCTGATCATGGCTGCCGCCCATCTGGAGACTCTCATGAGCAAAGTAGAAAAAAGCGACGCCGACTGGCGCGCCCAACTCGACGACGTCGAATATCAGGTCACCCGCCACGCCGCCACCGAACGCGCCTTCACCGGCCGTTATTGGGATCACTGGAAAGACGGCACCTACCGCTGTGTGTGTTGCGGTGCCCCGCTGTTCCAGTCGACCGAGAAGTTCGATGCAGGCTGCGGCTGGCCGAGCTACTCGAAGCCCATCGACAAGTCCGGCATCGACGAGGTGACGGATTACAGTCACGGCATGGTGCGCGTCGAAGTGCGTTGCCACAACTGCGACGCCCACCTCGGCCACGTGTTCGAAGACGGCCCGCAGCCGACAGGACTGCGCTATTGCATCAATTCCGCGTCGCTCGACTTCGAGGACAAGAACAACGCGTCCGACAAGCCGGTTGACGGCTGAGCAGGCAGTCACGGCGGCGCACTGCGGGTGGATTCCCCGCATTCGCGCCGTGCGTCGAACGCTTTGGGAAATCCCACGCGCCCGAACCCTCGGGCAGCGCGCGTACGTCTGATAAGCTGGCGTCCCCTCAATGAAAGACAGGAAACGTCGCTTATGGCCGGCAAAAACACTCGCTTCGTACCGCTTCTCTGTGCGGCGACTGCGCTTTTCGGCGTGCTGAGCGCTGCGCCCGCCATCGCGCAGTACACGGGCCAGACCACCGGGGCGGCAACGACCGGCGGCGTGGTCGTGCCTTCGTTCGCACCGCAGATATCCACCGTTGCACAAGCGCTCACCGCCCCCGACGATGCCACGGCCGTCATCGAGGGCTACATCGTCAACCGGCTCAAGCATGAGCACTACACGTTCCGCGACGACACCGGCAGAACCATCGAAATCGAGCTCGACGACAAATACCTCCCGCCCGGCCGGCAGATCAACGACAAAACCCGGGTGCGCATCAGCGGCGAAGTCGACCGCCACCTTTATCGCCCGAACGATATCGACGTCAAACACATCGAAATTCTGCAGTAAGGCAAGCGACCTACAGCGTCGTGTCGTGCCATCGGGGCGCGGCCACGCGCATGTCGCATGGCGCATGACGATATCGGAGATTCGCCGCGTCCCGCGACGGGGCTTTGAAATATAATGCGGGTTTGCCTCCTGGCGACTTGTGCGCCGGGGCAATCCCCCGAAGCCCCCAAGTCGAGACTTCATGAAATTCTTTTTCGACCTGTTACCGGTCATCCTGTTTTTCGTCGCCTTCAAGTTTGCCGGCATCTATGTCGCCACGGGCATCGCGATCGCAACGACGGTCGCGCAAGTCATCTGGATGTGGTTCCGTCACCGCAAGGTCGAGCCCATGCAGTGGGTGAGTCTGGCAATCATCGTGGTGTTTGGCGGCGCGACCATGTTGCTGCACGACGAGACCTTCATCAAATGGAAGCCCACCGCGCTTTACTGGCTTTTCGCGATCACGCTGTTCGTCGCAGAACTGGTCTTCGACAAGAACCTGATTCGCGCCATGATGGAAAAGCAGATGGCGCTTCCCGAACCCCTGTGGCGCGCGGTGAACTTCAGTTGGGCACTGTTCTTCCTCGCGATGGGCGCGCTCAATCTGGTCATCGCCTACCACTTTTCGACCGACACCTGGGTCGACTTCAAGCTCTTCGGCGGCATGGGCCTCATGGTCGTGTTCATCGTCGTGCAAAGCCTGTGGCTCGCCAAGTACATCAAGCAGGACGAATAACGTCCCTGAGGAAGTCACTGCCATGACCATGGAACAGCAAATCGAAGCGCGGCTCAACGCTGCGCTCGCCCCGCTCGAATTCGAACTCGAAAACGACAGTGCCCGGCACGCGGGCCACGCCGGTGCCGCTTCAGGCGGGCATTACAACGTCAGAATCGTATCTGCGGCGTTTACCGGCCGCAACCGCGTGGCGCGCCATCGCCTGGTGTATGATGCGCTAGCCGATTTGATGCAAAACGGCATCCACGCCCTCGCCATCGTTGCGCTCGCCCCCGGCGAAGCGTGACTCGCACGCGACGTATCCCCCGTCGAT
The DNA here is from genome assembly GCF_041919235.1 of Pandoraea sp. Classification (NCBI taxonomy): domain Bacteria; kingdom Pseudomonadati; phylum Pseudomonadota; class Betaproteobacteria; order Burkholderiales; family Burkholderiaceae; genus Pandoraea; species Pandoraea sp. The sequence continues at coordinate 280,864 of NZ_JAYRUC010000001.1, forward strand.
TAACCTTGCCTCCGTCATTCGTTAGGAAAAACAGCATGGCATTGAAACTCGCCCGCACGGCGCTGGCGCTCGGCGCCGCCGTGTCGCTGACCGCCGCCTCCCTCCCCGCCCTGGCGCAAAACGTCGCCGTTGTGAACGGCACGCCGGTGCCGGTCTCGCGCGCCGACGCCATGGTGCGCGAAATGGTCCGTCAGGGTCAGCCGAACTCACCGCAATTGCAACAGCAAGTGCGCGAAGAGCTGGTCAAGCGCGAAGTTCTCGCGCAGGCCGCCGTCAGCAAGGGACTGGCCACGCAGCCAGATGTCAAGGCGCAGCTCAAGCTGGCCGAACAAGGCGTACTCATCCGCGCCCTGATCGCCGACTTCCAGAAGTCCTCGCCGGTGACCGACGCCGAGGTGCAGGCGCGCTACGACCAGTTGAAGAAGCAATTCGGCGACAAGGAGTATCACGCGCGTCACATCCTGGTGCCGAGCGAAGAGACGGCCAAGGAGATCATCGCGAAGCTCAAGGGCGGCGCGAAGTTTGCCGATCTCGCCAAGCAGTACTCGAAGGACCCGGGTTCGGCACAAAACGGCGGCGATCTCGACTGGTCGCCGGCCAACGCCTACGTACCCGAGTTCTCCGACGCCCTGCAAAAGCTGCAAAAGGGCCAATACTCGCAAACGCCGGTCAAAACGCAGTTCGGCTACCACGTGATCGAACTGGACGACGTGCGCGACGCGCAGATCCCCGCGCTGTCCGACGTCAAGCCGCAACTTGTGCAGCAAATGAAGGACGAGAAGCTGCAAGGCTTCGTCGAGGACCTCGAGAAGAAGGCCAAGATCCAGTAAGCGCCGCCCGAGCGCGACGCTGAAGCGAAAATCCCGCCTTCCGGCGGGATTTTTGTTTTCTGCGCGATTCTGCACGATATTCCGCACGGGCAAACCTGCGGAATATCGACCGTCAGACCGTCAATCCGTCACGCCACCCAGCGGCGAGCGTTACGGAACATGCGCATCCACGGGCTGTCCTCCCCCCACTGCGCCGGCGCCCAACTCATCTGCACCGTGCGGAACACGCGCTCCGGATGCGGCATCATCACCGTGAAGCGGCCATCGCCCGTGGTCACGGCGGTCAGACCGCGTGGCGAGCCGTTCGGGTTGAACGGATACTGCTCGGTCGGCTGACCACGATGATCGACGAAACGCATCGCGGCAATCGCCTGATCGATATCGCCTTGCTGACCGAAGTTGGCGAAACCCTCGCCATGGGCGATCACGATCGGCAACTGCGAACCGGCCATGTCCTTGAAGAAAAGCGACGGCGAATCGAGCACTTCCACCTGCGTGAGACGCGCCTCGTACTTCGACTGGTTGTACGTGAACTTCGGCCAGGCAGCCGCCCCCGGAATCAGGTTCGACAAGTTGCTCATCATCTGGCAACCATTGCACACCCCCAGCGCGAACGTATCGGCCCGATTGAAGAAGCCCGCGAACTGCTCGGCAAGCGCTGGATGGAACAGAATCGTCTTGGCCCAACCCTCGCCCGCACCCAGCGTATCGCCATACGAGAATCCCCCGCAGGCGATGAAGCCCTTGAAGGCATCCAGCGTGTGACGGCCGGCGAGCAGGTCGCTCATATGCACGTCGTAGGCTTCGAAGCCAGCCTTGTCCAGCACGTACGCCATTTCCAGATGCGAGTTCACACCCTGTTCACGCAGGACCGCCACCTTCGGGCGCACCCCCGTCGCGATGAACGGTGCCGCGACGTCTTCACTGGCGTCGAACGTCAGCTTCGGCGAGAGGCCGGGATCGCTCGTGTCGTTCAGCGCTTCGTATTCCGCATCGGCAGCGGCCGGGTTGTCGCGCAGGCGCGCGATGCGCCAACTCACTTCCGACCACACGCGCTGCAGCTCCGCACGCGACGCGCCGAACACTTTCTTGGCATCGCGATAAATCTCGATGACGTCGTTCGTGTTCGGCTTTCCGATCACGTTCGTGCAGGCCGACAGCCCGGCCTCGCGCAGCGTCTGCAGCACCGCATCGCGCTCGGACGCACGCACCTGAATCACACCGCCGAGTTCTTCCGAGAAGAGCGCACGCAGCGTCTTGTCCTCGCGACGGCCCACGGTCTGCTTGGCCCAATCCTTGGCGTCGCCGTAATCGGATTCGAAGCCTTCGTCGAGGATGAGCATATCGACGTTGAGCGACACGCCGACATGGCCCGCGAAGGCCATTTCCGCTACGGTGGCGAACAGACCGCCGTCCGAACGATCGTGATATGCGAGGAGCTTGCCGTCGCGGTTGAGTTTCTGGATCGCGTCGAAGAAGCGCTGCAGGTCGGCCGGATCGTCCAGATCCGGCGTCACATCACCGATCTGTTGCGTGACCTGCGCGAGAATACTGCCGCCCAGACGGTTCTTGTTGCGACCCAGATCGATGGCGATCAGCACCGTCTCGCCCGCTTGCGCGACCGAGCGCAGTTGCGGCGTGAGATGGCCCCGTACGTCCTCGACCGGCGCGAAGGCCGATACGATCAGCGAGACCGGCGCGACTACGTCCTTGCCGCGTCCCGCGTCTTCCCACTTGGTGCGCATCGACAGCGAATCCTTGCCCACGGGAATCGACAGGCCCAGCGCCGGGCATAGTTCCATGCCGACCGCCTTCACGGTGTCGAACAGCGCCGCGTCTTCCCCCTCGGTGCCGCAAGCCGCCATCCAGTTGGCCGACAGCTTGATCTGATCGAGCGACGCAATCGGCGCTGCGGCAATGTTGGTGATGGCCTCGCCAACCGCCATGCGGCCCGACGCCGGCGCGTCGATCACGGCCAGCGGTGTGCGCTCGCCCATCGTCATGACTTCACCGCGATAGCCCGCATAGTCCATCAGCGAAATGGCGCAATCGGCCACCGGCACTTGCCACGGACCGACCATCTGGTCGCGCGCCGTCAGGCCACCCACGGTACGATCGCCAATCGTGATGAGGAACGACTTGCTCGCCACCGTCGGGTGACGCAGCACCGCGCGCGCCACTTCGTCGAGCGCGAGGCCCGTTACGTCGATCGGCGGCAGCTCCGCCTTCACGCGCGTGACGTCGCGATGCATGCGCGGGGGCTTGCCGAGGAGCACGTCCATCGGCATATCGACCGGCGCCTGCGACTCCGGATGCACCGCATCGACCAGCTTCAGTTGACGCTCGTCGGTTGCGACGCCGACCACCGCCACAGGGCAACGCTCGCGTTGGCAGATCGCCTGGAACGCCGGAAAGCTGTCCGGCGCGACGGCCAGCACATAGCGCTCCTGGGCTTCGTTGCTCCAGATTTCTGCGGGAGACATTCCCGACTCTTCGAGCTGCACCTGACGCAGATCGAAACGCGCACCCTTGCTCGCGCCATCGACCAGTTCCGGGAACGCATTCGACAGACCGCCCGCCCCGACGTCGTGAATCGACAGGATCGGGTTGGCCTCGCCCTGACGCCAGCACGCGTTGATGACTTCCTGCGCGCGACGCTCGATTTCCGGGTTGCCGCGTTGCACCGAATCGAAGTCGAGTTCGGCCGTGTTCGTGCCGGTCGCCATCGAGCTCGCCGCGCCGCCGCCCATGCCGATGCGCATGCCCGGACCGCCGATCTGGATGAGCAGCGTGCCGGCCGGCAGGTCGTGCTTGTGCGTGTGCTGCGCGCTGATGTTGCCCATGCCGCCCGCGATCATGATCGGCTTGTGATAGCCGCGCACGCGACCGGCCACGTTCTGCTCGTACACACGGAAATAGCCGCCAAGATTCGGGCGACCGAATTCGTTGTTGAAGGCAGCGCCGCCCAGCGGGCCGTCGATCATGATTTGCAACGGCGACGCAATGCGCTCCGGACGGCCATAGTCGGCGCCGACATCGTCGGGCTTGCGCAGCGACGGCGGCACCGCCACGTCACGGTCGTTTTCCCACGGCTCGCGTGCGTCCGGCAGTGCCAGATTCGACACGGTGAAGCCTGTCAGCCCCGACTTCGGCGTGGAACCCCGGCCCGTCGCGCCTTCATCGCGAATCTCGCCGCCCGCCCCCGTCGACGCCCCCGGGAACGGAGAAATCGCCGTCGGGTGGTTATGCGTCTCGACCTTCATTAGCGTGTGCGTCAGTTCGACGCTGCGGCCGTACTTGCCATCGGCACCACGCGGATACCAGCGCTCGACTTCTGCGCCCTCCATCACCGACGCGTTGTCCGAATACGCCACCACCGTACCCTGCGGGTGGAGTTGGTGCGTGTTCTTGATCATCTGGAACAACGACTTGTCCTGTGCCTGGCCGTCGATGGTCCATTGCGCATTGAAAATCTTGTGACGGCAATGCTCGCTGTTGGCCTGCGCGAACATCATCAGTTCCACATCGGTCGGGTTGCGCTGCAACCCCGTGAACGCGTCGACCAGATACTCGATTTCGTCGTCGGCCAGCGCCAGACCCAGATCGCGGTTGGCGGCTTCCAGGGCGCTGCGACCCGCACCGATCACGTCGACGGTCTGCAACGGCTTGGCCGGCAACTCGACGAAGAGCGCCTCGGCGTCGCGGCGCGTGGCCACGACCGTCTCCGTCATGCGATCGTGCAGCACGCCGGCAACGCGAGCGAGCACCTCGGACGGCAGCGATTTCTTGCCGCCGAGCAGCCCCGACTTCACACCAATCGTATATTCGATGGCGCGCTCGATTCGCCGCACGTGATCGATACCGCAGTTGCGGGCAATGTCCGTCGCCTTGCTCGCCCACGGCGAAATCGTCCCCAGGCGCGGAATCACCAGCAACGTGTCGCCCGTCGACGCTTCGCGCACCGGCTCACCGTAGGTGAGCAGACCGGCGACGCGGGCCACGTCTTCGCTCGAAAGCGGCTCGGCGCTGGCGACGAGATGCACGTAGCGGGCGTCGACACGCACGATCGAACTGTCGATGGCTTGCAGGGTCTGCAAAAGACGTTGCTGGCGGAATTCGGAGAGCGCCAAGGCGCCGGCGAAGCAGGCAATGTGAGTCATGGAAGGACGGAAGGCGAGGCGTTCAAAACGCGGGGGAACGACAAACCGGGATTATACCCTGCTTACCCCGGGTAAGACCCGAGTGCGCGACATGCATTATGGGTAGCCACCCGCCCTGGGAAGGCGTCTCTCTGGTAACCTATGCGCCCCGTCATCGACACGGGCCGTGAAACCGGACACCGGGCTGCGGCACGATACAAAACGACACTAACAAGCGAACGAACGGGCGTTCGCCACACACCAGACGGTTGGGAATGAAGGTCATCGTAATCGGCGGCGGGGTCATCGGCACGTGCACTGCCTACTATCTTGCCGCTGCGGGGCACACGGTCACGCTCGTCGAGCGCAACAGCACAGTGGCGCAAGAGAGCAGCTTCGGCAATGCGGGGGTCATCGCACCAGGCTACGTCACGCCCTGGGCGGCGCCCGGCATGCCGCGCAAGCTGCTCGGCTACCTGTTCAGCTCGGCCAGCCCGCTCATCTTCCGGCCGGGGCTGTCGGCCGGCACGTGGCGCTGGGCGGCCCGCTGGCTGCGTGAATGCAAGCTCGAACGCTACCGCGCCAATCGCGAACGGATGCAGCGCCTCGCGTTCTACAGTCAGCGCTGCCTGCACGCCTTGCGCGAGACCCACGACTTCGAGTACGAGCACACGCAGGGTTACCTGCAACTGTTTCGCACCGAGCGCGACATCAAGATGAACGAGCCGGCGCGTGCGATGCTCGCCGAGAACGAGGTGCCGCATCGGTTGCTCACCGCCGACGAGTGCCGCAAGCTCGAACCCGCGATCTCGACCGATGCGCAGTTGGCCGGCGGGCTGCACCTGCCGCGCGACGAGACCGGCAACTGCCCGCTCTTTACCAAGCGCCTCGCCCAGGTTGCCCGCGACATGGGCGTGACGCTCGCCACCGAGACGACCGTGCTGTCGGTGCGCCCGAACGTGGGACGCGCAGGCGTTACCGTCGAGACGGCCAGCACCGGGCAGCCCGCGCAGCAGGCGACACTTGAGGCCGATGCCGTCGTGATTGCCGCAGGCGTGACCAGTACCGCGCTGCTGCGCCCCCTTGGCATCGACCTGCCGCTTTGGCCGATCAAGGGCTACTCGATCACGGCGCCGGTCAAGACCGAACTGTTCAGCCCGCGCATCGCCGTGATGGACGAATCGTACAAAACCGCGATCACCCCGCAAGGCAACCGTCTGCGCATTGCCGGCACCGCTGAATTGGGCGATACCACGCTCGTGCTGCGCGAGCGCGCCATCGCCACGCTCTACAAAGTGGCGACGGACTGGTTCCCCGGGGCCGGCAAGTATCGCGAAGCACGCGCCTGGGTCGGCGCACGTCCCATGCTCCCGGACGGACCGCCCCTGCTTGGCGCAACGCATCTGCCGGGCATCTTCCTGAACGTCGGCCATGGTTCGACCGGCTGGGCGATGGCCTGCGGCTCAGGTCGCGTGCTGGCCGACGTCATCTCGGGACAAACGCCGGAGATCGATCTGAACGGTCTCACCCTGGCGCGATACGCGCGCTGAGCGCGACGGGCAACGCGTTGCCCAAGGCAGGCCGGTTCGACGCTCGCATGCGTGCTCGCAATCCGACGTCGTTTGCCGGGCATGCGGGCGGCCCGCCGTGTCGGGGAAGCCCGACACGGCGTCGGGATGCGCACCGGCAGGCAGAACGGCGCGATAAAGGCATAATCGATGGATCGGCACGCAGAACACGCCGCGCCCGGCCGTCGATCCCGGCATGAGGCGATGCACATCGTTCGCGGCCCTCGCCTCCGGGAGCTTTGCCTGTCATGTCCGATTCTCAACGCGTCGACGTTCCTGCCTCCCCCACTGCCCCTGTCGGCACAAGTCCACTCGTGCCGCCCCTGACGTTGCCCCCGTTGACGCAGTCTTCGTCCACGGCCGCTCGCGCATGCGTTGCGCTCGACTTGCTGCTTCCGGGCACGCTGCGCGACGTGGAGCGGGCGGCGGCCGCCAAACTTCCTGTGCACACGCTGATGACCCGCGCGGGTGCCGCCGTCGCCGAATGGCTCCATGGCCGCTTGCCCGCCCTCGCGAGCGCGGGTCGTCAACCGGTGTTGCTGCTTGCCGGCCCCGGCAACAATGGCGGCGACGCCTATGTTGCGGCCCGCGAGTTGCACCGCCGAGGGGTGCTCGTCGATGTCTGGCAGCTTGCCCCGCCGTCGGCCGACGACGCCCGCTGGGCACTCGCCGACGCCCTCGCCGCCGGCGTGCCGGTCCGTCCCGTTCCCGCCTCACCTGCATCGACGGCGCATTACGCGTGGATTGTCGACGGCCTCTTCGGAATCGGCCTGTCGCGCCCCCTCGAAGGCCCCGCAGGAGCGCTGGTGGACGCGATCGTCCACGCACATGCGCAGGGCACGCCCGTGCTCGCGATCGACATACCGAGCGGGCTGGCCGCCGCCACCGGCGTCGTTGATGGACCCGTCATTTGCGCCGACGTCACGATGGCAATGCTCGGCGCCACGCCTGGGCTATTCACAGGCACTGGGCGCGACGTGGCCGGCGAGGTGCTCGTCGCTACGTTGGGAGCGGACGAGGTACTGACGGCAATGCGCGCCGTACGGCCCGTCGGCAGTGCCATTTCGACGAGTGCGCCCGGCGCGTTTCTCGCGCATTTGCCGCAACGTCGACATGCATCGCACAAGGGCAGCTATGGGTCGCTCGCCGTTCTTGGTGGCCACGAAGGCATGGTCGGCGCGCCGCTGCTCTGTGCACGCACCGGCCTGATGACAGGCGCCGGACGAGTCTATGTGGGGTTCGTCGCACCCAACGCACCTGCGTGGGATCCCGTGCATCCCGAACTGATGCTGCGTCACGCCGAGAGTCTCGACCTCGCGACGATGCAGGCCGTGGCCATCGGTCCCGGGCTCGGGACATCGGCCGCTTCTGCCGCGTGTCTGTCGCGCGCGCTTGCCCTGGAGCACACGCCGCTGGTCATCGATGCGGACGCGCTCAATCTGCTCGCCACCGACCCGTCACTGGCCGAGCGCGTGCGCCGCCGCACCGGACCCACGGTCCTCACACCGCATCCGCTCGAAGCCGCGCGCTTGGCAGGTGGCGATGTCGCACGCGTTCAGTCGGATCGCCTGGCTTGCGCGCGGGCGCTCGCCGAACGCTTCAACGCGACGATCGTGCTCAAGGGCTCGGGCAGTGTCATCGACGACGGCACCTGCGCCTGGATCAACGTGACGGGCAATGCCGGGCTCGCCACCGCTGGCACGGGCGATGTACTCACCGGCGCCGTGGGCGCGCTGCTCGCGCAAGGCATGCCTGCGACGCAAGCCGCATTGGCCGCGGTCTGGTTGCACGGCCGGGCGGCCGAACGATGTGTCACCGAGGGAACCGGGCCTGCAGGGCTGACCGCCTCTGAACTTTTGCCCGCCATGCGCACCGAACTGGGTGACTGGCTGATCGAAGCGACGCGCTTGACCGCAGGCATGCGCCCACCGCATACGCGGCATCCCAGCTTGCCGTGACGGCGCGCGGTCAACGCGTTCGCACGCGCCACGGCCGCCCAACGCAGTCTGAGGCCTCATTTCAGCGCGATTGCATGACGACACCCGTTATACTTCGATTTACCGAAATGTCTCTAACGCACATGCCGTACAAGCCATCCGCGCCATCCACTCGCCTGGACCAACGCCCTGTCTGGCGTACCCTGCTTGAGCACCGCGACGAAATCGCCACGCAGCATATGCGCGACTGGTTTGCGGACGCCGATGCCAACACACGCGTCGAGCAGTTCTCGCTGCATGCGGCCGGGCTGTATCTGGATTACTCGAAGAACCGCATAACGGACAAGACGCGCACCCTGCTTACGCACCTCGCACGCGAATGCGACCTACCCGCCAAGCGTGAGGCGATGTGGGCCGGTGAGCATGTGAACGTCACGGAGAATCGCGCGGCGTTGCACGTTGCGCTCCGCGCGCCGAAGGGCATGACCTTTCACGATGCCGCTGGCGAAGTCAGCAGCGGGATATTCGAGACCCTCGCGAGAATGCGCGCCTTCAGTGACAACGTGCGCAACGGGCGCTGGGTCGGGGCGACAGGCAAGCCCATCAAACATCTGATCAACGTCGGCATTGGCGGATCGGATCTTGGTCCGCGCATGGTATGCGACGCCCTCGCCGTCTATGGGCGTTCGGACCTGAGTGCGCATTTCATCGCCAACATCGATCCGACCGAATTGGCGCGTACGCTGCCTACGCTCGACCCGGAAACCACGCTCGTGGTGGTGTGCTCGAAGACCTTCACCACGCTCGAGACGATGACCAATGCGCGCACGATTCGCGCGTGGTTCGTCGAACATGGCATTCCCGAGAGTGAACTCGGCAAGCATTTCGTCGCAGTGTCGACGAATGCCGAGGAAGCGATGCGCTTCGGCATCAACCGCGAGAACGTGTTCGAGTTTGGGGAATGGGTCGGCGGGCGGTATTCGCTGTGGTCATCGGTCGGGCTCATCATCATGCTCTATCTGGGCGCGCAGCATTTCGACGCGCTGCTTGCCGGCGCGCATGCGATGGATGAACACTTCCGTCACGCGCCGCTCGAGGCCAACATGCCCGTGCTGCTCGGGCTGATTGGCATCTGGTATCGAAATTTCTTCGATGCCCAGACACTGTCCATCGCCCCTTACACCGATGCGCTCCAGAAGCTGCCTCCCTATTTGCAGCAGTTGGATATGGAAAGCAATGGCAAGTCGGTGCAGATCGACGGCGCGCCCGTCGCATGGCAGACCGCACCGGTCATCTGGGGACAGCCGGGCACGAATGGCCAGCATGCCTACTTCCAGATGCTGCACCAGGGCACCACGCTCGTACCGGTGGACTTCATCGCGGTGCTGCACCCGCAATATGATGCGCCGGTCTATCTCGATCACCACCGCAAGCTCCTCGCCAACTGCTTCGCACAAAGCGAAGCGTTGATGCAAGGCGGCTCGACGGCCACAGCTGACCAGGCAGGCGGGCCGTTGGGTGCGCAACGTCGATTCGACGGCAATCGGCCGAGCAACATGCTGGTGCTCGACACGCTATCGCCCGAGCGCCTGGGTGCGTTGATCGCACTCTATGAGCACAAGGTATTCGTGCAGGCTGCCATCTGGAACATCAATCCCTTCGACCAGTGGGGCGTTGAGCTGGGAAAAACGCTGTGCCGCGCGATCGAGCCCGAACTCATCGATCCCGATTCGCTCAAGCCCGACGCGCACGACGCCTCGACAACCTCGTTGATCCGGCTCGCAGGTGAAACCCTGAACGGCAAGCGCTAGAAGCGCGTGATGCGCGTGGTGCGCGTGGTGCGCGTGGTGCGCGTGGTGCGCGTGGTGCGTGAAGGCGTGCTGTGCCGCTGCGGGCAAACGGTGACGGCAGCACTCACCGAGGCTTCCGACCCTACGCGTACGCGTCAGGCGGACACACCCTTGACCAGTCGCCCGCCAGCGAGCTGTACCGTCGCATCGCAACGTTGCGCAATCGCCAGATCGTGCGTCACGAGCACTAACGTCGCGCCGCTCGCCTCGTTGAGCGAGAACATCAGGTCGATGACCCGCTCCCCCGTCGCCGTGTCCAGACTGCCTGTCGGCTCGTCGGCGAACAACACTGTGGGTTCCGTGACAAAGGCGCGCGCCAGCGCCACGCGCTGCTGTTCGCCGCCCGAGAGTTGCTTCGGGTAATGCGTCAGACGAGCGCCCAGCCCCACTTGCTCAAGCAAATTAATGGCACGATTGCGCACGTCACGTGTCTCACCGAGCAACTCGAGCGGTAGCATCACGTTTTCAAGTGCGCTCAGATGCGGCATCAGTTGAAACGACTGGAAGACGAAGCCGACGGCACCGCGACGCAGCGCGGCCCGGCCCTCTTCGTCGAGATCGCCGAGCGACTTGCCCAGCAGCGTGATGCTGCCGTCGGTCGCCGTGTCGAGTCCGGCCATCAGGCCGAGCAGCGTGGACTTCCCGGAACCCGACGCGCCAACGATAGCCACGCTCTGGCCCTTCGCGACGGAGAAATCGATATCCTGCAAAATGACCAGTTCACCGGTAGCGTCGCGCAACCGTTTGCCCAGCCCCCGCACCTCAATTACGTTTTCGGAAATCGACATGGCAAGAAGAGAGTTCTTGAAATTGGCCGCCTCAGCCCTCGTAGGCTGGTGCATGCTCTCAGGGACCGCCGCGAACGCGGCAAGTTCGGATGCGCCGACGATTTTGGTCGTAGGCGACAGCCTTTCGGCGGAGTATGGCATCGCGCGCGGCGCGGGCTGGGTCAATCTGATGCAGCAGACGATCACGCAAAGCGGCTTCGATTATAACGTCGTCAACGCGAGCATCAGCGGCGACACGACCAGCGGCGGACGCGCGCGGCTGGCGCCGCTGCTGGCGCGGTATCATCCCGCCATCACCGTCCTGGAACTCGGCGGCAACGATGCACTGCGCGGCATTGCGCTTGACCTCACGCGCAGCAACCTGCGCGAGATGATCGTCGCCGCGCGCAAGGCAGGCAGCCGCGTGATCGTCATCGGCATGCGTATTCCGCCGAACTACGGCCCCGACTACAGCGAGCAGTTCTTCACGATGTTCTCCACGCTCGCCAAGCAGGAAAAGACCGGCTACGTGCCGTTCCTTCTGGCCGGCGTCGCCGAACATCCCGACTGGTTCCAGCAGGATCAGATTCATCCGCTTGCCAAGGCGCATCCGCAAATGCTGCAAAACGTCTGGCCGACGGTGAAACCGTTGCTCAAACGCACCGCTCAAGCCCCCGCCAAAGCGACGCACCCCCGGTCGCCATCCCCCGGCGCATAAAAAAACGCGGCCGATTGGCCGCGTTTCTTATCCATGCATCGATCCGCCTGTCGCCGGATCAGGATGCCGACTTGGTGACATCGTTGAGCACCTTGACCTTCGAGCGCGCCCGCAGGTCGCCCAACCAGGCGTTCCACTCAGCCTGAGCCGCCAACTGGTTGAGTTGCTGCGTCTCGGCGGCAAGACGCTGTGCGTCCTGTGTCGCCGGCTGCGTGACCTTGCTGATACGGTACACCGCATAGCCTTGCCCCTCGCCCAGCGCCACGCCGACATACGCGGGCAACTTGGCCGTGTCGGCGCTGAAGATCGCGCTCAGCGCTGGCACCGGCAGCTTGCCCGGATTGTCACGTGAAACGGTCTGCACGGCACCGAAGGCAGCATCGCCTCCCTTCTTGAGGGCGTCGAGCTTGGCCTCACCGGCCTTCGTCGCCGCTTGCTCTGCCAGATCGGCCACAACCTTCTCTTTGACCTGCGCCTCGATCTGCGCGAGCGGCGGCGTTGCTGCCGGGTGGTAATTCACCACGTGCGCCGACACCAACACACCTTGACCGACATCGACCGCCTCGGTATTGCGCTTGTTCTTGAGGGCCTCGTCGCCGAACACGGCCTTGAGCAGCTTCTCGTTGCCCAGCGGGCTCTTTGCCTGCGACGGATCCGGCCTACGTGTCACGCTCGCGGTCTGCACCTTCAGGTTCAGCTTGTCGGCGACCGGTTGCAAGCTATCGGGCTGCTCGTACACCGCATTGGTGAACTGGTCAGCCAGCTTGGCGTAGGCTTTCGCCGATTCCTGCTGACGATACTGATCGGCCAGCGTCCCCTTCACTTCGTCGAACGACTGGGTGTGCGCAGGCTTGATACCGGTGAGCTTGATGATGTGATACCCGAAGTCGCTCTTGACCACGTCGCTCACGTCGCCCTCGTTCTTGAGTGCGAACGTGGCATCGGCGAACGGCTTGACCATCGCGTCGCGCGTGAAGAAGCCCAGGTCGCCACCGTTGGCCTTCGAACCCGGGTCTTCCGAGTTCTCGCTGGCCAGCTTGGCAAAGTCGTCCGGGTGCTTCCTGATCTGCGCGAGCAAAGCGTCGGCCTTGGCCTTCGCCTTGGCATGATCGGCGGGCGACGCATCGGCCGGCGAAGCGATCAGAATGTGCGACGCACGACGTTCTTCCGGTGTCGTGTATTGCTTGAGATTGTCGTTGTACATCTTGCGCAGCACGTCGTCGCTCGCCGGTGACTGCGCCGATGCCGGAATCGCCTTCGGATCGAGCACGACATACTGGATCTCGGCCGATTCTGCCGTCTGGAAGGCAGCCTTGTGTGCGTCGTAGTACGCCTGAATCTGCTGCTGCGTCGGCACGATCTTGCCGGCGTAGTCGGTAACCGGGAAGGTCAGCGTCGACACGTCGCGCTGCTGAGCACGCAATTGAGTGAAGCGCTCGAGCACCGTCTTCGGCAACATGGCGCTCGCCTGCACGCTCGTCGGCAATTGGTTCGACGCCAGCTCGAAACGAATTTGCGCTTCGAGTCGCTGCGGCGTGAGGTTCTGCGCAGAGAGGAGTTGTTCGTACTTGGCCTGATCGATCGAGCCGTCCGGGCGGCGCAACTGGGCAATCGCCGGAATGGCGAGTAATGCCTCACGCACCTGCGCGTCGGGCACGGCCAAATGCTTCTTGAGCGTTTCCTGCGTGAGAAGCTTCTGCTGGATCAAGTTATCGAGCACAGCGCCGCGCATCTCGGGCGTATTGATCTGACTCGCATCGACCGCACCGCCAAACATCTGCTGCATGCGCTCGGTCTGCGCGCGAAGCACGCTGTCGTACTCCTGACGCGTCACGGTCTGATCGCCGACCTTGGCGATCGTACCGGCGTCGGCGGCGTACTCTTGCCAGCCATGAACGCCAAACACGACAAAAGACGGCACGATCAACACCGTCAGGAAGATGAGAACCAATCGTTGATGACGGCGGATAAAGTCGAACATACGAAATCGGATAATCCGTCTGGATACGTCTTAGGACGTCATATGGCAAAAAAGGCGAACCGAAGTTCGCCTTTTCACAATTTGGCGGAGCGGACGGGGCTCGAACCCGCGACCCCCGGCGTGACAGGCCGGTATTCTAACCAACTGAACTACCGCTCCCCAAGATCTGGAACTGGTGGGTGCTGAGGGGTTCGAACCCCCGACCTACGCCTTGTAAGGGCGCCGCTCTACCAGCTGAGCTAAGCACCCGTTCCCGATTCAAGCGTTGTTCTTGCTGCAACTTCCTACCGAAGCAGGAAAGCGAATTAGTTTAACGTATCTTTGAGCTGTTTGCCAGGGCGAAATTTCGGAACCTTCGCTGCCTTGATCTTGATCTCGTCACCAGTACGCGGATTACGACCTATGCGCGGCGCGCGCTTGGCCACGTGGAACGTGCCAAAACCCACCAGCGTCACTGCGTCCCCCTTCTTCAGCGCTTTCTTTACCGCACCCATCAATGCATCAAGTGCACGGCCGGCAGCCGCTTTCGAGATGTCTGCCTCACTCGCGATATGATCGATCAGTTCCGTCTTGTTCACTGTAACCCCCTTGCAAGGATAGTAGGCGATTGCGCCGCGGAGGCGCTCTATGCGCGCCTTGACATTGATCTGCGAGGTCCCGTCGGCTTTGTCATTAGACAAGCCGAAAACCCTGATGTCAAGCCGTTTTCCGCCCTTTCGGCCGCATAGGAAGCACTCCTGAATCTGCGATTTCCGGCGTCTATTTCCGAGCACTTTGCGTGAACAAAAAAAGCCCGGGGAAAACCCCGAGCTTTTGCGCAACTTCTCGCACGGCGCGCCACGGCGGAACCGCCCGTCGCGCGCCAGCGAAAAATGACCGTCAGTGCTTAATGACCTCCTGCTTGCCGCTCGCATCCGTCGTCGGCGCGACAGGCGCGGCCTTCGGCTCCTCGTCGGGCAGCGGCGTCGGTGCGTGCTCCAGCGCCAGCTCAAGTACCTTGTCGATCCAACGCACTGGCGCGATCTCCAGCGCATTCTTGACCGTGTCGGGAATCTCTGCGAGATCCTTCACGTTCTCTTCCGGAATCAACACGAGCTTGATGCCGCCACGATGAGCCGCCAGCAACTTCTCCTTGAGCCCGCCGATCGGCAACACTTCGCCGCGCAGCGTGATCTCACCGGTCATCGCCACATTCGCCCGCACCGGAATCCCGGTGAGCACCGAGACCAGGGCCGTCGTCATGGCGATCCCCGCCGACGGGCCATCCTTCGGCGTCGCACCTTCCGGCACGTGAATGTGAATATCCTTCTTCTCGAACTGATCGTCCGTCACGCCAAGGCGACGGGCTCGCGAGCGCACCACCGAGCGTGCGGCTTCGACCGACTCCTTCATCACATCGCCCAGCGAACCCGTGCGAATGATGTTGCCCTTGCCCGGCATCAGCGCGGCTTCAATGGTCAGCAGGTCGCCACCCACTTCCGTCCACGCCAGACCCGTGACCTGACCGATCTGGTTCTCCTTCATGGCCAGACCGAAGTCGAACTTGCGCACGCCCAGGAAGTTGTCGAGATTCGATGCATCGACCTTGATCGACGAGCCTTCGACCTTCTTGAGCAACAGCATCTTCACGACCTTGCGGCAGATCTTCGAGATTTCACGCTCGAGCGAACGTACACCGGCTTCGCGCGTGTAGTAACGGATGATGTCCCGAATCGCGGATTCCGCCAGTTCGATCTCGCCTTCCTTCAGCCCGTTGTTCTTCTTCTGCTTCGGCAGCAGGTAACGCTGGGCAATGTTGACCTTCTCGTCTTCCGTATAGCCCGAAAGGCGAATCACTTCCATACGGTCAAGCAGCGGCGCCGGAATGTTCAGCGAGTTCGACGTGGCCACGAACATGACGTCCGACAGATCGAAGTCGACTTCGACGTAATGATCCGAGAACGTGTGGTTCTGCTCCGGGTCGAGCACTTCGAGCAGCGCCGAACTCGGGTCGCCACGGAAGTCCATGCCCATCTTGTCCACTTCGTCGAGCAGGAACAGCGGATTGCGCACCGCGACCTTCGACAGGCTCTGCAGAATTTTGCCCGGCATCGACCCGATGTACGTGCGACGGTGACCGCGAATCTCAGCCTCGTCACGCACGCCGCCCAGCGCCATGCGCACGAACTTACGGTTCGTGGCACGTGCGATCGACTGACCGAGCGAGGTCTTGCCAACGCCCGGGGGGCCGACCAGGCACAGGATCGGAGCCTTGACCTTCTCCACGCGCTGTTGCACGGCAAGATACTCAAGGATGCGTTCCTTGACCTTTTCGAGACCGAAGTGGTCCTCGTCGAGCACGCGTTCGGCGTTCGACAGATCGTTGTTCACCTTGCTCTTCTTGCGCCACGGCAGACCGACCAGCGTGTCGATATAGTTGCGCACGACGGTTGCTTCGGCCGACATCGGCGACATCAGCTTGAGCTTCTTGAGTTCCGCGTCGGCCTTCTTCTTGGCTTCCTTCGGCAGATGGGCGGCCTTGATGCGCTTCTCGAGCTCTTCGAGATCTGCGCCTTCTTCACCTTCGCCCAACTCCTTTTGGATCGCCTTGACCTGTTCGTTCAGGTAGTACTCGCGTTGACTCTTCTCCATCTGGCGCTTCACGCGGCCACGGATACGCTTTTCCACCTGAAGAATGTCGATCTCGCTCTCGAGCTGCGCGAGCAGGTGCTCAAGACGCTCGATGACCGGGAACATCTCCAGAATCTTCTGCTTCTGCTCGAGCTTGAGCGGCAGGTGAGCCGCAATGGTGTCCGCCAGACGGCCAGCCTCGTCGATGCCCGACAGCGATGTCAGGATCTCAGGCGGAATCTTCTTGTTGAGCTTCACGTACTGATCGAACTGCGCCACGATCGCACGACGCAGCGCCTCGGATTCCGGCGAGTTACCGTCATCGGGTTCGAGCGGCATGACTTCCGACGTGAACTGGGTTTCCTCTTCGTCCACACTCAGGGTGCGGGCGCGTTGAATCCCTTCGACCAGAACCTTGACGGTGCCGTCGGGCAGTTTGAGCATTTGCAGGATGTTCGCCACGCAGCCGATCTCATAGAGATCCTTGGACGTGGGCTCATCCTTGGCCGCCGCCTTTTGCGCGACCAGCATGATGTGCTTGCCGCCTTCCATGGCGGTTTCAAGCGCTTTAATCGATTTCGGACGCCCCACGAAAAGGGGAATCACCATGTGCGGAAACACGACCACGTCGCGCAAAGGCAACAGGGGCAGTTGAATCGCTTCGGGCGGGAGGATTTGGGTGCCTGACATCTCGTTCCCCATATTTAACGATACCGTTGTGTTCCAGCTAATTGAGGCCGCCGGCGCGAATTACAAGAGGGTGGAAACAGCCCTTTCGCCGACAAGGTGCACCACTCGGGGTTTCATTGCCCGTTGGCACTAGTATGAAGGAAAAAAAGCCGTCCATGTTTCCATGAACGGCTTCGGGTAGCGCTGAGTTGACCGTTCAATTGGAGCCGGCAACCTTGGGCGACTCCTGATAGATCAAAAGGGGCTTCCCGTCGCCGCTGATCGCGTTTTCGTCCAGGATCACCTTGGTAACCCCCTTGAGCGACGGTAGTTCGTACATCACCTCGAGCAGTGCCTGTTCGATGATCGAGCGCAACCCTCGCGCGCCGGTTTTGCGCTTGATGGCCTTGCGCGCCACCGCGTGCATCGCCCCCGGACGGATTTCCAGTTCCACGCCCTCCATCATGAACAGGCGCTGGTATTGCTTGACCAGTGCGTTCTTCGGTTCGACGAGGATGGTCACGAGCGCGTCTTCATCAAGCTTACCCAGCGTGGCAACCACCGGCAGACGGCCGATCAACTCGGGGATCAGGCCGAACTTGATCAGATCTTCCGGCTCGACCTCGAGCAGCAACTCGCCGGCATCGCGCTCTTCGCCGGTCTTGACGGTCGCGCCGAAGCCGATCCCCGTCTTCTCGGTGCGGTTCATGATGATCTTTTCCAGACCATCGAACGCGCCACCGCAGATGAACAGAATGTTCGTCGTGTCGACCTGGATGAAATCCTGATTCGGGTGTTTGCGGCCCCCTTGCGGCGGCACCGAGGCCATCGTGCCTTCGACCAGCTTGAGCAGCGCCTGTTGCACGCCCTCGCCCGACACGTCGCGGGTAATCGACGGATTGTCCGATTTGCGGCTGATCTTGTCGATTTCGTCGATGTAGACGATGCCCTTCTGCGCCTGCTCGATCTCGTAGTTGCAGTTCTGCAGCAGCTTCTGAATGATGTTTTCGACGTCTTCCCCCACATAACCGGCTTCGGTCAGCGTGGTGGCGTCGGCAATCACGAAAGGCACGTTGAGCAGACGGGCGAGCGTCTGCGCGAGCAGCGTCTTGCCCGAGCCGGTCGGCCCGATGAGCAGGATGTTGCTCTTGGAGAGTTCGACCTCGTCGCGCTTGTCGCCGAGGTGCTTCAGTCGCTTGTAATGGTTGTAGACCGCAACCGCCAGGATTTTCTTGGCACGGTCCTGACCGATCACATATTGATCGAGGCTCTCACGAATTTCCTGCGGCGAAGGCAGGTCGGACTTGCCGCCACTGCCGCTCTCGTCTTCGGCCGCAGCGGCCTCGTCGCGGATGATCTCATTGCACAGATCGATGCACTCGTCGCAGATGAATACGGACGGCCCCGCGATGAGCTTCTTGACCTCGTGCTGACTCTTTCCGCAGAAGGAGCAGTAGAGCAGCTTTTCGCCGCTGGAAGTGCTTTTTTTATCCACCATATCTGTGTCAGCCTGCTAGCAATTTGCGCCCCGGTCGTCCCCCGCCGGGGCGGCAAACGCGGCATACGTGAAGTCCATTGTAACGCCATGCCGCGCGAGCGTGTGGCCCACCCGCGACGGCAATAAATTCCCTTTTACGACAAAGACTTGGCGCGGTTGGGCGGGCATTCGACAACAACACAACCCGGTGTCGCGCCAACGTGCTTGCCGTCCCGCACCCCGAATTCGTCGCCGAATCAGGGACGTTTTTCCAGCACGCGATCGATCAATCCGTACTCGACGGCATCGGCCGCCGACTTGAAGTTGTCGCGGTCGGTATCGCGCGCGATGACCTCAAGCGACTGACCGGTGTTCTCGGCGAGCAGACGATTCAACCGGTCTTTGAGCAACAGGATTTCCCGAGCGTGAATCTCGATGTCCGAGGCCTGTCCCCGTGCACCACCGAGCGGTTGGTGAATCATGATGCGGGCGTTCGGCAGCGCAAAGCGCTTGCCCTTCTCACCGGCGGCAAGCAGGAAGGCGCCCATGCTCGCGGCCATGCCCAGGCATAGCGTGGAGACGGGCGGCTTGACGAACTTCATGGTGTCGTAAATCGCCAGGCCCGCCGAGACGGAACCGCCCGGCGAGTTGATGTACATCGAGATTTCCTTGTCCGGATTTTCGCTCTCGAGGAACAGCAACTGGGCGACGACGAGGTTGGCGCTCTGGTCGTTGACCTCGCCCACCAGGAAAATGATGCGCTCCTTGAGGAGCCGCGAATAAATATCGTAAGCGCGCTCGCCACGACCACTTTGCTCGACGACCATCGGCACGAGGCCAAGGCCTTGCGTTTCGAGGGCGGAGTTGTGCGTCGGGGAAGCGAGTTGGGCGAGCAATTCGGAACGGGTAATCATATCGGTTCGACCCTTCTATCGAGATGGTTTTGCGCGCCGCAGGGAGGAGGCTCGAAGGCCCTTTGGAAAAGAACCGCCACGGCCTTGCGGCCGCAGCGGTTCAGTCGGTCGTGCCGCGTTCGATCAGGCTTGCGTATTGCCAGCCAACTCTTCGAAGCTGACCTGCTTGTCGATCACCTTGGCCTTACCCAGGACGAACTCGACAACATTGTTCTCGACCACGAAACCTTCCATTTCCGCCATGCGCTGCTGATCGCCATAGTACCAGCGGACGACTTCTTGCGGGTCTTCGTAGCTCTTTGCGAACTCTTCGACTTCGGCCTTGATCTGCTCCGGCTTGGCCTGCAGGTCGTTCTGCTTGACCAGTTCGGCCAGAATCAGGCCCAGCTTTACGCGACGCTCGGCTTGTTCCTTGAACATTTCAGCCGGAATCGGCACATTGGCCGCGTTCGGCACGCCGCGCTGCGTCAGGTCCTGGCGCGCCATGGCCACCAGACGCTCCTGATCCTGCGCGACGAGCGCGTTGGGCACGTCGAGTTCCGCCACCGAGATCAGCGCATTCATCACCTGATCCTTGAGCAACGCCTGCGTGCGACGCTTCACTTCGCGCGACAGGTTTTCCTTGATATCGGCGCGCATCTTTTCGATGCTGCCGTCGGCGATGCCGAGCGACTTGGCGAACTCTGCGTCGACTTCCGGCAGATGCGCCCACTCAACCTTCTTCAGCGTGACGGTGAACGTGGCCGTCTTGCCCGCCACTTCCTTGCCGTGATAGTCGTCGGGGAACTTGAGATCGAACGACTTCGACTCGCCGACCTTGAGGCCCAGCGTAGCCGTCTCGAACTCGGGCAGCATGCGGCCTTCGCCCAGCACGAAGACGAAATCTTCGGCGCTACCGCCAGCAAACACTTCACCGTCGAGCTTGCCGACGAAGTCGACCGTCACGCGATCACCGTCCTTGGCTTCGATCGCGCCGCCGTCGCCATGGGCGCCGGCTTCGCCGCGCACGTGGTAGTGCACGCGTTGCTTGCGCAGAATGTCGATGGTGCGATCGATCTCGGCTTCCGAGACATCGGTCGTGGTGCGGGCGACTTCGGCGCCCGCCAGATCGCCGATCTTGACTTCGGGATAGATTTCGAACGTGGCGTCGAATGCGTACTCGGTCTCGGCAGCGTCAGCCTTGGGCGCAAAGCGCGGCTGACCGGCCACGCGCAGATCCTGTTCCTTGCTGATGTCGAAGAACTGCTGGCCGACCTTGTCGCTCACGACCTCGGCTTCGACCTGACCGCCGTACTGCTGGGTCACCATCTTCAGGGGCACCTTGCCCGGACGGAAGCCCGGCATGCGAACCGTCTTCGACAGCTTCTGAATGCGGGCTGCAACTTCTTTTTCGACTTCCTGCTTGGGCAGGGCGATGGTAAAGCGGCGCTCGAGCTTGCCGAGGTTTTCAACAGCGATAGTCATGAGGATATTTGTCCATCCAGAGGGTCGTTCTGTGTTGCGGCGAGGGAATGCCACAAGCGGACCCTGTCAGTTAATCAACCTTGGGCCGGAGCCGACGATGCGACACCGGCTTCCCTCCTGCCCCCAACCAACTTTTGGGGTAGCGCCAAATTGGTTTTGCGCACAAAGCGGGACATTTTAGCAAACTATTGCCCCGCATCCAGACTTTCCGGCCGGAATTCCGGGAAATCGGACCATTTTGCCTTCACACGCCTTCCAGGCGCCCGACCTCTCCAGGCGCGCCCCATCGACCGGAACCATGCTTTAGAGGGTCCCGTCCACGAAAAGATCTTGGGGGATGTCCGCTGACGGCCTAGAATTCAATCGAACGTTTGAATGAAACATCGGTTCATTGCAATGGCGCGGCGCGACGCTGCGTCTCACTGGAGGTGCTTCGTGAGCCCACGCCTTTCGGCCGGCCGACACGCCGGCGATACCAAGCTGCGCATCCTGGATGCTGCGGAAGACCTCTTCATCGAATACGGCTACGAAGCCATGTCGTTGCGCCAGATCACGTCGCGCGCCGAGGTCAATCTGGCCGCCGTGAACTACCACTTCGGCAGCAAGGAAACCTTGCTCCAGGCCATGCTCTCGCGACGGCTCGACCAACTCAACGAGGAGCGTCTCGCGCTGCTGACCCGCGCCGAAGCGGCGTGGCCTGCGCCGCAACTCACGTGCGAACACGTGTTGGGGGCGATGTTCATTCCCGCGCTCGCCATTTCGCATCATCGAGAGATTGGCGGTCCGGCGTTTCTGCGCCTGCTCGGGCGCGTCTACGCCGATCCTTCGCCATTTATCCGCGACTATTTGCAGCAGCACTACGCCCCGGTTTTCGAACGCTTCTTCGACGCCTTCGCCCGATCGCTGCCCGAGTTGCCGCGTCAGGAACTGGGCTGGCGGCTGCACTTCGCGCTTCAGGCCCTGTCTGGCGTCCTCGCAAGCAGCGACACCTCCCGTCTGATCGACACGTTCGCGCAAGGCCAGCCGATGGGCGACCTGCAAGTCGTGGCGCGCCTGACTGCACTCATGGTCGCGGCGCTCAGGGCCCCGATGCCGGGCGAGGAACAACTGGCAAGCTTCGCCGCCGTCTTTGCGCTCGCGAAGGATGTCGACATCACGCCACCGCGTGAGGCGGGGCATGAATCGGCCCCCCCTAGCCCAACGCCCCACGATGAGAGCGGCGGGCCGGCGGCCAGCGGCAACGGTTGCTCGCTCGCGAGCGCCTGAAATGTGGATTCTGACGCAATAGGCCCGAGACGCCGGCCCGAGAAACAGCTTTGAGACATGCGCTCGCGACGTGAACTCGAGACGCGGGCTGGATGGGGACTGAGAAGTTGCCTTGAAAGGTTACCTTGAGCGGTTGCCTTGAGTCGTTGCCTTGAGTCGTTGCCTTGAGCGGTTGCCTTGAGCGGTTGACCTGGGACGCGGGCGTGACAGCGGCCCTTGGCGAAGACTTGAGCAAGACGGGCTGAAGTCGTGCCCGAACGCACGTTGCATCGCTGCGCCGAGCCTCGCTTTCGCAACCGGCGCGGGTCGTCATCCGAAATCGCGGTCTCGACGCGTCGCTCGCACTCCCGTGCCGCAACCCGTCGCCGCACGCACCAACAACAACGCCCTCGTCGGTTCGAGCTGCGCATCATGCCAGCAACCACTGCCAGAGGACACCAAGCCGACAGCCTCACGCGCCATCCGTTTGCCGCGCATGGCGAAGCGCCATGCGCGGGCACGGCAGGAAGCACCGGCGGGGAAGGCTAACCGTAAGGGAGGAGAACATGATGGCCATTTGGATTCTTGCGTTCGTCGCGGGCGTGAGTGCCCTGCTTTTCTATCGCGCCCATGCCTGGCAGTGGCTGACGGCGAGCGTGCTTTGGGTGGGTGCAGGCGTCGCGGCAGGGTTGACGGGAACGATCGCGAGCGGGGTACTTGCGCTCGTTTTCATCGTGCCAGCGCTGATCCTGAGCATCGGTGCGCTGCGCCGTGCGTGGGTCACGGCGCCGCTGCTCGCGAAATTCCGCACCATCATGCCGGAAATGTCCGACACCGAGAAAGACGCCATCGAAGCCGGTACCGTCTGGTGGGACGCCGACCTGTTTTCCGGGCGCCCCGACTGGCAGAAGTTCATGGCACTTCCCGCGCCCGCGCTCTCCGATGAGGAGCAGGCGTTCATGGACAATGAGGTCGAGCACCTGTGCGACCTGTCCAACGACTGGGAAAGCACGCAGATCTGGCAGGATCTGCCACCCAAGGCGTGGCAATACGCAAAGGACGCCGGCTTTCTGGGAATGATCATCCCCAAGCGATACGGCGGTCTTGAATTCTCGGCATACGCGCACTCTCAAGTGGTGATGAAGCTGGCCTCGCGATGCTCGGCGGCTGCCGTGTCCGTCATGGTGCCGAACTCGCTCGGTCCGGCTGAGCTGCTGCTCCACTACGGCACCGAGGCGCAGAAAAATTACTACCTGCCGCGTTTGGCGAAGGGTGAAGAGATTCCCTGCTTTGCGCTCACGAGCCCCTACGCCGGCTCGGACGCCGCCGCCATTCCCGACATTGGCATCGTCTGCCGCGGCGAATACGAGGGCCGCGAAACGCTGGGCTTCCGTGTTACGTGGAGCAAGCGCTACATCACCCTGGGCCCGATCGCCACCGTGCTCGGTCTCGCATTCCGCGCGCTCGACCCCGACCACCTGCTGGGCGACAACGACGCGCCGGGCATCACCTGCGCGCTGATCCCGACGAACCATCCCGGCGTGGAGATCGGTCGCCGGCATTGGCCGCTCAACGCAGTGTTTCAGAACGGCCCCAACGCCGGCAACGACGTGTTCATTCCGCTCGACTGGGTGATCGGCGGTCAGGCGCAGGTCGGCACGGGCTGGCGAATGTTGATGGAGTGCCTCGCCGCCGGCCGCGCGATCTCGCTGCCGTCGTCGAACGTCGGCTACTCGAAGCTCGCCGTGCGTGCCACGGGTGCGTACGCGGCAGTGCGCCGTCAATTCCGCACGCCGATCGGCAAGTTCGAAGGCGTTCAGGAAGCCCTGGCGCGCATGGCCGGGAATCTCTACGCGATGGACGCCGCGCGCCGCATGGCCGCCCTCGCCGTCGATCTCGGCGAAAAGCCCTCGGTCATCTCTGCCATTGCGAAATACCACGTGACCGAACGCGCACGCAAAGTGGTAAACGACGGCATGGACGTCGTTGCAGGCAAAGGCATCTGCATGGGGCCGAACAACTTCCTTGCGCGCGCCTATCAACAGATCCCGGTCTCGATCACCGTCGAGGGCGCAAACATCATGACGCGCTGCCTGATGATCTTCGGCCAGGGCGCGATCCGTTGCCACCCATACGTACTCAAGGAACTCACCGCCGCGCAAACGGCCGATCCGGCCGCCGCCGTGCGCGCCTTCGACGACGCCCTCTTCGGTCATTTGCGCTTCGTCACGAGCAACGTCGTGCGCGGTGCGTTGCAAGGCATCACGCACGCCCGCTTCTCCGCCGTCCCGTCGAACGCCGCGCCCGAACTGCACGCGTACTACCGCGCCGCGAATCGCATGTCGACGCTCCTCGCCATTGCAACCGACGTCTCGATGGCAGTGCTCGGCGGTTCGCTAAAGCGCCGCGAGAGCATCACCGGACGGCTGGGCGACATTCTGTCCCAACTTTTCCTGTTGACTGCGACGCTCAAGCGCTACGAGGACGAAGGCCGTCCCCAGGCCGATCTGCCACTGGTGCACTGGGCCGCGCAAGACGCGCTCTGGCAGGCCCGCGAAGCCTTCGAAGGCGTGCTGGCGAATTATCCTTCGCGCGGCGTTGCCTGGTGGATGCGCTGGAAGCTCACGCCGCTCGGTCTGCCCTACGCCAAGCCGTCCGATGCGCTGGGCGCTCGGGTGGCCGCGCTGATGCAAACGCCGGGCGAGGCACGCGAACGCCTCGTGGCAGGCAGCTACTCGCCGCGCCCTGAGATCGACGGGCTGGCCTACGGCGAGATTGTTTTCCAGATGACACCGCAGGTCACCGCCATCGAACAGCGTCTGCGCACAGCGGTCAAGGACGGACGTCTGCCGGCGATGCCACAGAGTCTGCCCGCATTCGCCGAATGGGTGGAGCAAGCGGCGACGCGCCAGCTCGTGAGCCCGGAGGAACAGCGGGTGCTCGCCCAGTATGCAGACTTTGCGGCGCGAGCCGTGGCCGTGGACGATTTCCCGGCCGACTTCGGAAGGCTCGCCGACCTGCAACACGCCCAACACGCCCAACAACCGGAAACTGCTGGCGAAGCGCTCCTCTCGTGAGACGCGCCGCCCGCCCACTGACCCCCACGCTGAGGATTTCCGCGCCGTGACGACGTCCGACCGATACCTTGCATTCG
The DNA here is from genome assembly GCF_041919235.1 of Pandoraea sp. Taxonomy (NCBI): domain Bacteria; kingdom Pseudomonadati; phylum Pseudomonadota; class Betaproteobacteria; order Burkholderiales; family Burkholderiaceae; genus Pandoraea; species Pandoraea sp. Next base: position 306,187 of record NZ_JAYRUC010000001.1, read on the forward strand.
CCAACTCCGCCGTGGGCAGCCGCCTCGCCAACGCGCTGGGACTGCCGCGTCCCGTGCCGCTCGAGCGGATGCCGCCCTACCCCGATCCCGCCCCCCACGCGCACGGCGAGGCAGCCCCACTGCCCGCGCCCCTCGCCGTTGTGGGTGGCGCCGGTAACGCGCCCCTGTTGCCCGACCTCGCCCGCGACTTGCACTCCCTTGGCATACCCAGCCTTGCGCACGCCGAGCGACTCGACTGGATTTCGCACGCCAACGCCGCAGGCACGATGAGCGGGCGCTTCAACGCGGACGAAGGCGTACGACCCAAGGCCTTGCTGTTCGATGCAAGCGCCATCGCCAGTACCGACGACCTGCGAGCGCTTTACTCGTTCTTCCACGGCACCGTCGCCTCGCTCGACCGGTGTGCCCGCGTGCTCGTGCTGGGCCTGCCCCCAACGCTGGCGTCCAAGCCTCAGGCCCGTGTTGCGCAACGCGCATTGGAGGGTTTCGTCCGTTCGCTCGCCAAGGAACTCAAACGCGGGGCCACGGCGCAATTGCTTTACGTCGCACCGGGCGCCCGGCACGCCCTGCACTCCACACTCCGCTTCTTCCTCTCGCCGCGCGCCGCGTATGTGAGCGGTCAGGCCGTCACCCTGCAAGACCCCGTTTTCCCAACGCCGCCAATGCGCGACCGGCGTCCGCTGAGCGGACAGGTCGCGGTGGTGACGGGCGCAGCACGCGGCATCGGCGAAGCGATTGCCACCGTGCTGGCACGCGACGGCGCTCATGTCGTGTGCGTCGACATCCCCACCGCGCAGGCCGCGCTCGAGGCGGTGGCCTTGCGCCTCGAAGGCAGCGCGCTCACGTGCGACATTGCCGCCCCCGAGGCGGGCGCCATGCTGCGCGCGCATCTGGCGACCCACGCGCCGCGGGGTCTCGACGTGCTCGTGCACAACGCCGGTATCACGCGCGACAAGACACTCGTGCGCATGAGCGAGGCGCAATGGCAAAGCGTGCTCGACATCAACGTCGGTGCGCCGCAACGTCTCAACACGGCGCTGCTCGACGCCGGCATGCTGCGCGCCGGCAGCCGGATCGTCGGCGTGGCATCGATCAGCGGTATCGCTGGGAATCGCGGGCAGACGAACTACGCCGCGTCCAAGGCTGCGGTGATCGGCATGATCGAAGCGTGGTCGCCGGTGCTCGCCGAACGCCAGATCAGCATCAATGCCGTTGCCCCCGGCTTCATCGAGACGCAGATGACGGCCGCCGTGCCGTTCGCCATTCGCGAAGCCGGACGCCGCATGAACTCGCTTGGCCAGGGCGGCCAGCCGGTCGACGTGGCGGAGACCATTGCCTGGCTGGCGCATCCGTGCTCGGGTGCATTGACGGGACAGGTCGTGCGCGTGTGCGGCCAGAGCCTGCTCGGAGCATGACCATGCCCAACGACCGCCCTCACGATCCCTCAGGCGCCGTGTCGTCGCGACCTGCCCACGAGCCCAGCGCGACCAACGTCACGCACCTGCCCCACCCGCTCCATCTGTATCTGCGCGCGCTGCTCTCGTCTCGCAAACCGGCGCTGGCGCAACCGCTACCGCCGCTGGCTTTCGAGCGACGCGACGTGGTGCTCGACGCGAACGACATCGCCCGTTACGCCCGCCTGTGCGGCTTCTCGGAGGCTCACGGCATTCCGCCGACATGGCCGCATCTGCTCGCGTTCCCGCTGCATATGTTGCTGATGACGGACCGCGCATTCCCGTTCGCCATGCTCGGCATGGTGCATCTGGCCAATCGCATCCGTGCGCACGCAACGCTCGCGGCCGGGGACCGGCTCGACCTCGACGTCCGGTGCGGACCGCTGTTCGCGCACGACAAGGGGCAAGTCTTCACGGTGCTCACCACCGCGCGCCGCGGCGCAACGATTGTGTGGACGGGCGAGAGCCTGTACCTGCGCACGGGCGTAAGAGACGCACTCGGCGAACCATTTCGCGCCGAGTTGCGCGCCAACGCCACGCTTGCGAAGACGGCCACATGGGAAGTGCCGGGCGACCTGGGCCGTCGGTACGCGCGCGTGTCAGGCGATTACAACCCGATCCACCTGTGGCCAATCACGGCCAGGCTGTTCGGCTTCCCGCGTCCGATCATTCACGGCATGTGGAGCTTCGCGCGATCGCTCGCCGCTGTGTTGCCCGCCCGCGCACAACACCTCGATCTTCTCGTCGAGTTCAAAACGCCGCTGCGCTTGCCAGGCGAAGCGACGCTCTGGTGCGACCCGGAAGGTGGCCTCTTCGAACTGCGCGACGCAGCGGGCACTGTGCCGCACCTGCGCGGCCGGTGGCAAGCGGCGCCGATCTCGTCAACGCCTTTAGAACCGGACCTTTCATGAGCGCCTACAAACCGACTGCGCCCTCCCCAGCCCTGCGCCGCGTGGCAATCCTCGGTGGCAACCGCATCCCGTTTGCGCGCTCGAACACCGCGTACGCAACAGCGTCGAACCAAGACATGCTCACTGCTGCGATTCAGGGCCTTGTCGACCGGTTCGCGCTGCACGGCCAGTGTCTGGGCGAAGTCGCTGCGGGTGCCGTGCTCAAGCACGCCCGCGACTTCAACCTCACGCGAGAATCGGTGCTCTCGACAACGCTCGCCCCGCAGACCCCTGCCTATGACGTTCAGCAGGCGTGCGGCACAGGGCTGGAGACGGCCATCCTGACCGGCAACAAGATTGCGCTCGGCCAGATCGATGTGGCCATCGCCGGTGGGGTCGACACCGCCTCGGACGCACCCATCGGTGTGAATGAGGCGCTACGCAAGATCTTGCTCGACGCCAACCGGCAGCGCAGTACCGGCGGCAAGCTCGGCGCGCTCGCGAAGGTGCGTCCCGGCATGCTGTTCAAGCCGGCATTACCGCGCAACGGCGAACCGCGCACGGGCCTGTCGATGGGCGAGCACTGCGAGTTGATGGCCCAGCGCTGGCAAATCGAGCGCAGCGCGCAGGACGAACTCACGCTCGGGAGTCATCGTCATCTGGCCGCAGCCTATGAGCGCGGCTTCTTCCTCGATCTGATGACGCCATTTCGCGGCCTGCAGCGAGACAACAATCTGCGGCCCGACCTCACGATCGAGACATTGGCCAGCCTCAAGCCCGTGTTCGAGCGCAGCGCCACGGGCACGCTCACGGCCGGTAACTCGACGCCGCTCACCGATGGCGCCTCGTGCGTGCTGCTCGCGAGCGAGGACTGGGCGCATGCGCACAACCTGCCGGTACTCGCCTATCTGACCTATTCGCAGACGGCTGCCGTCGACTTCTTCAATCCCGACGAGACTCAGCGAGAAGGCCTGCTCATGGCGCCCGCGTATGCCGTGCCGCGCATGCTCGCCCAAGCGGGACTCACCCTGCAGGACTTCGACTTCTACGAAATTCACGAGGCGTTCGCCGCGCAGGTGCTCTGCACGCTCAAGGCATGGGAAGACCCGCAGTACTGCCGCGAAAAACTGGGACTCGACGCGCCACTGGGCAGCATCGATCGTCAACGCCTGAACGTGAACGGCAGTTCACTCGCCTGCGGACACCCGTTCGCGGCAACCGGTGGACGCATTCTCGCCTCCCTCGCCAAGCAACTCGCCGAGCGGGGTGGGGGACGTGGCCTGATCTCGATTTGCGCAGCCGGCGGACAAGGTGTGGTCGCGATGCTGGAGCGGTAAAGGAGAAAGGATAAAGGAGTAAGGAGAACGCATTACAGGGGCAGTCACAGACACGACCCCGCCTTCGGAGGCGAGTCGCCATCAGAGCGGCCCACCGGCAGCGGGTGTCAGTGCACAACGTCCTCAAGGGAGACTACGATGGATCAAGCTGTGCAGCAGGGGCGCGTGTGGCTCAACGCCTATCCCCCCGGTGTTCCGGCCGACATCGACGTGACGCGCTATACGTCGCTCGTGCAGGCCTTCGACGAATGGATCGACAAGTACCGTGAGCGCATCGCGTTCGTGAGTCTCGGCAGCGAGATCACCTACGCCGAGGTTGCCCGTCAGGCATCGGCGTTCGCCGCTTGGCTGCAAGCGCAGGGGGTGCACAAGGGCGAGCGCGTCGCGCTCATGATGCCCAATTGCTTCCAGTACCCCATCTGCCTGTTCGGCGCGCTCATCGCCGGCGCCGTAGTCGTCAACGTCAATCCCCTATACACCGTTCGCGAGCTGAAGCACCAATTGCAGGACAGCGGTGCGCAAACGATCGTCGTCTTCGAGAACTTCGCGAAGATCGTGCAGGACGCGATTCCCGGCACCGACGTGCGCCGCGTACTCGTCACTCAGATCGGCGACTTGCTCGGCCCCGGCGTGAACGTCAAGGGGCGCGTCGTGAACTTCATCATGCGACGGGTGGCGAAGCAGGTGCCGCCTTACGACCTGCCGCAGGCGATCTCGCTGCGCAGCGCACTCGCCGAGGGGGCGAAGCACCCGCGCGCGCCGGTGCCGCTCAAGCGCGACGACCTCGCCTTTCTCCAATACACCGGCGGGACCACCGGCGTCGCCAAGGGCGCCATGCTCACCCACGGCAACGTGCTGGCCAACCTGTTGCAAACCGAGGCATGGGCCGCCGACCAACTCGACGGCGACGTGGAAGTGAATCTGTCGCTGCTGCCCATGTATCACATCCTCTCGCTCACGGTGAACTGCCTCGTCTTCATGAGTCTGGGCGGGCGCAACATTCTGATCGCGAACCCGCGCGATGTGAAGAAGGTCGTCTACATCATCCGTAACGAGACATTCACCGGCGTCACGGGCGTGAACACGCTGTTCAACGGCCTGCTCGACAACGAGGACTTCCGCGCGCGCGACTTTTCCCGCCTGAAGCTATCGCTCGCGGGTGGCATGGCAACGCAGCGCGCCATCGCCGAGCGATGGAAGCAAGTCACGGGCAAACCGATCATCGAGGGTTACGGCCTCACCGAGTGCTCGCCCATCGTCACGATGAACCCGATCGATATCGCCCATATGGAGGACGTCGATTTCACCGGGTCCATCGGCCTGCCCGCCCCGTCGACCGAGGTGCGCTTCAAGCGCGAGGACGGCACGTGGGCCGCGCTGGGCGAGCCGGGCGAGTTGTGCGTGCGCGGCCCGCAGGTCATGCGCGGCTACTGGCAGCGCCCGGAAGACACCGCCAAAACGTTCGATGCCGAAGGCTGGTTGCTCACGGGCGATATCGGCGTGATGGACGAGCGCGGATACGTGCGGCTCATCGACCGCAAGAAGGACATGATTCTCGTGTCCGGCTTCAACGTCTATCCGAATGAAATCGAGGACGTCGTGATGCTGCACCCCGGCGTGCGCGAAGCGGCAGCGGTGGGTGTGCCGGACCCGGTCGCCGGCGAACGCGTAAAGCTCGTGGTCGTCGCCAAGGACCCCCGCCTGAACGCCGACGCCCTTCTCGCCCACTGCCGCGAGCACCTGACCGCCTACAAGGTCCCTCGCATCGTGGAATTCCGTCAGGGCGAACTGCCCAAGACGACTGTCGGCAAGATCCTGCGGCGCGAACTGCGCGAGCCGGCGCCGACACCGACTGCGCCCTCTGCACCCTCTGCGCCCTCTGCGTCCACTGCGTCCACTTCGCCCCCGCAGCGCAGCGCGTGAGCGCACCGCGCGGCGCATTCACGCGGGCGATCCCCGCGCGCGCCGCGTCGAGATGGCCGTCCAGGGTCGACACCCCACCGTCGCCCCGAATGCCAGCCATCGTTCCGGCATCCCGCGCCGAAGCCCCCCGAGAGCCCCGGCGCGCCATCGATTCAGGGAGACAACCAACATGTCGATGCACCACGCTTCTCATGCCACCGCCCCCAATGGACGTCGCGCACGCGACCTTCGCCAATGGATGCACGCCCCTCGCTTCGGCCACATCGCGCTGGCCCTCGCCTGGCTGCCGATGGCGCTCGTCGCCGGCGCCGCCGCGCTGAGTGCGCCCAGCGCCCTCGCTCAAAGCGACGCGATACCCCGCCCCGCGCTCCCCGGCGGCGCGTCGTCCGTCAGGTCCGATGCGATCGCATCAGGCAATGCCGCAGCCCCCGATGCCGAGATCGCCAAATTGGCGGCCATGCCTGTCGCCGCCCAAACGCAATGGTTGTCCCGCGCGATCAAGAGCGGCGAGTTGGCGGCCATGCGCGACGACCAGATCGTCGCGCGGATGCAGGCCCTGCAGCCCGACACGCTCGTGCGGTTTCTGAAAGCCGAATCGGCCGCATTGCCCGAATATCAGTACGCGTTGACGCGCCACGAGCGCATCAACGACCAGTGGCAAACGACGCCCGACCGCATGCTGGTGAAGATTCGCGAGAAGCCGTTGCAGATCTACGCGAAATGGCTGCCTGGCGGCGCCCACGCGGGTCAGGAAATCCTCTACGACGAGACGCGGAACCCCAAGGAGATGTACGGCCATCTCGGCGGCATTCTCGGCTTCGCGTCCATCTGGAGCAGTATCGACGGCCCGCTCGCGCGCTCGCAATCGAACCATACGGTGCGCGACCTCGGCTTCGCGTTCATTGCCGAGCAGATTGCGCATGACGGACGCAGCTTTCGTGCCGAAGGTCTCCCCGACAAACCCGCACGTATTTCGGTATCCGAATTGCATGGCACACGTGTGCTCGCACTTGAATGGGATGCGCCGTCCGGCCCGCCGCAACACTACGCGAACAAGTCGCGCGTGCTGCTCGACCTGAAGACCGGGTTTCCCCGCGGCATTGAAGCGTGGAACGCGTCGGGGCAAAAGGTCGAGGAAATGCGCTTCGAGAACGTACGCAAGGCGCAATGGACCGACGCGACGTTCGATTCCAAGAATCCCGACTACAAGTTTTGATGAACGCCGCCGAAGAACGCGGAACGCTCGCATAGGCACGACGAAAGCCCGCCGCCCTGAAGTGAGGGTGGCGGGCTTTCGTCTATGCGCACATTACTTACCGGCGCCCACGAGGTATCGACGGCGCCGGCTTGCAGTCACCGGTCAGGTTTGCGGCAGTTCGATCTTGACTTCGAGCACTTCGAGGTTGTCCTGATGCTCGACGCTGACCTTGATGTCGTCTTGTGCGATTTTGACGTACTTGGAGATGACGGCGACCAGCTCGCGTTGCAGGGCCGGCAGGTAATCAGCCGGCGGCGACGAGCCCGCGCGTTCGTGCGCCAGAATGATCTGCAGGCGCTCTTTGGCAACGGCGGCGGTCTTTTTCTTCTCCCCCAGGAGGAAGGACAGGAAGGACATGGGCGCTCCTTACTTCGAGCCAAAAATGCGCTGCAACAGTCCCGGCTTTTGATAGTCGGTAAAGCGCATAGGCTTGTCTTCGCCCTTGAATCGGCTCACCACGTCGCGATAAGCGTCAGCCACGTCGGTGCCGTCGAGATGAATCGCCGGCGTGCCCTGATTCGAGGCATGCAACACCGACTCCGACTCCGGAATCACGCCGATGAGCTTGATTCGCAGGATTTCCTGAATGTCCTCGAGCGACAGCATCTGGCCGTCGTTGACACGCTTCGGGTTGTAACGGGTGATGAGCAGGTGCTCCTTGATGGGTTCGCTGCCTTCGATCGCACGCTTGGTCTTCGAAGAGAGAATGCCCAGAATGCGGTCGGAATCGCGCACCGACGACACTTCGGGGTTCGTGACCACGAGTGCCTCGTCGGCAAAGTGCATGGCGAGCAGTGCGCCCGACTCGATACCGGCCGGCGAATCGCACACGATGTATTCGAAGCCCATGTCGGTCAGGTCCTTGATGACCTTCTCGACGCCCGCTTGCGTGAGTGCATCTTTGTCGCGCGTTTGCGAGGCGGGCAGAATGAACAGGTTCTCGCAGGCCTTGTCCTTGATGAGCGCCTGATTGAGGTTCGCTTCGCCCTGAATCACGTTGATCAGGTCGTACACCACGCGGCGCTCGCAACCCATGATGAGATCGAGATTGCGCAGGCCGACGTCGAAATCGATGACTGCCGTCTTGTGCCCCTGCAAGGCGAGGCCGGCAGAAAAGCTGGCGCTGGTCGTCGTCTTGCCGACGCCACCCTTGCCAGAGGTCACCACAATCACTTTTGCCATCTGTCGATGCCTTCCCAAACTTGAAGATGAATTTAGCTACGAATCATTTGAGCCCGAGGGGCTCGAAAATCAGTTTGTCGTCTACCAGCCGCACCTGCACCGAACGCCCCTGAACGTCAGGCGGCAATGCATATTCGCCGGTCCGGTAAATACCGGCGATGGAAATCAGCTCGGGCTCCAGGCAGGTGCAGAAGATGCGCGCGTCGAGCTTGCCCTTCACGCCTGCCAGCGCCCGCCCCCGCAGCGGTGCGTAAATGTGAATATTACCTTCCGCGATCACCTCGGCCCCATAACTGACCAGATCGAGGATGATCAGATCCCCTTTCGCGTAGACCTGCTGGCCGGAGCGCAGCGGCTTGTCGATGATGGTCGAGGCAATGGCCGCATCCGCAATGGGGGGCGACGGTGCCACGTCGACAGGCTGCGCAGCCGCCTCGGCCGGCGCATCGCCCTCGCGTGCCGCACGTGGCGCGCGGCGCTCGTGGCTGTCCAGACGCGGCAGACCGCCCGCCACCGCCCATTCGGCTTGTTCGGCGTTGGCGACCACCCCGATCGGCGTCATCCGGAATTCGGCCAGCATTTCGGCCAGCGCGGGCACGGCAACGCGCTCGTCGCCGCCCAGGCGCCGCACGTCGATCGCGACTGTGTCTCCCGCAAAAAACTCCGGGGTCGCCTCGAAACGTTGCGCCAGCTCAGTGCGCAGAATCTCCAGTTGCGGCGTCTTGACGACGAAATGCAGGGTATCGACGGCACCACTGCGTAACTCGAAGTACGGCGTTTTCTTTTGCGGCATGTCAGGTTGTTGTGCGCGAATTGCTGGCAAATTGGGCCATTCTACCGTTCCTTGAGTGCACGCAAACCGCAAATAAGCGGGAAAAGGCTGCGAAATGCACAAATATCACCCTTGCCGCGCCGCAGCATTAACTGTATTTTGCATGCGGTTTCACGGTAGGCCCGCAGGCCCTGACTGACACGTCAATGTCATGGTGAAAGCCTATGCTGGCGGTGGGAAAGTCCAATACGAGAAGTGCTGCACAGCAGCATCGAAAATGCGAATTTTGTCGCGCAAGCGCCAAATTCGTGACCTATCCTTAAAGTCCCTGACGAGGGACCCCCCCTGTGGAACCGCAAACCGGGAGACGAAGATGCTGAGTCATCATGAATTTGCCACCCTGATGCTGGTCAAGGACGCTCCTGAGCAAGTGGAGCTCAATCGCCCGGACCTCGAATCGTTGCTCGAGAGCAAACTGATCGAGTGGGAAGAGTTGGCGTCGGGTGAGAAGTCCCCGCGCCTGACTGTCCAGGGCAAGTACGTCCTTCAGGCCGTTGCCTGAGCGCCCAGCCTGCTGTTGAGGTGTCAGTAGTAACAGAAAGCCCGCCGGAAGGCGGGCTTTCCATTTGTGGGAGCGCGTGCCCCCATCCCCTTCGTTCCAACGCGACTCAGCCGTGCCGAACGTCACGGCGATGGCGCCGCCACGTGTGCCGCGCCGCCGGATGCTCCCGGCACCAGTTCCGATCGACCAGCCAGGCGACGGCAGCACCGACGACCAGCACGATCACCAACATTGCAATCAAGCTCCCTGTAAGCATGGCGGCCTCCTAACTTCGACATGGCGGGATGGCACGTCTCCATTCTAGGCAATCGCTATCGAAATGGGTACTCGGAAGGCATCGGGGTATACCGCGTTCTTGCGCTACATCAAGCGATCGCGCCGCCCGCGTCGATCAGCACGGTGCTGCCCGTCGCACTCGGCGTACCCGCCAGGTAGAGAATCGCGTTGGCCACGTCCTCGGCGGCCACTACACGACGGGCAGGCAAACGCTCTGCCGCGTTGCGATACATCGCCTCACGATCGCCCTCTGTCAGCTTGTCCCACAGCGGGGTGACCGTGAGCCCCGGCGACACGGTATTCACCCGCACCGGCGAGAGCTCCAGCGCCAGTCCGCGCCCCAGCGCTTCGATGGCCGCATTGATCGCGCCCTGCACCACTGAAGAGGTGCTCGGGCGAACGCTCAGATAGCCCGACGTCAGCGTAAGCGAGCCGCCCGCTTCGATACGCGCATATCGCGCCACGTGGTACGTGCCCCAGAACTTGCTGTCCACGGCGGCATGCGCGTCTTCCAGCGAAAGCTTGCGCACTTGCCCGGTCGGCGTTTGCGCGGCCGAGATAACGACATGCTGCCATGGCGCGTGATCGGCGAAGAACCGTTCGACGGCCGCCGCATCCCCCGTGTCGAGCACCGCAGCGCGCGCGGCACTGCCCACGGTGGCGAGCGCATCGTCGAGCTTCGCCTGATTGCGTGAGGCAATCGTCACGGCCGCACCGGCCTTGGCGAACGCCTGTGCTGCGGCGCGGCCAATGCCGGAGCTGCCGCCAATGACCAACACGCGCTGACCTTCGAAATTGAACATGATGAGACTCCAGAAACAGATTGAGACAGGACTGAGTTCGCGACATCCGCCGATGGCCGGCAACCGGGCGTCGGCACCCGCTTGCGATATCGTCAATCTATTGTGATCCTCATCAAACGCAATGATAATCCCATAAAAAACTGAATGACTCTCGCCAAATTATTGAGAATAAACCCGCGATGATCGACCAGACTCTGGATCTCACCCTGTTCGACCGTATCGTCACTCTGGGCAGCATGTCGGCCGCTGCACGCGAGATGGGGCTGTCGCTTGCCGTCGTAAGCAAGCGCCTCGGTCTGCTCGAGCAGCGACTCGGCGTTCGATTGCTCAACCGCACGACTCGCAAACAGGCCTTGACGGAAGAAGGACAGGTCTTTCACGCCTGCTGCCAGCGAATTCTGGCGGAAATCGCCGAGACTGAGCGGCTGATGACGCGACAGGCGGACACCGTCGGCGGCGTCCTTCGCATCAGCGCGCCACGGGCGTTCGGGCGCCGCCATCTCGCCCCGTTGCTCGTCGCGTTTCGCGAACGGCATCCGGATCTGAAGGTCCACCTCGCGCTGAGCGACCTGTGGGTCGATCTTGTCGCACACGGCATCGACGTTGCCATCCGCGTCGGCACCCTGCCCGATTCCAGTCTCGTGGCACAGGAACTGGCGCCGAACTACCGTGTGCTGATCGCGTCGCCGGACTATCTGGCGCGACGCGGCACGCCGCGCGATGCGGGTGATCTTCAGCAACACGACTGCATTCTGTTCGGTAATGCGCCGAACGGTGACTGGCGCTTCGTGTGGCAATCCGAAACGCTGCGGATTCAGGTCCGCGATACGTACGTCGTTGACGACGGCGATACCGCCCACGAGCTGGCGCTACACGGCGCAGGCATCGCGCAGAAGTCCATCTGGGACGTCGGAGACGACATCCAGGCAGGCCGTCTCGTGCACGTATTGCCCTCGTTGCAAATTCCGGCGTCCCCGCTGCACGCCGTGTACCCGCACAGCAGGCATCTCGCTCCGCGCACGCGCGCGTTCGTCGACTTCCTGAGAGATCGATTACGCGCGACATGGCGCTGGCCGCAACACTGAAGCCCCACCCCCGCGCCGCTTTCAGCCCTCGGCATCGCGACCGTTGAGCGCTTCACGACCGGCGGCCAGTAACGCGTCCGACAGCGCGGGGTCGGCCCGCACGACCGCCCGCGACAATACGAGTGCGCCGACCATCTGGGCGAAGCGCGCCATCGCGGCCCGACTCGCCTGGGCCTGGTTCAGTCCGCGCTCGACATCCGCCGCCGTCATTCGGCCGATCACCTCCGCCAGCCCCTTTGCGTAGCACGCTTGCGCTTCGTCGCCGACGCGTGGGGCATCCCCGGCAAATCCCGCCATCGGGCAGCCGCACGCGACATCGTCCCGATGGGCCGCCGACAGATACCGCTCAACGCGCACCTCGGGCGAGAGCGCCGCCTCCGACGCCGGATCGCCCCCCGCCAGCAACCCGTTGCTGGCTGCCACGGCACGCGCCATCACGGCCGCGACCAGTGCGTCCTTCGACTTGAAGTGGTTGTAGAAGCCGCCCTGCGTGAAACCCGCCGCCTTCATCAGCGTCGTCAGCCCCACGGCATCCACACCGTGCTCGCGAAACAGCCGCTCGGCTGCTCTGATAATCGCTTCGCGGTTCTCCGCCGCCTGCTCTCTTGAAATACCCATCCGTTGGTCTCCCGCCGTGCTCACGCGCCATCGCGCAACCGCGCAACCGCGCAACCGCGCAATCGCGCAATCGCGCCTATTGCCGTCATCGAAAAAGACAATGTCGATCACAATTGACATACCGGCACCGCCTCGTCACAATGCATCACAGCATGACGATGTCGATCACAATCGTCATGAAGTATAGACCAAACGTCATGCCGTCGGCACGATTGGCGTGGCCCGCTTATCTTGATGGAGTTCTGAAATGCAGATCAAAGATTCAGTCGTGTTCGTGACGGGCGCTAACCGTGGCCTGGGACTCGAGTTCGCGAAACAGGCGCTCGCACGTGGCGCGGCGAAAGTGTACGCCGGGGCGCGCGATCCGTCGAAGGTGACGCTGCCGGGTGTCATTCCGGTCAAGCTCGACGTCAACAACCCGGACGACGTGGCCGCCGCAGCGAAACTGGCCGGCGATGTCACGCTGCTCGTCAACAACGCCGGTATTGCGCGCCTCACGCAGGGCCTGACCCGGCCCGGCGCCGCCGAGCTGCTGCGCGAAACGCTGGAGACAAACCTGTTCGGTGTTCTCGCCACGACGCAGGCCTTCGCCCCCGTCCTGGCACGCAATGGCGGCGGCGCGCTGCTCAATGTTCTATCCATCGTGAGCTGGATCAGTGTGAGCGCGCTGCCAGAGTACTCGATTACGAAGTCGGCCGCCTGGTCACTGACCAACGGCATACGCAACGAACTGCGCGCCCAGAATACCCAGGTGATCGGCTTGCACGCGGGATATATCGATACCGACCTCACGCGCGGTTTCGACGCCGAGAAAAGCGCGCCGTCCGACGTCGTGCGTCAGGCGTACGACGCCATCGAAGCCGGTGAAGAAGAAGTCTGCGTCGACGAAGCCACACGTCAGGTCAAGCAAGCACTTTCGCTCGGCGTCTACCTGCAGGATCCGGCGGCATAGCCGTTGCCGTGATCGCGTGACGCATCAGACGAGCAAACGCCGCGACACCCCCTCGGGCATCGCGGCGTTTGTATCGGTCCACCGCAAACGGGACGAATGAACGTCAGGCCGCTTTGTCCATCTGACGCTCCCCACCCACCGCTTCGATCAGATCGTCGAGCATACGGGCGAGTTCGCCGGTCATGAGCGCAACGTCGGCATCGAACTTCTCGGCCTCACCTTCAGCCGTCGGATCGGCGGCGTCCTTGATGATGTCGAGCGGCGTGACGCGCTTGATGACGAACGCGTCGGTCAGCACGAACGAGATGCGGTCGTTCCACGTCATCGCCAGCTTGGTACAGCGCTTGCCCCCTTCGATGTGCTGTCGCACATCCGCGCCGTCGAGCGGGTGACGCACGTAGCGCACGGCTGCCTTCTCGTCGGTATTCGAGCGCAACTCGACATCCTGATCGACGGTAAAGCCGCTCGGTGCGTCATTGCCGGCGAGCCACGATGTCATGACCGCCACGGGTGCCTCGTTGAGCTCGACGTTCACCAGCGTGATGTCGAGCGTCTTGAGGAGCAGGCTGCGCACTTCGTCGGCCTTGGCGGGCGACGCGGCGTCGATGACCAGCCAGCGATTGACCGGATCGATCCATACGCGCGTGTCGCGACGAATACCGAACGCACGCGGCAGCAATTCGTCGGTGACTTGCTCCTTGAGTTCGCGCATCTGCTTGCGGCCCGGCTTGAAGCCTTGCTGCTCTTCCAGCTCGACCGCCTTCGCGCGGGTGACCTGATTCACGACCGTCGACGGCAGCAGCTTCTTCTCGGCACGATAGGCCAGCAGGAACTGACGGTTGATGCTGTGCACGAGCTCGCCGCCATCACGCGGCGGCGCCCAGCCTTGCACCTGCATTTCGAGGCTGCCGCCCTCGCGGAAGGCGTGCTTCTCGAGCGCCTCCTCCATTTGTGCGACGCTCATGGACCAACCGGCAGGAATTCGGTGCAACTGGAGATTCTTGAACCACATCGTCATCACCGCAAAAAGCAAAAACGTGATTTTACCAGTGCCGGGAGGTACGGCGAAGTGCGGCGACGCGATTCGTATCAGAGGAAGCGATCGAGAATCTTCCGGCTCGGCTTGTCGAGCTGGCCCGAGTCCCGAATCAGGAAGTGAATGCCATGGCTGTCGGTGATGAGCAAGGTCTGCGCGCCCAGCCGCCGGATGTCCTCTTCGCCGCGCAGCACGAACGAGGCCTCGCCCCGGTTCGTCTCGACGGTCCAGGTGCTGGGCGTCGCGTACGTCGACACGTCCTTGATGCGCAGCACCTCGGGCATGAATTCGCGCGCCGCAAGTTCTTCGTGAAGCAGCGCGCGCATTGCCTCGGGCAGCACATCGAGCGAATCGAGCCAGACCAGTTCGCGTCCCTCCGTGCTCACGAGCGCGAGGCCCTCGCCCGGCGCGGCAATGGGAAATGCGCGTACGGGCACCACGCCTTCATGGGCAATTCCGTCGGCATCCGTCAGCACCAAACGGCCGAAGGCGTTACGCGATAAGGTGAAATCAATCTGCATGAGTGTCTTCGCGAACGTTCAGGTGGCGGAGAGCGGCTTCGCTGGCGCAGCGCTCACGGCAGCCACCACGGCGGCGGCTTCAGCCATCTCGACGACCGCGTCGAGATCCGCATCGACATTGCGTTGCTGAGCCTGGTAAAGCTTGTAGTAAGCGCCTTCGCGGGCCATCAGTTCGTCGTGGCTGCCCACTTCGACGATCCTGCCGCGATCGAGCACCACGAGCCGGTCGGCCTTGCGCAGCGTCGACAACCGGTGCGCGATGGCGATCGTCGTGCGGCCTTTGACGAGGTTGTCGAGCGCCTTCTGAATTTCCTTCTCGGTGGCCGTATCGACGGAGGACGTCGCCTCGTCGAGAATCAGAATGCGCGGGTCGATCAACAGCGCACGCGCAATGGAAATGCGCTGGCGTTCGCCGCCCGAGAGCGCTTGCCCACGTTCGCCGACCAGTGAATCGTAGCCGTGCGGCAGTCGCAGGATGAACTCGTGGGCATGCGCCGCGCGGGCTGCGGCGACGATCTCGGCGCGCGTCGCGTTCGGCTTGCCGTAAGCGATGTTCTCGGCAATCGTGCCAAAGAACAGGAACGGCTCCTGCAGCACCAGACCGACGTTGCGGCGAAAGTCCGAGACGGGCAGCGCGCGAATGTCCACACCGTCGATCTGGATCGAGCCTTCGGCCACGTCGTAGAATCGGCAGATCAGGTTCACGAGCGTGCTCTTGCCCGAACCGCTGTGGCCCACCAGGCCGATCATCTCGCCCGGCGCAATGCGCAGATCCATGCCCCGGATCACCGCGCGGTTGCCGTAGCGGAAACCGATATCGCGCAGATCGATGGCCCCCTTCACCGCTTTCAGATGCACCGGATTGACCGGCTCGGGTACGTTCGAGACGTGATCCAGAATGTCGAAAATGCGCTTCGCACCGGCGGCCGCCTTCTGCGTCACCGACACGATACGGCTCATCGAATCGAGACGCGTATAGAAACGGCTGATGTACGTGAGGAACGCGGCCAGCACGCCCACCGTGATCTCGTGCTTCGAGACCTGCCAGATCCCGAACATCCACACGACGAGCAGCCCCACCTCCGTGAGGAACGTGACCGTGGGCGAGAACAACGACCAGACGCGGTTCACGCGGTCATTGATCACGAGGTTGTGACGGTTGGCCTCCTTGAAGCGCGCGACCTCGCGGTTTTCCTGCGCAAACGCCTTGACCACGCGAATGCCGGGAATGGTATCGGCCAGCACGTTGGTGATTTCCGACCAGATCCGGTCGACCTTCTCGAAGCCGTGACGCAGGCGATCGCGCACCAAATGGATCAACCAGGCGATGAACGGCAGCGGCAGCAGCGTGACGACCGCCAGCCACGGATTGATCGACACCAGAATCATCGACGTCATGACGATCATGAGCACGTCCGTGGCGAAATCGAGCAGGTGCAGCGAGAGGAACACGCAAATGCGGTCACTCTCCGAGCCGATACGCGCCATCAGGTCGCCCGTGCGCTTGCCGCCAAAGTACTCCAGCGAGAGTCGCAACAGATGCGAATACGTCGCCGTACGCAGATCGGCACCAATGCGCTCCGACACTTTTGCCAGCAAGTAGGTACGCGCCCAGCCCAGCACCCAAGCGACTAGCCCCGCCCCCAGCAAACCCGACAGATACCTGCCCACCAGGGGGTAATCGATCGGTTGGCCGTTCTGGAACGGGATCAGCACGTTGTCCATGAGCGGCATGGTCAGATACGGCGGAATCAACGTAGCGCCCGTGGCGCATAGCGTGAGCAGGAAACCGGCGAGCAACTGGAATCGATACGGACGCGCAAAACGCCACAGTCGCAGCAATGCCCATGTCGACGGCGGGGCTTCCACTTCCGGGTTGCACTGCGCGCACTCCTCGGCGCCCGGCGCCATCTCGGCCTGGCAGATCGGGCAGATGCCTGCCTCGTCAGGGACCGGGAGGGCCACGCCGCCCGCCCCTAGCGCATCGCGCTGACGCACGATCGTGTCCAGCAACGCGAGCGCCGCCGGATTATGGCGCAGCGTGTAGCGCCAATTCGCAAGTTTCTCGTGCGCATCGCACAGTTCCAGCGAGCCAACGCCCGCATGGTCGGTATGCGAGAGCGACAGGTCGGCGCGGTACGCCCATGACTGCCAATCGCCGGCAAACCCTTGCGCATCGCGGCGCGCCTCACGCGCCAGAATCCGGCGCTCGGTCGCCACGACCACGCCACGCGCGAAGTGCAGTTGCGCGTCGAGATCGACCGTCAGCCATGCCAGCACGGTCTCGTCGCCGGCCAGTTGCGCGACGACATCGCGATACCAGGGCTCGGCTGCGGCGTTGCGGGCGGATGCGGATGATGCAGAAGCAGCGGCGCCGGTGCCGCCGGAAGGGCTGCTCTCGGAAGTCGTTGTCGGGGTGGCGGCGGAAGAAGCCGCCGGAGCGGAGGTGTCGGTCATTGCTGCGGCAGACGTGTCCTCAAGGGGCGGACATCGAGGCAAACGAAGAAATAGCGACGCGAACTTTCCCTGTCAGTCCGCGAAATTGCCGCAAGTATAACCACAGCGACGCCTTTTGCGGCGCGGAGTTCCGCGATGACACACTGCAGCATGGAAATATTGTTGCAACGGTCAACCGATTACGGATTCTTACGTTAAGTAACCAGTTAACTGTATCCGCACGACCGGATGTGCCGTCTGACATCGGCCTCGCCGGCTTCTCCGAACCTCGCCTTGACGCGTGAATTAGCCTGACGTATGAAAAAGAAAGACATTGAGATTTTCGATGTTCTGTCGCTGCGCGGCCCGAATATGTGGACATATCGGCCGGTGCTCGAGGCATGGGTCGATATTGGCGAACTCGAGGAATTCCCGTCCAATAAGATTCCCGGATTCCCGGAGCGCCTGTCCGAGTGGCTCCCCTCGCTCGTTGAGCACCGTTGCAGCATCGGCGAGCGCGGTGGCTTCCTGCAACGTCTGCGCGACGGCACGTGGCCCGGCCACATTCTCGAGCACGTCACACTGGAGCTGCAAAACCTTGCCGGCATGCCGGGCGGCTTCGGCAAGGCTCGCGAGACCCCGATCACCGGCGTCTACAAGGTAATCGTACGGGCCTGGCATGAAGAGGTGACGCGCGCGGCGCTGTTCGCCGCCCGCGATCTGGTCATGGCCGCCATCGAAGACCGCCCTTACGACGTGGAAGCCGCCGTGGAAACCCTGCGCGGCCTGGTCGACAAACACTGCCTCGGTCCGAGCACGGCGTGCATCGTCGACGCCGCCGACGACCGCGACATCCCCCACATTCGCCTGTCGGACGGCAATCTGGTGCAATTGGGTTACGGCGCCGCCGCCCGCCGCATCTGGACCGCCGAGACCGACCGCACCTCGGCCATTGCCGAGAGCATCTCGCGCGACAAGGATCTGACCAAACAACTCCTGGAATCGTGTGGCGTTCCGGTGCCCGAAGGCCGTCTGGTCGAGAGCGCCGACGACGCGTGGGAAGCCGCCGAAGATATTGGCCTGCCGGTCGTCGTCAAGCCCTACGACGGCAACCATGGTCGCGGCGTGTTCATCAATCTCACCACGCGAGACGAAGTCGCCACGGCATTCGGCGTGGCCCTCGAAGAAGGCAACGGCGTGATCGTCGAGCGCTTCGTGCCGGGGCTGGAGCACCGCCTCCTGGTCGTGGGTGGGCGCGTCGTGGCCGCCGCCATGGGCGAAACGGCGTCGGTGGTCGGCGACGGCAAGCACACCGTCTCGGAACTCATCGAGTTGCAGATCAACAGCGATCCGCGTCGCGGCAGTGCCGAAGACCAGCCGCTCAATCGCGTACGCATCGATTCGTCGGCCCGGCTGGAACTCAAGCGCCAGGGCTTCGACGCCGACGCCGTGCCGCCCGAGGGCAAGAACGTGCTGATCCAGCGCAACGGCAATGTCGCGTTCGACGTCACCGACCGTGTGCACCCGAGTGTGGCCGCCCATGCATCGCTGGCTGCGCGCATCGTGGGGCTGGACATCGCCGGTGTCGACCTGGTCGCGCAAGACATCTCCCGCCCCCTGGTCGAGCAGCGCGGCGCGATCGTGGAAGTCAATGCGGGCCCGGGCCTGCTCATGCACCTGAAGCCGGCCGACGGCGTTGCACGCCCGGTCGGCCGCGCCATCGTCGATCACCTGTTCCCCGACGGCGACGCCGGGCGTATTCCGGTCGTCGGCATTACCGGAACCAACGGCAAGACCGTGACGGCGCGCCTGCTCACGCACCTGCTTCAACTGGCGGGCGAACATACCGGCCTCGCTTGCAGCGACGGTCTGTTCCTCGACAAGCGTCTGGTGCAAAGCGGCGACCGCGCGAACTGGGACGCGGCGCACCGTGTGCTGATGAACGCCAGCGTCACGGCGGCCGTCTTCGAGAACGACAGCACGGCTATTCTCTCGGAAGGTCTGGCGTACGACCGCTGCCAGGTCGGTATCGTTACCAACATCGATCGCCCGGATCATCTGGGTCAGAATTTCGTCGAAGACATCGAGCGGATGTTCAGCGTGCTGCGCACGCAGATCGACGTGGTGCTGCCCGACGGCGTGGCCGTGCTCAACGCGCGCGACCCCCTCGTCGTGGAAATGGCCGAACTGTGCGACGGCGACGTGATCTTCTTCGGGCTGGACGAACAACTGCCGGCCATCGCTGCACACCGCGCGGCGGGCAAGCGCGCGGTCTTCGTGCGCAACGGCGACGTGATTCTGGCCGTAGGCGCCGAGGAAATCCGTCTCGGCGCGGCGGCCGACATGCCGCTGACCTACGCCGGGCGCGTCGGCTTCCAGATCGAGAACGCGCTTGCCGCTGTTGCCGCCGCGTGGTCGATGGGCGTGACGCTCGACGTCCTGCGCACCGGCGTGACCACCTTCGACGTGGGCCAGATCGATGCACCGGGCCGCTTCACCTTGTTCGAAAAGCAAGGCGCGACGGTGATCGTCGACGACGCCCATAACGCCCCGGCGCTGACGGCGCTGGCCGCGGCACTGACTCACCTGCCCGCCGGGCGGCGCATTGTGGTGTACGGCCCCGGTCTCGACCGCATGGATGACGACCTTCAGGCCGAGGGCAAGCTGCTGGCGCAGACGTTCGATCGCGTAGTGCTGTGCGACGACCTGAGTGTCCAGCGCAAGCGGCCGCTGGCCGAGTCGCGCGCCCAACTGCGCACGGGCATCGACGCTGGCCGCAAGGTGCAGGTGATCGACGCTGGCGAGCGGCACGCGGCCGCCGAAGCGGCACTGGCCCAACTCGAGCGCGGCGACCTGCTGGTGTTGCAGGCCGACGAGGGCAGCGCTGCCGCCATGCTCGACCTGGCGCATGTGTGGATGGGCCAGCCGAAGCCTGCGATGGCTGCCTGATTCAAATTAGCCGCGCGTGGCGGCGTGCAGCCCCCCTGCCGCCGCGCGCTCCAGACCGTTACCGAATACCCAAGCCACCGTCGTTTTTCTCGCCAACCAACCGCCATACAGGGACGCGAAGTGGACAGACAGGGATTGCAATTTATGGAAGTCTCCCGTATCCGCGCGTTGCGCGGGCCCAACCTCTGGAGCCGTCATACCGCCATCGAGGCGATCGTGACGTGCACCGATCTCGAATACTCGATCGGCAATCTGGCCGGTTTCGAGGCGCGGCTGCGCGCACGCTTTCCTGAACTGACCGCGCTCACGCCCGACGCCGAAGAGCGCCCGGTATCGCTCGCCGACGCCCTCGCCACCACGGCCCTGCATCTGCAGGCGGCCGCCGGTTGCCCGGTGACGTTCAGCCAAACGACGCAGACCATCGAACCGGGCACGTTCCAGGTCGTGGTGGAATACAGCGAAGAGCCTGTGGGGCGACTCGCCTTCGAGCTGGCGCAACAACTGATTCGCGCCGCGCTCGACAACAGCCCATTCGATCTGGCCGACGCACTCCATCGTCTGCGCGATCTCGACGAAGACGTGCGCCTCGGCCCGTCGACGGGCTCGATCGTGAATGCGGCGCTCGCGCGCGGCATTCCGTACCGCCGTCTGACCGAGGGTTCGATGGTGCAATTCGGCTGGGGCAGCAAGCAACGCCGCATTCAGGCTGCCGAAACCGATCGCACGTCGGCCGTGGCCGAGTCGATTGCGCAAGACAAGGACCTCACCAAGACGTTGCTGCACGCCGCCGGTGTGCCGGTTCCCCTGGGCGGCACTGTGCGCAACATCGAGGACGCCTGGCAACTGGTGCAGGAAATCGACGCACTGGTCGTGGTCAAGCCACGCGACGGCAATCAGGGCAAAGGGGTGGCCGTGCGTCTACGCACGCGCGAGGAGATCGAGAAAGCGTTCGACGCCGCGCAGGACATCAGCCGCGACGTCATCATCGAGCGTTACATTCCGGGTCACGACTTCCGCCTGCTCGTCATCGGCAACAAATTGGTCGCGGCGGCCCGTCGCGATCCGCCGCAAGTCACCGGCGACGGCGTGCACACCGTTCGGCAACTGGTCGAAACGGTCAACGCCGACCCGCGCCGTGGCGAGGGTCATGCCACGTCGCTCACCAAGATTCGCTTTGACGACATCGCACTCGCCACGCTCGCCAAGCAGGGACTCAGTGCCGACTCCGTACCGGACGCCGGCGCGCGCATCGTGTTGCGCAACAATGCCAATCTGTCGACCGGCGGCACGGCGACCGACGTGACCGACGAAGTCCATCCGGAGATCGCCGCGCGCGCCGTCGCCGCCGCCCAACAGGTGGGGCTGGACATTGCCGGGGTCGATGCCGTGTGCGAGACCGTCGTCAGGCCGTTCGAAGATCAGGCGGGCGGCATTGTGGAAGTCAACGCCGCGCCGGGCCTGCGCATGCACCTGCAGCCGTCGTATGGCAAAGGCCGTGCCGTTGGCGAAGCCATCGTCTCGACCATGTTCGACGACGGTGACGATGGACGCATTCCGGTCGTGGCCGTCTCGGGGACGAACGGCAAGACGACCACGGTGCGCCTGATTGCGCACCTGATCGGCCAGCAAGGGTTGCGCGTGGGCATGACCGGCACCGATGGCATCTATATCTGCGGCCAGCGCATCGACACGGGAGATTGCAGCGGCCCGCGCAGTGCACGCAATGTGTTGATGCATCCGGACGTCGACGCCGCCGTATTCGAAACCGCGCGCGGCGGGTTGCTGCGCGAGGGCCTGGCCTACGACCGCTGCGATGTGGCCGTGGTGACCAATATCGGCATGGGCGACCATTTGGGTCTGTCGTACATCAACACCGTGGAAGACCTCGCGGTGCTCAAGAGCGTTATCGTGCGCAACGTGGCACCGCGTGGCATGGCCGTGCTCAACGCAGCCGATCCGATGGTCGCGCGCATGGCCGACGCCTGTCCGGGCGAAGTCACGTACTTCGCCATGGACGCGGCGCACCCGGTGCTTGCGACGCATCGCGCGAAGGGCAAGCGCGTGGTGTATGTCGACGGTGACAGCATCGTGACGTGTCGCGGCAGCGAAGCGACCCGCTATGCCATGGCCGCGATTCCGCTCACGCGGGGCGGCGCCATCGGCTTCCAGGTCGAGAACGCGATGGCGGCCATCGGTGCGGCCTGGGCGTTGAACATCGATCCTGCGACGCTGCGCGCCGGGCTTGCCACGTTCGTGAACGACGCAGGCACCGCACCGGGCCGCTTCAACGTGTTCGAATACAAGGGCGCGACTGTGATTGCCGACTACGGGCACAATCCGGACGCCATTGCCGCACTCACGCAGGCCGTCGAGACCCTGCCGGCGCGACGCCGCTCGGTCGTGATTTCGGGCGCGGGCGATCGTCGTGATGACGACATCCGCCGCCAAACGCAGATTCTCGGCGATGCGTTCGACGACGTGCTGCTCTATCAGGACCAATGCCAGCGCGGCCGCGAAGACGGCGAAGTGCTCGGACTGCTGCGTGAAGGGTTGGTCGGCGCGCGGCGCGCGCGTCATATCGAGGAGATTCACGGCGAGTTCCTGGCGATCGACACAGCGCTCGCGCGACTGCAGCCAGGCGATCTGTGCCTCATTCTCATCGATCAGGTCGACGAAGCCCTCGCGCATCTCTCGCAACGCGTGGCGCAGGCGAGTGCCTGAACCCGCGCCTCGACAGTAGAACGAGTCAAGGCTGAGTCCGGTATTTCACCGCACTCAGCCCTTTACCGCCCTTAATACCCTTACTGCCCTACTGCCTGTGCGACCTGTGCAGACTTGCGCCGATTGACGTCGTAGGCATCGCAGGCGTCGTTGGCGTCCACGCCACCTCGGTCATGAACGCGCCGGCACGCCCTGCGTCAGACTGTGCACCCGCGCCCTGACGTGACGATAGAAGCCCAGCAACGCATGACAATAAAAGCTGGGATTGTCGTAAGTCTGCCCGTCGAACCGATGCGCGACGTAGCCTCCGCCACACGCTGCAAACGCCTCGCACTGCCGGCAAGCGTCATGCGGCTCGGGGTACTGCGTGCGCGCGTAATCGATGCAGGTCTGCAGCGGGTGAGACGAGACGTCGAATCCGGTGTGGTTTGCCCCGTCCTCGCAGATAGCCAGTACATCGAGCAATCGATAGCTGCCGTCGCTCTCCACAACGACAATCGGTGAGAGTGCGCCGCCGAAGGCATCGAGTTCGGAGCGACGGCCAAAAATGCCGCGAATGAACGTTTCGAAGATGCGCACGCTGAAGCCTGGATCGTCGATCGCGAGCCAGGCGTCGAAGCCTCTGCACAGGAAACTGAGCAGTCTCGCGTGCGTATAGGCTTGAACGTGCCGGGGCGGCGCAGCGAAATTGGCGTCCGGGAGCAGGAAGTCGATTGCCGTGAGTCCGAGCGAGCGAAAGTAGTCGAGAATGCGCACCGGATCGTTGTTCGGATCGATCACGGCAAGCACGCCGTTGAACACCCGCCCCGATTCCGGATGCGCAAGACATCGTCGAATCGCCTGCTCGACGCGCTCACCCGTTCCCTTTCGCGCGAAATCGTACCGATGCCGGTCATGCAGGTCGGGAGGACCATCGCAACTGATGCCGAGCGTCGCATCGTGTGTGGCATACAAATCCAGCCACTCATCGTCGATCAGCACGCCGTTGCTTTGCGTGATGATGGCCAGATCGGACGACGGCAAGCGTTGGCGCAGACCCGAGAAAAACCGATCGGTGCGGCGCTTGCCCAGCAGCAACGGCTCTCCGCCGTGGATTTCCAGCGTCATGCGCGCAGACGGAAATGCATCGCGATGCTCGGCGAGGCGCGCAGTCAGCGCGTCGAGGTGGGACGCGTGCAGCAGTTTGGGGCGGCGTCGCCAGCCCTGATCGACGCCGTGGTACATGTAGCAATAACTGCAGTCGATGTTGCACCGCTCGGCGACCTTGACCATCACCAACAGGTCGCCGGCGGTATCAACGCGTGCAGTCGAGTCGGTGGCGTTCAGCATGGTGCGGTGCGACGCACGGCGCCGCTCACTTGCTCTTGCCGGACGCCGACGGACGCGCCTTGGCGGACTCGCTCTCGGCGCGCGGCGCCATCAGCTTGGTGTGCGCGGCGAAGACTGCCGGATCTTCCGGTCCGCGCGCCATCTCCGACATGACCGAGGCGATGATCTTTCCGCCGCCTTGTGCACTGCCCTCGTCGCGGTAGTGCACCAGAATTCCCGGCAGACCGGGCACACCCTGCAACGGCACGTAGCAGTCACCGGACGACTCCGGAACCACGCGATATAGCGGTATGGCATCGATTTCCTGCCCAAACACCGATTTGATCTCTGCCGATTGCTCCTTGCTGAGGTCGAGCGAGCCGACCGGGAAAAAGAGTTCCGAAGCAGCCATGAAAGTACCTCCGTTCGAAAAGCAGGTTGGACTTCAGTATTGCGTGTTGAAAAAGAATGTCTGAAACAGGCGGCCGTTTTCCTTGCAGTCACCGAAGTGCCCCTGGCTCGCATGGAAACGCCTGCCGCGAAACAGAATGAGCCGATTGAAACGATTGGCGATGCGGTCGGTCATCTCCCAACGCTCCCACGCGGTGGCGTCGGCATCGCAACGTTGCCGCTCGCCGTCCTCGTCCGGATAGAGGTCCAAGCCGGTATCGATATGCTGGAAGAAGGCCGTTCCCGCCGTGGGTGGTGCGTCAGGCGTGAGATAGACCACCCCGGACCAGACCGTCGTATGGTCGGCGTGCACCCATGTAATGTCGCGCTCGACGCTGTATTGAAACGCGCCGTTGTAGGTATCGGCCGGCCAGTAGGTAATCGGGGCCTTCACGATGTCCTGGATTGCCGACGCAACGCCATCGTGCAGAAACGGTTGGGTTCGCGCGCCGGGATAATTTCCTTTGACGGCGAACGGCTGTTTCAATGCGAAGTCGCGCACCTCGGTCGGATCGCGATAGAAATTGTCAGTAACGATAATGGAGTCGTGCATGGCGCTCACTTTGAATTAGCGGGTACGTCACGCTGGCGCGCATTCACAACCGCCTCGCCCGAGCCTTGATCGTCACGAGCCGACGCTTGCGCGTCAGGGGCATCCGGCGACAGTCGCGCGCGAACCCATTGCAGATGTTCCGGTGTGATCTCTGGACGATCGACTTTGTCGAAGCCCTTGCGGCGATCGTAAAACCCGGCCCGGATCTCCTTCGAAACTTCGTAGATGTGCGGGTTGAATCCCTGCACGTCATAGAGATGCTGTTCCACCACGCCGATCAGCTTGCAGTTCGACGTGTTGCCGGCGATGTCGGTAGGTTCCCAGCCGGCATCGCGGATCCATTCCATTTGCTCGGCCTCGCTCAGTCCTCGCGCGAGCAGCGGTGAGGCACAGAGGAAACCATTGTCGGTTTCGCGCTTCGTGAATCCGCTCACGGGATAGGCCAGCGGCGGGAACCGGTGCCCACTGAGAATGAGCCTCACGCCGTAGGTTCTGCAGGTTTTCGCCATCGCGGCGAACACCCCGCCGATGCACGAGGAGCAGGGAATCTTGCCGGACGCGGACGTGAGCGATTCTCGGGCCACTTGCCGAATATCGATCGTTTCGACGATCAACTGCACATCGAAGCGTGAGCAGAATGCCCGCGCGTTGTCCTTGACTTCATCGGGAATGAAGCCGTTGTCGACGAGCACGGCGATGGGGCGCAGATTCAATTCCTTCACGGCCAGCATCAAGGTAAGCGCGCTGTCCTTGCCGCCGGAATAGGCCACCACGCAATCCGGCGTGCCTTCGCCGCGCCACGCCTGCACGACATCGAGCAGCCGACGCTGTGTGTAGTCGCCACGCGCCGCTTCCGCCGCAAACGCATGACAGGCCTGACAAATACCATCGGGTTCGATGTGAACGCCGGGCAGGTCTTCGGTCAGCAGGCACCGGGCGCAGTAGCGATCGACGGCAACGCCGATGCCCGTGGATGGCTCAACACTGAGTCTGCGCAGCGGCGCGCCTGTCGCGTTGAACAAACGCGCGCGTTGTTCTGCTGACAAATGTACGAGAGTTGACGACATGACCGCAGCTCCATTGCCGGGTGCCAGGGCAGGCACCCGGGATTCGCGACTCGACGGACTGGCTATTCGAGCCGCATCTTACGGACGCAGACATAAGCGACAGGTGACATTCACCGTTTCGCGTCCGTGTCCGACAAATTGGTCCTGCGGAATCAGTGCAGTCCTTGCGAGCCTTGAGCGCCCTGACCGCCCTGCATACCTTGCGGTCCCTGCACGCCTTGTGCACCCTGGAGGCCCTGAGCGTCCTGATAGCCCTGCGGACCTTGCATACCTTGTGCACCTTGCATGCCTTGTGCACCTTGAATGCCTTGCGGACCCTGCATACCCTGCGCGCCTTGAATGCCCTGAGCGTGCTGATAGCCCTGCGGACCCTGCACGCCCTGTGCACCTTGCATGCCTTGCGGTCCCTGCATACCCTGAGCGCCTTGCAGTCCCTGCGCGCCCTGAATGCCCTGAGCGTGCTGATAGCCCTGCGGACCCTGCATGCCCTGTGCACCTTGCATGCCTTGCGGTCCCTGCATACCTTGAGCGCCTTGCAGTCCCTGCGCGCCCTGAATGCCCTGAGCGTGCTGATAGCCCTGCGGACCCTGCACGCCCTGTGCACCTTGCATGCCTTGCGGTCCTTGCATACCCTGAGCGCCTTGCATGCCTTGCGGTCCTTGCATACCCTGAGCGCCTTGCATGCCTTGCGGTCCCTGCATACCCTGAGCGCCTTGCAGTCCCTGCGCGCCCTGAATGCCCTGAGCGTGCTGATAGCCCTGCGGACCCTGCATGCCCTGTGCACCTTGCATGCCTTGCGGTCCCTGCATGCCTTGTGCACCTTGCATACCTTGCGGTCCTTGCATGCCTTGCGCACCTTGAACGCCCTGCGCGTGCTGATAGCCTTGCGGACCCTGCACGCCTTGTGCACCTTGCATACCTTGCGGTCCTTGCATGCCTTGCGGTCCTTGCATGCCTTGCGCACCTTGCATGCCTTGCGGACCCTGCATGCCTTGCGCACCTTGAACGCCCTGCGCGTGCTGATAGCCCTGCGGACCCTGCATGCCCTGCGCACCTTGCATGCCTTGCGGACCCTGCATGCCTTGAGCACCTTGCATACCTTGCGGCCCCTGCATGCCTTGAGCGCCTTGCATGCCTTGCGGACCCTGCATGCCCTGGGCGCCTTGCATACCTTGCAGCCCCTGCGCGCCCTGGAGACCTTGGGCGTGTTGATAGCCCTGCGGACCCTGCATACCCTGAACGCCCTGAACGCCCTGGACGCCTTGCGGACCCTGCATACCTTGCGCACCCTGTGCGCCTTGCATACCTTGCATACCTTGCGGACCCTGCATGCCCTGGACGCCTTGTACGCCTTGCAGACCCTGACCGTTCAGATGGCCTTGCACCCCATTTGCATAGGCGCCCTGCGCGCCTTGCGCGCCTTGAACGCCCCGAAGTTCCGGGAAGCTCGACACGACCCGGATCGCGCCAATGCGCTGTCCGGTGATTGCCTGAATGTGGCGAATTTGGTCGTCATTGAGTTGCAGTTCCAGATCGTTCTCGTTCATGGTTCTTCGCTCCTTGAATCAGTTAAACATCGGACACCTGCGAACACGATTCTGCAAAATTCCGACAGGCACAAACGGCGTGTCCTATTGCGAATGCGTCGCGACATCGGTCGATTCAAGTCAAGGAAAAAACGCACGAAAAGACGGGAATTCCGGCGCTCTCCCCCAACGGGGCTGGCACCGTATGGCGTCGAAAGGCACGACGCCGGGCCGCAAGCGCGGCAACAAACCACTTCTGATGCCCAACGATTGAGTATTTTTTATTAAGAATTGTCCCAAGCGTGGCGTGCTATACGTTGCCACGACTTTCGCGACAGAAGGGCAAGTCGGCGCAGAGGCCGCCGCGCTGCCCAACGTCGCGCCGCCGGCACCGCTGTCAAACCACGACTTCTTGCGGCGACATCTCCGTGCCATACGAGGCCCAGCGACTGTCTGCGTCGGCATCGGCCACCGTGGGCTTGCATTGACCGGCCGTCTCGTCGAGCCCTTGCAGCAACGGGCAACGCTCAAAGAGTTCGGCAATGAAGTCGACGAAGACCCGAACCTTGGGGGACAGGTGACGGTTATGCGGGTACACCGCCGAGATTGGCATGGGGGGCGGCTTCCATTGGTGCAGGATCTCCACGAGTTGGCCCGATTGCAGATACGGCAGCGCCATGAAGCGTGCGAGCTGCACCGTCCCGAAACCCGCAAGCCCCAGTTGCAGATAAGCCTCGGCGTCGTTGACAGCCACCGCACCGGGCATGTGGATCTCGACTTCCTTGCCGTCCACGAGGAACTGTTCTTCGATCACGCGCCCCGTTCGGCTCGAAAAGTAGTGCACCGCCGTGTGCCGTTGCAGGTCGTCCAGCGAATGCGGCATGCCCATGCGCTCCAGATAGGCCGGCGACGCGCACGTCAGGCTTTGAAACAGGCCCACGCGCCGCGCCACAAGACTCGAATCCTGAAGCGTGCCAACGCGCAACACGCAATCGACACCCTCCTGTATCAGATCGACCGGCTTATCCCCCATGCCGACCATCAGTTCGACTTCCGGATAGCGGTCATGGAATTCGCACAGCGACGGCAGCACCACCAGCTTGCCGAGCGAGCCCGGCATGTCGATGCGCAGCTTGCCGCGCACACGCTGACTGCTCTCCCGGAACGACGCTTCCGTTTCCTCGATATCCGCGAGGATTCGCAGGCATCGCTCGTAGTACGCCGCGCCATCGGGCGTCAGATTGAGCCGCCGGGTCGTACGCTGCAACAGCCGCGTGCCCAGATGCGATTCAAGGTTCTGAATAATCGTCGTCACCGAGGTGCGCGGCAAACCGAGATTGTCGGCCGCGCGCGAAAAACTGTTCGCCTCGACAACGCGTGTAAAGACCTGCATCGCTTGTAAGCGATCCATGATGTTTCCCCATTCGAAACCGCTGTTGCACTGACCGATCCGGCATTGATCGCCCCAATCGCACACGCACCGTCAAATTGGTCGGCCATATAAGCCAATGCCGATAAGGCCGACGTCGATTAGTCGAGTCAGCCGAACAGTGTTGCCAAATTATAGGCGTTTATCCCGATGTCCGTGGCCTCTAGACTTCGCTCCATCGAATGTCATCAGAGGGGTATCGCTCGCGCGAGCCCGAAGCCATATGTCTGCCAACGCCAAGCCGCCCGTGGGACGACCGGTCCAAACGTACCGCACCGACGACGGACTGCGCATCGAAGAGGTGATCATCACCGGTCATACCGGTCCTGTCACCTTGCGCCTGTACCGGCCGGCCGGTCCCGTCACTTCGGGCGTAGCCCACGCGCACGCCGGAGAGCCCGGTGTCGTGGTGCCGCTCGAAGCGCACCTGCCTGCGGTGCTGTACTTCCACGGCGGGGGGTTCTGCAAGGGCTCGCTCGACGATGGCGATGCCGCTGCCCGCTATCTTGCGTCGCACATCCCGGCGCTGGTCGTCTCGGTGGGCTACTCGCTCGCCCCGGACCACCCATTTCCCGCCGCGCCGGAAGACGCCTGGCGTGCTGCGCTCTGGGTGCAACGCCACGCCCGCCGCTATGGCGCCAGCCCGCGCCGCATGGCCGTGGCCGGCCACGACGCCGGTGGCAACATTGCCGCAGCCCTCACGATGATTGCGCGCGATCGCGGTGAAGTCGTCATCTCGGCGCAAGCGCTGCTCGCGCCGCTGCTCGACCCCAGCATGACGCGGCTCGCCGATGGGCGCACGCCCAGCGATATCGAAGCCAACGAGTGCGCCCGCTGCTATCGCGCCTACTTGCCGCATGCGACGCAGCGCCTGCATCCCTATGCCGCACCGCTCGAGTCGCGCCGTCTTGCGGGCCTGCCGCCCACGCTGATCGCTTCCGCCGAGCACGACCTGCTGCACGTCGAGGCCGAAAAGTACGCTGCCGAACTCATCGCGGCCGGCGTGCCGACGCAGGTCACGCGCCATCGCAGCGCTTCGCATCACGGCTTGGCCGCCCTGCCCGCCGCACTGCGCGAAGTGGCTGCATTCCTGACACGCCGGCTGGCGCCCCCTGCCACCCGCTCTGCCCATTGAGTCCATCCGATCCCGGAGATTTGAATAATGACCGCTCTCGCTCGCAAACCCCTCCTCATTGGCGCCGCCGTCACGGTGGCGCTCGTGGCGCTCGGCACACTCACCGTCGTGCGTGTCGACGCCAGCACGCCGCCCGCCGCACAAGTCATGCCGACGGTGGAAGTGGATGTGGCCAACGTCATCTCACGTACCGTCACCGACTGGCAGAGCTATTCCGGCCGGCTTGACGCCGTGGATCGCGTCGACATCAAGCCGCTCGTGTCGGGCACCATCACCGCCGTGCATTTCAGGGACGGCCAACTCGTGAAGAAGGGCGACGCCCTGTTCACGATCGATCCGCGTCCGTATGCGGCCGAGGTCGACCGCGCTGCCGCGCAACTCGCATCGGCGCAGGCGCGCGACGTCTTCACCAGTACCGACCTCGCACGCGCACAGCGCCTGATCGCGGATAACGCCATCGCCAAGAAAGATTTCGATCAGAAGGAAAACGCCGCCCGCGAAGCGGCCGCCAACGTAAAGGCCGCCCGCGCCGCGCTGGAAACCGCTCGCATCAACCTTGGCTATACGCAGATCGTGTCGCCGATTGCGGGTCGCGTCTCGCGCGCGGAAATTACGGTGGGCAACACGGTGTCGGCCGGCGCCCAGTCCCCGGCATTGACGACCGTGGTGTCGGTCTCACCGATCTATGCGGCGTTCGATGTCGACGAGCAGACGTATCTGCGCTATCTCTCACGCGATACCGGCAACCCGAGCGGCGTGCCTGTCGATCTGGGTCTCGCCAACGAGTCCGGTTACTCGCGCAAGGGTACGGTGTACTCGGTCGACAACCGCTTCGACACCACCTCGGGCACGATTCGCGTGCGCGCGCGCTTCGACAACGCCGACGGCGCGCTGGTGCCGGGCCTGTACGCCCGCATTCGCGTGGGCGGCGGCGAGCCGCACCCAGCGCTGCTCGTCGACGAAGCGGCCATCGGTACCGATCAGAGCAAGAAGTTCGTGCTCGTGGTCGACGCACAGAACAAGGTGCAGTACCGCGAAGTGCAGTTGGGTGAGCGCCACGGCGGCCTCGTCGAGATCGCCGGCGGTCTGAAGGATGGCGAGCGCATCGTGGTCAACGGTTTGCAGCGCGTACGTCCGGGCGATCCGGTCACGCCCAAGGCCGTGAAGATGGCCGGTGATACGGGCGACAACCCAGACATCACCACGCCCGCCATGGCCGCGAACGATGCACTCGCCACGCCAGCCAAACCCGCGACAGCCACCCGCGCCGCAAGCAAGGACAGCGCAAGCGTCACGCCCGCCACGACCCAGTCGGTCGCGGCGGCCGCAAAGGCGACGCGTTCGTGAAATGCGTCCAGGCACCTCTGAGCAATCACGCACTGCGCGCTGAACGACCCCCAAGAGTCTCGTCATGAACATATCAAAATTCTTTATCGACCGGCCCATCTTCGCGGGGGTACTTTCGGTCATCACGCTGCTGGCCGGCCTGATCGCCGTGTTCCAGTTGCCGATATCGGAGTACCCGGAAGTGGTCCCGCCGTCGGTCGTCGTGCACGCCCAATACCCTGGCGCCAATCCGAAGGTGATCGCCGAGACGGTCGCCGCACCGCTCGAAGAGCAGATCAATGGCGTGGAGAACATGCTGTACATGCAGTCGCAGGCGAACAGCGACGGCAACCTCACCACGACCGTGACGTTCCGGCTGGGCACCGACCCGGACAAGGCGCAACAGCTTGTGCAGAACCGCGTCTCGCAAGCCCTGCCGCGCCTGCCGGAAGACGTGCAGCGTCTTGGCGTGACGACGATCAAGTCCTCGCCAACGCTCACGATGGTGGTGCACCTGCTCTCGCCGAACCATCGCTACGACATGACCTACCTGCGCAACTATGCGCTCATCAACGTGAAGGATCGCCTCTCGCGCATCCAGGGCGTGGGTGAAGTGCAGTTGTGGGGGGCGGGTGACTACTCGATGCGTGTCTGGCTCGATCCGGCCAAGGTTGCGCAACGTGGCCTGACCGCCTCGGATGTCGTGAAGGCCATTCGCGAGCAGAACGTGCAGGTCGCCGCCGGGGTCATCGGCGCGGCGCCGGCCGGCCCGAACACGCCGTTGCAGCTCAACGTCAATGCGCGTGGCCGCCTGAACACGGAAGCGGAATTCCGCGACATCATCCTGAAATCGTCGCCGGACGGTGCCATCACGCATCTGGGCGATGTGGCCCGCGTTCAGCTCGACGCTTCGCAATACAGTCTGCGCTCGTTGCTCGACAATCAGCCGGCGGTGGCGCTTGCGATCAATCAGTCGCCCGGCGCGAACTCGTTGCAGATCTCGGACCAGGTCCGCGAAGCGATGGCCGACCTGCAAAAGGACATGCCCCCGGGCGTCGAGTACCGCATCGTCTACGATCCGACGCAGTTCGTGCGTTCGTCGATCAAGGCGGTGGTGCACACGCTGCTCGAAGCCATCGCCCTTGTGGTTCTGGTGGTGATCGTGTTCCTGCAGACATGGCGTGCGTCGATCATTCCGCTGCTCGCCGTGCCGGTGTCGATTGTGGGCACTTTTGCCCTGCTGCTCGGCTTTGGCTATTCGATCAACGCGTTGTCGCTGTTCGGGATGGTGCTGGCCATCGGTATCGTGGTCGACGATGCCATCGTGGTGGTCGAGAACGTGGAACGGAACATCGCGGCCGGCCTCTCGCCCAAGGAGGCGACCTATCAGGCCATGCGGGAAGTGAGCGGTCCGATCATTGCGATTGCGCTCACGTTGGTCGCGGTGTTCGTACCGCTCGCCTTCATGTCCGGTCTGACGGGGCAGTTCTACAAGCAGTTCGCCATGACCATCGCCATCTCGACGGTGATCTCGGCGTTCAACTCGCTCACGCTGTCGCCGGCCATGGCCGCCCTGCTGCTCAAGGACCATCACGCCAAGCCGGATTGGCTCTCGCGTCAGATGAACCGTTATCTGGGCGGCTTCTTTGCCGCGTTCAACCGTGTGTTCCAGCGCGGATCGGAAAAGTACGGTCACGGCGTGACCCGTGTAGTCGGCCGCAAGGCGCTCATGATGGCGATCTTCGCGGTGCTGCTTGGCGCCACGATTTTGCTGAGCAAGGTGGTGCCGGGCGGTTTCGTGCCGGCGCAGGACAAGGAGTATCTGGTTGCGTTCGCGCAGTTGCCTAACGGCGCGTCGCTCGACCGCACCGAGAAAGTGATTCGCGACATGACGGATATCGCCCTGAAGACGCCGGGCGTGCAGAGCGCTGTGGCCTTTCCGGGTCTGTCGGTCAATGGGTTCACCAACTCGTCGTCGGCGGGCATCGTGTTCGTCACGCTCAAGCCGTTCGCCGAGCGTCACGCCAAGACGCTCTCGGCGGCGGCCATCGCTGGGCAGCTCAACGGTGCGTACTCGAAGATGAAGGATTCGTTCATCGCGGTGTTCCCGCCGCCGCCGGTGCTGGGTCTGGGCACGCTCGGCGGCTTCAAGTTGCAAATTGAAGATCGCGGTGCGCTTGGCTATGCAGCCCTGAACGACGCCACGCAAGCGTTCATCAAGAAGGCGTCGCAGACGAAGGAACTGGGCCCGACATTCTCGTCGTACCAGATCAACGTGCCGCAACTGAACGTGGATCTCGACCGCGTGAAGGCGAAGCAGCTTGGCGTGCCGATCACCGACGTGTTCGACACCATGCAGATCTACCTCGGCTCGCTCTACGTGAACGACTTCAACAAATTCGGCCGCGTGTACCAGGTGCGTGTACAGGCCGATGCGCCGTTCCGCGCGCATGCGGAAGACATCGGTCTGCTCAAGACCCGCAACAGCAATGGCGAGATGGTGCCGCTCTCGTCGCTGGTGAAGGTGTCGCCGACGTATGGCCCGGAAATGGTGGTGCGCTACAACGGCTACACCGCGGCCGACGTCAACGGTGGACCGGCTCCCGGTTACTCGTCGGGTCAGGCGCAGGCCGCCGTGGAGCGCATTGCCGCCGAGACGCTGCCGCGCGGCGTGAAGTTCGAATGGACGGACCTGACTTATCAGCAGATTCTCGCGGGCAACTCGGCGCTGTGGGTCTTCCCGATCTCGGTGCTGCTGGTGTTCCTGGTCCTTGCTGCGCAGTACGAAAGCCTGACGCTGCCGCTCGCCGTCATCATGATCGTGCCGATGAGCATTCTGTCCGCGCTGTTCGGCGTATGGCTGACGGGTGGGGATAACAACATCTTCACGCAGATCGGTCTGATGGTGCTGGTGGGGCTGTCCGCGAAAAACGCGATCCTGATCGTGGAGTTCGCACGAGAGCTTGAAATGCAGGGCCGCAGTACCGTGGCCGCCGCGATCGAGGCGAGCCGCCTGCGCCTGCGTCCGATTCTGATGACGTCGATCGCGTTCATCATGGGCGTGGTGCCGCTGGTGACGTCGACCGGCGCCGGTTCGGAAATGCGCCACGCGATGGGGGTGGCCGTGTTCTTCGGCATGATCGGCGTGACCGGTTTCGGTCTGATGATGACGCCGGTGTTCTATGTGCTGCTGCGCACGCTCGCCGGGAAGAAGCCGCTACATAGCGCCCACGCGTCGACCATGCCCGCCAACGTCAAGGCCGAAGCCGAAGTCTGAAGGATGCCAATCATGCAATTGCAATGGATCAAACGCAGTCTGGGCGTCTCGAGCTTGCTCGGCGCTCTGCTGGTGACGGCGGGCTGCTCGATGGCCCCCACTTACGAAGTGCCGAAGGTGAGCCTCTCGACGCAGGGCGGCACGCCCACGGCGTTCAAGGAAGCCGCGCTGCCTGCCGGCGAAGCCGGGACGTGGAAGCCCGCCGAGCCCGCCGAGGCGGTCGCACGCGGTCAATGGTGGAAGGTGTTCGGCGACGCCACGCTCGACAAGTTCGAGCAAGACGCGCTAAGCGCCAATCAGAATCTGAAGGCCGCGGCCGCGCGCGTGCTGGAAGCGCGTGGCGTTCAACGTCAGGCCCGCGCGGCGTTGTTCCCGACGCTCGATGCAGGGTTCGGGCCGTCGCGCCAGAAGATCTCGCCCGCCTCGCAAATGCAGCCGGATGGCACGAACATCGCGCCGTATACGCTGTGGCGTGCGCAAGCGAGCGTCGGCTATGAAGTCGATCTGTTCGGACGAGTCTCGGATAGCGTTGCGGCCGCCCGTGCGGACGCCGAGCAGAGCGAAGCGCTTTACCGCTCGGTGCAACTCGCGCTGCAAGCCGATGTCGCGCAGAACTATTTCAACCTGCGCGAACTCGATGGCGAACAGGCGCTGTATGCGCAAACGGTGAAGTTGCGCGAAGAAGCGCTCAAGCTGGTACAGCGACGCTTTGCCGAAGGCGATATCGGCGAGCTGGACGTGGCGCGCGCCAAGGCCGAACTCGCAACGGCGCAATCCGATGCGCTGGCGGTGGCACGCCTGCGCGCGGCGTCCGAGCATAGTCTCGCGATTCTGCTCGGCAAGGCGCCTGCGGAGTTCACATTCTCACCCGCGCCGCTCGTGCCGGTCACGGTGCGAATCCCGGCGGGTCTGCCGTCCGCCCTGCTCGAGCGGCGCCCGGATATCGCGGCGGCCGAGCGTGCGATGGCTGCGGCGAACGCGCGCATCGGGGTCGCAAAGGCGGCATTCTTCCCGTCGCTCTCGCTCACCGGCTCGGGCGGCTTCGAAGCGGCCACGCTGGGCGACCTGTTCAACTGGTCGAGCCGCACCTTCCTGCTCGGCCCGGTCGTGGGCGGGCTGCTCTCGATGCCGATCTTCGATGGCGGCGCGCGCAGCGGCAATCTGTCGCGTGCCCGAGCGCTGTACGAAGAGGATGTCGCGAACTATCGCCAGCAAGTGCTCGTGGCATTCCGGGAGGTCGAGGACAACCTGTCGAACCTGCGCCTGCTCGCAGAGCAAACGCAGGCACAGAACGACGCGGTAAAAGCGTCGAGTCGTGCCGCCCAGCTCTCGCGCATGCAATATCAGGAAGGCTCGATTGCCTATCTCGACGTGATCGATGCCGAGCGCACGGTGTTGCAGACGCAACGCAGTGCCGTTCAGCTCGCCGGGGCACAGGCCGTGTCGACCGTCAACCTGATCCGCGCGCTCGGCGGTGGCTGGGACCCTGCGCCCGTTGCGAACGCCCCTGGGACACCCCAAACGGCTAACGCGTCCATCGCCCCCAACGCGCCGGCCCACGCCACGCCGGCGGCCGGCATAAGCGGCATAAGCGGCACGAGCGGCACGAGCGGCACAAGCGGCACAGTCGGCGCCGCCGGCGCCACTTAACAGGCGGCCGTCCGAATCGGATTTGTGACAAGCGTGGCGGCCCGATACGCGGGGCGGGCCGCCACGCTGAATTGGACGCATCGAACCGGCGGCCGCACTCGTATCCCCCAAGACGAGTGGCGCGCCGATCTGCCCCCGACGTGCCTGGCGCGCCGCCGGTTTCGATGCACCTTGCTGCCTGTCGATACGTATCCGAAAGCGTTCTTCCCTGCGTCCCTGCTTGCCCGGCGCATGTCCCAAGTCAAACGACATTCGGCATGCCCGGGCGTTTTTTTGCACCGGGGTGGTAGGATGAGTGCACGGCTTTCGCTTCCATTCATGCTCGCCCGCGGTGCGAGTCGCGCGAATGCAAGGGCCGTCGCTGGCAAGTCATCTCGAATGCTTCCCCCGCGTTCGGTCCGTGGACTGTACGATAAGGAGTGCAAACAATGAAGATGCGCAAGACACTATCGCTTTGCCTGGCCGCCGGTCTGGCGGCATCCTCCGCCCTTGTCTTCGCTCAAGGCGGCCCACCACAGGGTGGTCCGGGTGGTGCTTACGGGCAACGCCCGGGCGGTCCAGGTCCACAGGGCCAACGCCCGGCGCGACCCCATGGTGGCCCTCCAGGTCATGCGCCTCAGCGTGGAGGGCCGAAAGGCTATCACGCAGGGCCACCCCCACGCGGCCAAGCCGGTCCGGGTCGGGGCGACGATTCCTGGCGGCACCCGGATTGGCGACGCGGCGATCGCGTGCCTCAGCAGTATCGAGACCGCCAGTACGTGGTCGACGACTATCGCCAATACCATCTGAACCCGCCGCCACGCGGTCATCACTGGGTGGGTGTCGGCGGTGACTTCCTGCTGGTCGTCAACAGTTCGGGCGTGATTGCGCAAATCGTGCTCGGCGGCGGGCGCTGACGGACGCCGATCGACGGTGAAATCCGTGAATTTCCGCTGACTTGCCAGCCATGCGGCAGGGCGCAATGCCCGGCCGCATGCCTTCCCGGTCCCGCCGCGCTCCACGCTTCGCTTGATTCCCCAGCGCCATCACGGCCTCCGCCACCACTACTCCCGCGACTCCCCCTGCCACCTCTGCGTTCCCAACCGCATCTACTCCCTCTCCCACTTCTCCCATCTCTCCCGCCGCTCCCGCCTCTCCTGCCTCTCCTGCCTCTCCTGCCTCTCCCGCCTCTCCTGCCTCTCCTGCCTCTCCTGCCTCTCCTGCCTCTCCCGCCTCTCCCGCCTCTCCCGCCTCTCCTGCCTCTCCTGCCTCTCCTGCCGCTCCTGCCTCTCCTGCCTCTCCTGCCTCTCCTGCCTCTCCTGCCTCTCCTGCCTCTCCTGCCTCTCCCGCCTCTCCTGCCTCTCCTGCCTCTCCTGCCTCTCTCACCTCTCTCACCTCTCTCACCTCGCTTACCTCGCTTGCCCCTGCTGCCCCTGCCGCCCCTGCACCCGTGCGTTTCCTACCGCTCCTGACCCCAGCGCGTCCTCTATAGGCCTGGTTTCCCTCACCAGCAAGGTTCACGCCTTTTGTGTCTCGTTTTCCTGAGTTTGGTGCACCGCTTCGATGTCTGTCGGGTCATACCGGTGATTTCGCTGCGCCGCACCACTAAAATCACGCGCTCATGCCCTCGCAATCCATCGATATACGATATACCATGCACAAAATATCAAGACGCCGCCCTAAACGGGTGCACACGGTGGAGCGGGACGACATGGCAATGACACGACGCGACGTAAGGGACTGGCTGGCAGGTTTTCTGCCTGCCGTGGTGGCCGTGCATTGGCGTGAGCGGCTTCGCGCCGGCTTTGGCGCGCTTTGCGGGATCGCGTTGACCGGTGGTCTGATGCTCTGGATGCTCGGCCCCGCGACCTACATACCGTGGCTGGTCGCCCCCATGGGCGCGTCGGCGGTTCTGCTGTTTGGCGTGCCGGCGAGTCCGCTCGCGCAACCTTGGTCGATTCTCGGCGGCAATCTCGTTGCCGCCGTCGTCGGCGTGACGTGTGCGACCTACATCCCCTCGCCGATCGTCGCGGCGGCCACGGCGGTTGGCGTCTCTATTGCTTTGATGTTTACGCTGAGATGCGTGCACCCGCCGTCGGGCGCCGTTGCACTGACGGCCGTACTCGGTGGCCCGGCCGTTCACGCGCTGGGCTACGGCTTCGTGTTCGAGCCGATTGCCGCCCAGTCGGTCGTGCTGCTCGGTGCCGCCATCGGTTATCACGCGCTGACCGGCCATCGTTATCCGCATGCCATGCGCGCGAAGGCCCCTGCGCGCCCGGTCAATGCCGCGGCCATACCGGTGACCACGGCCGACGCAGAGAAGGCCCTCGCCCGCCGTAGCGAACTGTTCGACATCTCTCCCGACGATCTGGCCAGCCTGCTGCGTGACACGCAGCGCGAAGCGTATGCGCGACGTGCGCGCGAGCTGACCTGTGCCGACGTCATGACCCCGCCGCTGGCGAAGGTTCAGGCACATGACGAAGCACCGGCCGCATGGCGGTTGTTACAGCGCCACGGGCTGGACGCGCTGCCGGTCGTCGATGGCGACGCGCGCGTGATCGGTGTGATAACGCGCCACGACCTTCACACGCGTCGCGCGCGCCGTCAGCATTGGCCGCGTTTCGGCGTTTCGATCGGCACGGGTCAGCGCCCGGCGGTTCGCGATGTCATGCAAGCTGAACTGAAGACGGCCACGGCCGGCATGCCGCTCTCCGAATTGGTGCCGTTGCTCACGGCACAACGGCACGGCACCCTGCCCGTGCTCGACGAGGCCGCACGGCTGGTCGGCGTAGTCACGCACGCTGCGGTACTGCGCAAGGTGATGGCCGCCTGAAGTGCCAACCGCCCGCGATGCGCATCGAGCCGCGCGGGCGCGAGACCTCCGGGTCCCGCCGCTCCTGGCCGCTCCCCGCAGATCGTCGGCGCGCTGCTCCGCTCAGCGTCTCTCGCCGCTTGCCGAGTCGCTCGCGTTTATTCCGCCGCTGCCGTCCCGCCACACCACGCTACACCCCGCTACACCCCGCCACATCTCGCCACACCCCACCCCCCCCACCCCGCGCCGCGCCACAGGCCGCCACGCCCCCTCTCGCCCCCTCTCGCCCCCTCTCGCCCCCTCTCGTCTCGTCTCGTCTCGAATTTGAGTCGACACCGCGCCCCTGTCCTTACGGCGCGTAATTGTCAGTCCTGAGCCGATCTGCAAGAATGGCGTCGTTGTAACGCTCCGACGCAGTACAGCTTCGATGAACGAAGCAAAATCCGCTCAAGGGAGAGCATGGAACCGATCACGTTCAAGCAATGTTTCAAGGGCGCATGGCGCGACGGCTTCAACGCGTTACGCCATCGTCCATGGTTATGTCTGACGATTGCCGTCGTCATACTCATCACGTCGGCGCTTAGCGTTTCGCTCAAGCAGCTCGCACTGACTGCGTCGCAGAGCGGCGAGCCGGCGATCTACCGGCTGCGCATCGCCCTCATGTCGTTCGGTGTCTTGATCGTGAATTGCGTGGCGTTTTCGGTGCTCGCCATCCACGTGTTCCGCCACACGATTCTCGGCCCGGAGACTGCGCGCCAAGGTCATTGGTATGGACGCGATCTCTGGCGCTATCTCTGGACTTCGATTCAGATTTTCGTCGGCTTTTTCGTAGTGTGGCTGATGGTTGCCTTCGCAGCGGCGCTAGCGCTTCGAGTGGCCGGGCATGGCAATTCCTACGCAGCGCTAGCCACACTACTCGCTCTGTCGGTGTGTGCGTTGTTCTTTGTGCTGATACGCGTTTCGCTTGTCTTCCCGCAGATTGCTGCCGGACGTAGCAAGCGTTGGCGCGCGGTTTGGCAGGACTCGCGCGGTCACTTCTGGGTGATGTTCGGCACAACGATTGCGGCGATCTTGCCGTTGATCGTTGCTGGCGTTGTCGTCACGGTCCTGTTTGCGATGTTGCTGCAAGTCTTGCCGGCGGCCACGACGGTGGTGCTCGGCACGCTGGTACTGCAGACGGTCTTGTCAGTCGCGTGGGTGGCGGTTGCGACGGCGGTCTCCGGATGGCTGTACCGTCGCTACGCCGATCGTCTGCTTGGGCTCGACGACGCACCGGACGACGTCTGAGGCGCGGACTCCGCGCCCCAGCGCATTGGATCAGGCAGCGTTTGCGGTGGTCGCGTTGACATCGAGCGTGCCGAAGCGGGCGTATTCTCCGAGGCCGTCTGGCCAATGCGTGAGGACCTCGAAGCCTGTGTCCGTCACTGCGACCATGTGCTCCCATTGGGCGGACAAGGAACGGTCGCGTGTAACGACTGTCCAGCCGTCCGCGAGTTGCTTGGTGTCCGGTTTGCCCACGTTGACCATCGGCTCGATGGTGAAGATCATTCCCGGGCGAAGCGTAAGCCCCGTGCCGGGACGTCCGTAATGCAACACTTGCGGGTCGTCGTGATACGTGGTGCCGATGCCGTGGCCGCAATAGTCGCGCACGATACTGAAGCCTTCGCGGTGCGCCACGGACTGGATCGCGTAACCGACGTCGCCGAGCGCTGCACCCGGGCGCACGGCGCGAATGCCCGCGAGCATCGCTTCGAAGGTCGTATCGACCAAACGTTTGGCGAGAATGCTCGGCTTGCCGGCGTAGTACATGCGGCTCGTGTCGCCATACCAGCCGTCCTTGATGAGCGCGACGTCGATGTTCACGATATCGCCGTCGTGCAGCTTCTTCTCACCGGGAATGCCGTGGCAGACGACGTGATTCACCGACGCACACACGGTTTTCGGATAGCCGTGATAACCGATATTGGCGGGGATCGCTTTCAGTTCGTCGACGATGAAGTCGTGACACAGGCGGTCGAGCGCATCGGTCGTGACGCCGGGCTTGACGTGTTCGCCAATCA
Source organism: Pandoraea sp. (assembly GCF_041919235.1). Taxonomy (NCBI): domain Bacteria; kingdom Pseudomonadati; phylum Pseudomonadota; class Betaproteobacteria; order Burkholderiales; family Burkholderiaceae; genus Pandoraea; species Pandoraea sp. The sequence continues at coordinate 347,534 of NZ_JAYRUC010000001.1, forward strand.
TCGCGAGCACCTGCGCGGCCAATTCGCCTGCGCGACGCGACAGGGCGATTTCTTCTTTGGATCGGATGACAACGCGTTCGCGCACCATTACGCCACCTTATTGAATACGGTGACGGGTGCACCGGTTGCTGGAGAAGCGACGACCTCGGCCTCAACGGCCCGGGCACCTTCGGAATCGATGAGCTTGCGGCAAATATCACCGTAGCTCAGCGTGGGATTGAGCTCGGCAAGCATGCCGACACGCAGCCAATGTTCGGCTTGCGCGTTGATCGATCGGCTGAGCGCGCCGCTGGTATTGCGCAGTGCCTCGTGCATCTGCTCCGATATCTTCACGATACCCATTTGCGAACCTCTATATACGTAATGACTACGAAACGTATATTACCAAACCGGCGCAGAGTTGTCTTCTCCCATTTGCAGAGCGAATCCCGCAAGTGGTTATTGCGGGTGGGCCAGAGAAATTGGCCTCAGGAGGCACGTAGCGGGATGGGGGGAGCGCGTGTGAAGGATATTGGGATATGGCGATTCCCGGGGGGCGGAGGCATTGCGTTAAGGCTTACCTGTGCCATTGGCTCGGCAACGCTCGGCCCGATTATCATGAGGCCGGGCAATGGGAGGCTGCGGCGGTCAGTGACCTCCTCCCGATATCCAACTAAATGCCTATGCAAAGTGCGAAGAGCGAGGTTGCCGGGGGTGCGCGCGAATTGAAGTCGCGTTGGCTCAATCGCGAGCGAATGGTGGTGTATGCGGCCGTGATTTTGGGGTGCCAGCTCTTTGTGCTGACGACATGGGCAGTGCGCTGGATGCTTCATGAGCCGGGCATGCCGCCGATGGGCGCGGACTTCAGGGTCTTCTGGAGTGCGTCGTACGTCACGTTGCACCAGACTGCCGTGGCTGCATTCGATCCGGTCGCGCTGGGCGCGGTGGAAGACAGGTTGTTCGCCGGATACTATGCGCCGTGGGTTTATCCACCGACATTCCAGTTGTTGGTTTATCCGCTTGCCTTACTTCCCTACGGCATTTCGTACGCTTGCTTTTGCGCTATCGGCATCGCCTGCCTACTGCGGGCGTGCGCGCCAGCGGTTGCGCGCGGCGCGTTGCCATGGGTCGCCGTTGTGGCGTTTCCGGGCATCTGGGTCGCTGTGGCGCACGGTCAGAATGCGCTGGTGACTGCTGCGCTGGCGGCGGGCGCGTTGGGGTTGCTTGAGCGACGTCCGTGGACAGCCGGCGTTTGTGCTGGAATGTTGGTGCTCAAACCACAGCTTGCTGTGCTCTTTCCCTTGCTATTCCTTTGCGGGCGGCACTTCCGTGCGTTGGCGGCAATGGGCGTAACGGCCGCGGTGTTCGCCGCGATCAGCACCTTGGTTTTTGGTGTGTCCCTCTGGGGCAGGTTCTTTGAAGCCGCATCGTGGTTCAACACGGTCGTTGTGAGCGGCGGCACCAGTGACGTTCTGAGGGCGATGCCGTCGGTGTTCGCGCTGGTCCGTCGCCTTGGCGGCGGTTTGCCGGTCGCTTATGTGGTGCATGCGGCAGTTGCGATACCGGTGGTTCTGATGACGCTGACGCTATGGGCGCGCGGCGCTCGCTTTGAAGTCCGGTCTGCTGCGGCGGTGATCGCCACGTTGCTGGTCCAGCCTTATGTTCTTTACTATGACCTGACGTGGTTGTTGTTGCCGATCGTCTATCTCTGTGGGGGACAGACGCGTTGGATCGCCTGGACGGGCGTAGAACGAGTTATCGTCGCGCTTGCCTGGTGGCTCCCGCTGCTATCGATGTTGCCGACGTTCTTTCCGTCGGTATTGCAACCGGGCGTCGTCGTGTTGCCCGCCCTGTTCGTTGTCGTGGTCGCGACGAATTTCCGGACGTTGCCGCAGCGGTTGTAGATTGGCGTGCGGGCGCGGCGGGGGGAGGTATTCGGACTTCTGTGTGTGAGGTGGGTTGAGACTCACAGCCCGATGTTGAATCGCTCGGGGTAAAGCAGAGCGAACTGGGTCATCGCGCTTTTCCGATCATGTCGAGAACCAGTCCATTTGGCAATGACGTTACGCAGCGCCGGCCAGATGAGCTTGAGCGCGGCTTCGTGACTCGGGAAGTGGGCGCGCGCCTTGATGATCTTGCGTAGCTGCATGTGCAGCGACTCAATGGAATTTGTCGTGTAAATGATCTTTCGGATGTCCGGCGTGAGTTGACCACTACAAATCACTTCGACGGCAAAAGCGGCGCCTCGTGATTTTGCAGATTTCCAGTCGGGAGAACACCGGGCAGGTGTTGTTGCAATGAGGCGCGGACGCCGATCGCAAGATCGTACAAGCCACTCAAGTTCGGCTCGATTACCCTATGAACCTTGTCAAGAAAGAACAGGGCTGGTCAACTCGTGACGCGAAAAATATTCTGGGACGAACCATATAAAACAACGCTGGATACCATTGTCAGTCGAGTCGACGGTGCGCAAGTGCAGGTCGAGTCGACGATATTTTTTGCGTTCTCTGGCGGCCAAGAAAGCGATTACGGCTCACTTGGCGGATATCCGGTTATCAAGGCCGAAAAGCTCGGTCTGGAAATCGTTTATACGTTGCCGCACGACCATTCGCTACGCGTGGGGGACAGCGCTACATGGCGAATTGATTGGGAGCGGCGCTATCGTCTGATGCGCCTGCACTTTGCCGCAGAAATGGTCTTGCAGTTGGTATATCGGCTGTGCCCGGGCATCGAGCGCATCGGCGCCCACATCGCACAAGATAAGGCGCGCATCGATTTCGCGAGCGATGTCAGCCTGGCGCCGTTGTTTCCCGAGATCGAATTAGAGGCAGCAAATTTGACGACGCGCAACCTCCCTATCCTCACCGATTTCAGTAACGTCCAAACAGAGCGAAGATACTGGAAAGTTGAGGGCTTTGCGATGATGGCATGTGGAGGCACGCATCCAAAATCGACTCGCGAGATTGGCGCGGTGAAACTCAAACGCAAAAATACGGGGCGAGGGAAGGAGCGCATTGAGATCACGCTCGTGGAAGCCTAGTATTTGGCGGCTGAATCGCCCCGGATTTGAACTGAGGTTCGTGCCGGAATTGGGGAAAACGAAATCATGGTTCACCCTACGGCCCGGCGGTCGGTCCAGTCAGGCTGCAACTGACTGGACATCTTCGACACTCAATGGGCGCGCTTCGCTGCGCTTGGAATTAGCTGTAGAAGTTCAGACTTGATCTGACAGTAAGGCCTTGCCAAGAGGCGGGGTTACCCGTTTTGATAGAGGTGCGAATCTTCATCAAAACAGCGCGCAAGCGCCAAGGAGTAACCCCGTGAGTAGTCTC